>JAFDAI010000033.1 GCA_019313905.1 Deltaproteobacteria bacterium | reverse complement strand
AAAGCATCTAAGTGGGAAGCCCACCTCAAGATAAGATATCCCTTTCGATGGAGACATCGAAACTGAAGACCCCTTATAGACTATGAGGTTGATAGGTCAGAGGTGTAAGTGTGGCAACACATTCAGCTTACTGATACTAATCGGTCGTGAGGCTTAACCATATTTTTGTTTATAACATTCAGCTTGGACATCAGATATATGTGGTTGTTACGAATTTTTACAGGTTTTCGGTGGCGATAGCAAAGAGGGTACACCCGTTCCCATCCCGAACACGGAAGTTAAGCTCTTTAGCGCCGATGGTACTGCACGATTACGTGTGGGAGAGTAGGACGCTGCCGAAATTAATTTATTAGCCCCTTCAATATCATTGAAGGGGCTTTTTTTTGTTTTGCAGGGGGCATTTTACTGTGTTATATCTTAAACAGATTTCAGGGATCAGGGGTCAGTTTTCAGCTTAACCATTGCTTTCCGATTCCTGTGAAATGCTATCAAATCCTTATTTGGAGTCAGATTATATGTCAGGTCACTCAAAATGGAGTACGATTAAGCATAAAAAGGGCGCTGCCGACGCAAAAAGGGGCAAGATATTTACCAAGATCATAAAGGAAATAACCCTTGCGGCTCGTATCGGCGGTGGTGATGTAGAGGGAAATTCCAGACTCAGACAGGCTGTTGCGGCAGCTAAGGCAGAAAATATGCCGAAAGACAATATTGAAAAGGCTATAAAAAAAGGTACTGGGGAACTGGAAGGGGCGGCCGCATATGAAGAGGTTGTCTATGAAGGCTATGGGCCCGGTGGGGTTGCAGTCCTGGTTGAGGTGATGACTGATAATAAAAACAGGACGGTTGCCGAAATCAGGCACATCTTTTCAAAACATGGTGGAAACCTGGGAGAAAACGGTTGTGTGTCCTGGATGTTTGAAAAGAAGGGGAGTATTATCTTCAGTAAAGATGATGCTGACGAAGACCGCCTGATGGAATTTGCACTGGAGGCTGGAGCCGAAGACGTGGTAGAGCATGAAAGCGAATACGAGGTGATTACCGAACCCAACACCTTTGAAGATGTACAATCCGCCATGGATGCGGCAGAGATCAAATATCTCTTGGCAGAGATTGGTATGATTCCGCAAAACACTGTTAAGCTTGGGGAAGACAAGGCGAACCAGATGCTTAAACTGATGGAAAAGATGGAAGACAACGATGATGTGCAGAATGTATATGCAAATTTTGATATATCCGATGAAATAATGGAAAAACTCAGCTAACGATTTGTTTATAAATGATAATTTTAGGCATAGATCCGGGCACCAAAACGACGGGTTATGGGGTCGTTGAAAAAGGGGAAAGGAGTATCCTTAATATAGCGTATGGTGAAATTCGGATGAGAAGGGGAGAATCCCTGTCGGCATGCCTGAAGAAGATTTATGATCAACTTATAGAAATCATTACAGAATATGCACCCGATGTCATAGCGCTTGAGGACATATTCTACGGGAAAAATGTCAAGAGCCTTATAAAACTCGGACAGGCCAGGGGCGTTGTAATACTGGCGGCATCTCACAGCAATATTCCCCTTTACGAATACACACCTCTTGAAGTAAAGAAGGCAGTAGTGGGTTATGGAAGAGCAGAAAAAATGCAGGTTCAGCATATGGTGAGAGTCATACTTTCTCTTCAGGAAGCTCCTCCGCTGGATGCATCTGATGCTCTTGCGATAGCCATTTGTCATTCAAACTTTTCAAAAGAGGTGCCCATCTGAATGATTGCCAGTCTGAAGGGCGTATTGTCCCATAAATCTATCGATCACATTATAGTTGATGTCCATGGTATAGGCTGTAGTGTTGCTGTGCCGTTAAGTACCTTTTACAAACTTCCTGATATGGGCAGGCAGGTGCACCTTGTCATCCATACCCACATAGCACAGGATGCTGTGAGACTCTTCGGCTTTCTGGATCACAGGGAAAAGGACATATTTCAATTATTGATATCGGTCTCCGGGATTGGCCCGAAACTGGCTATAAATATATTGTCCGGTATTTCACCGGAAGATCTGTCCGGAGCGATATCCGATGGAGACCTTGGCAGACTTGTGGGGATACCCGGGGTGGGCAGAAAAACGGCCGAGAGGATGGTCTTTGAACTGAAAGACAAAATTACAAAATTAGTCTCCAGCGAAACCTCTGCGGGTACCCCCGATAGGCTGGTGAGGGAAGAAGCTCTGTCCGCATTGATTAACCTGGGTTACAAAAGTAATATCGCAAAAGATGCTATCGATAAAGTGGTTAAGGAGGCCGGGAGAAAATTGACCCTGGAGATCCTCCTGACGGAATCGTTAAAAATATTGTCAGGAAAGTAGGTTGTGGGTCTTCAAGCTAAACAAACCGTGAACCTGACAACCTGAGTGGTTAGCGTTATGAAAGCACCCATAATAGATCCTGAGCAGTTGAGTGACGAAGATGTGTTTGAATACTCTCTGCGTCCAAAAACCCTTGCCGAGTATGTAGGGCAGGAAAAGATAAAGGAAAACCTTTCCATCTTCATGGAAGCGGCGAAGGGTAGAAGCGAAGCCCTTGATCATGTGTTGCTGTACGGTCCCCCCGGACTTGGAAAGACAACGCTGGCTTATATCGTGGCAAGGGAAATGCGTGTTGACATAAAAGTGACATCCGGTCCGGTCATAGACCGTCCCGGAGACCTGGCTGCCATCCTTACGAATCTGAAAGAAGATGATATACTCTTCATAGATGAGATTCACAGGCTCCCTCACGTAGTGGAAGAAATCCTCTATCCGGCAATGGAGGATTATTATATTGATATCCTTATTGGGCAGGGGCCGTCCGCGCGTTCGATGAAGCTGGATATCCCGCGTTTTACTCTGGTGGGAGCCACCACCAGGGCGGGACTTCTTACTTCTCCCCTTCGAGACCGGTTCGGCATGAGCTTCCGGCTCGAATTCTACACGCCGGAAGAGATTTCGATAATTATCAGGAGATCGGCAGATATTTTGTCGATAACGCTTGATGATGCCGGTGCGCCGGAGATAGCCCGCCGTTCCAGAGGAACGCCACGCATAGCAAACAGGCTCCTCAAGAGGGTTCGTGACTTTGCCCAGGTAAGGGCTGATGGTGTGATCACAGAAGCCGTTGCAATAGATGCCTTGGAGATGCTGGAGGTGGATTACAGGGGTTTTGATTTCATGGATAGAAAGATCCTGCTCACTTTGATTGACAAATTCGATGGTGGGCCTGTTGGTATTGACAGCCTTTCATCCGCGATAGGCGAAGAAAGGAATACCATTGAAGATGTCTATGAACCTTTCCTTATACAGGAAGGGTTTCTCCATCGCACAACGAGGGGGAGAGTAGCGACAAAACTTGCGTACGAACACTTTGGAAGAAAATATATCAGGGAACAGGAAGAACTTTTCTGAGAATGAGTTTCAAGTTTAATGCTGACTTTTTACGAGTGTATCAAACTTTGGGTACGCCTCCCCAAAGAGGACACGCTCGAAACTTTAGACTGGATTTGGACCATGAAAATATTACTTCATATATGCTGTGCGCCGTGCGCTATTTACCCTCTTGATATATTGAGAAAAGATGGGCACGAAGTTACAGGCATTTTCTATAACCCTAATATTCATCCCTATACGGAATACAAAAAGAGACTTGATGCGGTAATAAAATATTCTGAGGATATTGGCATGAGGCTTATCAAATTTGACGATTATCCCATGGAAGAATTTCTCAGAGGTGTAGTCTTCAGAGAAGAGATGAGATGTGAATACTGTTATCACTTGCGCATGAAGTATACCGCGCATATTGCAAAAAAGGGTAAATTTGACAGTTTTACCTCTACGCTTCTCTACAGCAAATTTCAGGATCACGATCTTCTTAAGGATCTGGGGGAGAGTCTTGGAAAGGAATATGGCGCAGGATTTTACTACCACGATTTCAGGGAGGGTTGGAAAGAGGGGATCGGGATATCCAGAGACCTGAATATGTACAGGCAACAATATTGCGGATGTATCTACAGCGAGAAGGAAAGATTCTACAAAAAGACCAATGATAAAGCATAAGCGTGGCTTTTTTGACACACTTATTGAGAGTCTGCCCTGCTTGCCATTTTCGGCAGCGAGAATTCTAAAGTGATAATCCTTGTATTTCAAGTAGGTTATGACCGGAATGCATAGCTGATTTCCTTGAACTGTATCTGGTATGATTATTGCTCTCCTCTATATGAGAGGTGGAGTGGATGTATATACAAAAGACTATCGAAAATGAGATAAACTGTCGGAGTGTGGGTTTGCACTCCGGCAGAAAGATCAACATGACTATCAGACCGTCAGGGGTTGATGAAGGTATTGTGTTTTACAGAAGTGATTTGCCGGGGAGTGATGGGATCAGGGCAGAGCCCACAAATGTATCTGACACTACGTTGGCAACGACCCTTGGAATGAATGGAACCAGAATTTCAACGGTCGAGCATCTGTTGTCCGCATTTTTTGGAATGGGGGTAGACAATGCGGTTGTAGAAACAGACTCCTTTGAAATTCCAATCATGGATGGCAGTTCTCTGCCATTTGTTGATTTTCTGAAAAACGCCGGCATAAAATCTCAGGGTAAATCAAAAAGATTCGTAGTGATAAAAGAACCTGTATCTGTTTCTGATAATGAAGGCAGGGCGGCCCTCCTCCCCTTTCCTGAGTTCAGGATCACCTACGACATAGATTTCAGTCATTCTTTGATAGGGAAGCAGTCGTATGACATGATTTTCTCTCATGACACATATGAAAAAAGCATTTGTGCGGCCAGAACGTTCGGATTTCTTCAGGAAGTAGAGTATCTCCAGGCAAGAGGCCTCGCCCTTGGAGGTTCTCTGAATAACGCGATAGTCCTAGATAATGAGAAGGTTATCAACAAGGAGGGGCTCAGATTTCCTGATGAGTTTGTGAAGCACAAGATTCTGGACGCTATTGGAGACTTGTCCCTTCTAGGGATGCCCATTATAGGTCATTTTGTGGCGTACAAATCCGGTCACAAGTTAAACAATCTTCTTTTGAGAAAGCTCTTGGATCACGGAGAGTGCTGGGAGATGATCCATTATTTTAACGGCGAAAGGGAGTTGTTCGACGAGATAATTGATGCTCGCCCTTATAGCCCGGCGGATGATATTGCTTCTCTTGCCGGAAATTAGTTTGTGTACACTTCAGAAATGGCCCTTTTCCACAATCTCAGCGTTAATCTGCAGGATTCCTTGTGCGACGTACTACAGTACGTCTCCACGAAATCGTGTAATTTTCCCGAACGCGCGAATCCCCGCCCATCAGGACTGAGTTGAAAAAACTGGTGCTGATCACATTTTTGAATGAACAGCCAATCAATTCTCTGCGAGTTTCCCCTTCAAATAAACCTTGCTTTTTAAGTTGCCTTTTCTTAATATATTTTGTTATTGAGATTTTAATTTCACAAGGCTGTCAGGATTGGCAGACCGGAGATCGATTACGTGCGAATCTGCAAAATTTTTATAGTGTTATGCCTCTCTTTTCTGCCGGTAGAAGCTTTTGCGGCAGAAGCAAAAGTAACGGACCTTATTATAACCAACACATCTGAAAATCTACTCGTTTATCTCAAGGGGGAAAATTGTTTTACAAGAGACATGGAAGAGGCGATACTCGCCGGAATCCCGACCACCTTTACGTTTGTTCTGGAGTTGCAGAGGGAACGCCGTTACTGGTTTGATAAAAAAGAATCTTTTCTTGAAGTAAAGCACACGATTAAATACGATAATATAAAGAAGATTTTTTATGTCGCCTTTACCGAACATGGCAGAAATCCGGAACAGTTTAAAGAATTTGCGAAGGCCAAGATCGCGATGTCGGAGCTGAACGGTATTGTCTTTACATCTTTAAAGCAGATGACAAAAGGCGATAGATACTATTTGAGAGTGAAAGCAAAGCTTGAAGAGGTTCGCCTTCCGTTACACCTGGAATATGTCTTTTTCTTTGTTTCCCTGTGGGATTTTGAAACGGACTGGTTCAGGCAGGATTTTGTTTATTAGGAGTGTGCCATGAGGGCACCGTTTAGTGCTGCCGTTTATCTAAGGATGATATATGACAGAGTGGTACATATATGAATGCCGATGAATTAAAGAGACGCCGCAGGGAACGTATTGCGATATTCGTTGTCATAGCCGTAATCATTGCTCTCACCTATATAGAAAGCCATCTTTCCAGTATAGAGATTCTTCTGCCGATATCAAATGAGGTGTTGATTTTCGGCCTGATTAATATAAATCTGATTCTTATCATCCTTCTTATTTTCCTTATCGTAAGAAATTTAGCCAAACTTATATTTGAACAGAGACGGGGAATCCTGGGATCAAAGCTCAGGACAAAACTTGTCGTAGCCTTTATGATTCTTTCTCTTATACCCACCGTCACCCTTTTTCTGGTTTCCATTAAGTTTCTCTCGTACAACATAGACAACTGGTTTGACATAAAGATGGGCAGGGCGCTCAATTTATCCCTTGAAGTTGCTCAGGATTACTACCAGCAGTGTGCCGATAATACAAAGTACTATGCGCGACAGATTGGATCGGAAATAACAGACAACAAGTTATATGAGAAAGAGCGGACAGATTATCTGAAGGCGTTTTTGACACAGAGACAGAAATATTTTAATCTTGGATCCATAGATGTGAGTTTTGATAACAGAGACAGCAGTTTGTTCCTCAAGGATCCCGGCAATCCGGATATCCTGCCCCCCAAATTTTCTCCCAATGTTCTGGAAGATGTTTTTATGGGCAGGGACTTTTCAATAGTCCAGTCTGCAGGAGGGGGAGACATGGTAAGTGGAATAGCTCCCGTCTATTCCAATTTCAGTCCTAAAGAGGTTATAGGGGTCATAGCTGTCAGTTGCTTTATAGATAAGGGATTAATTAAAAAGATGTCCATTATTTCCAAGATGTCTGAAGAGTACGAACAGCTTAAACTGTTAAAAAATCCGATAAAAATCAGTTACATTGTTACACTCTTCATCGTAACCCTTCTGATCATCTTTTCCTCAATGTGGTTTGGTCTCTTTTTGGCAAAGGGGATAACCATCCCCATACAGGATCTTGCGGAGGCGACACATGAGGTGGCTCACGGCAACCTCGATTACCATATAGATATTCTGGCAGAAGATGAGATAGGGGTGCTGGCGGATTCATTTAATCAGATGACAGCGGACCTCAAAACAAGCAGTCTGGAATTGAAACAGGCAAATATAACCCTTGAGCAACGCAGGAAATACATGGAAACTGTGCTTCGCAATGTTTCAGCCGGCGTAATTTCCATAGACAGACATGATATGATCAGCACAATCAACAACGCGGCGGAAAAGATGCTGGATGTAAAAAGCGGGGAGATTCTCAACAGGAGATATGAAGATGTCTTAAAACCTGAACACATGGAGATGGTACGAGGGCTTCTTGATGAGTTGAATGCGAACGATAGTGGTTTTGTAGAGGGACAGCTTCAATTGACACTCATGGATAAGGTGATGGCAATCCTGGTGTCGGCAACAATTTTCAGAGATGATAATAACAATTATATGGGCATCGTGGCCGTATTCGAAGATATTACCCAGCTTCAGAAGACGGAGCGTATCGCTGCGTGGAGGGAAGCCGCAAAGAGGATAGCACATGAAATAAAAAATCCTCTGACGCCTGTTAAGCTGAGCGCCGAAAGATTGCAGCGGAAATATGGTGATAAGATT
Organism: Deltaproteobacteria bacterium; assembly: GCA_019313905.1. Lineage (GTDB taxonomy): Bacteria > Desulfobacterota > Syntrophia > Syntrophales > UBA2210 > UBA2210. Next base: position 19,370 of record JAFDAI010000033.1, on the reverse strand, counting down.
GAGGGAGAAACATCCTCTGTATTTCATGAATGCACAAGGACCATAATAAATCAGGTGGAAATTCTGAAAAATCTGGTCGATGAATTCTCGCGTTTCGCCAGGTTGCCTGTGACGAATCCCTCCCCGAATGATCTCAACGCGGTTATTGAAGATTCCGTAATCTTTTTCCAGGATGCCCACAAAAGTATATCCTTTGATTTTCGAAAAGATGCCGGCATTCCTGTGTTGAATATCGATGCGGAACAGATAAAGAGGGTAATGATCAATGTTCTGGATAACGCGGTTGCCGCTGTCTCAGTAGTGGATCATGACGGGAAAGTTGAAATCAGCACCCATTATGATAAGGATCATAACAGCGTCAGGGTGGATATCAGCGATAACGGATCCGGTATCACGCCGGAGGATAAGTTGAAACTGTTTGAACCCTATTTTTCCACCAAGAAGGCAGGGACAGGCCTTGGCCTTGTAATAGTGAGTTCCATAATATCTGACCATAGTGGTTCTGTGAACATGAAGGACAATATACATGGGGGAACGATAGTGTCTATCGAACTGCCCATAGCATAGGATTGGATCATGAATGAGACGATACTGGTCGTAGATGATGAAGAGAGTATTTGCCTGTCATTGAAGGGAATACTTTCGGATGAAGGATATGAGGCGCTGACCGCGCAGAGTGGAGAGGAGTGTCTTGACATCATCGAGGAGGAGCTTCCCAGTCTTGTCCTTCTCGATATATGGCTGCCTGGAATTGACGGTATCGAAACCCTGAAGCGTATCAAATCAAGATACCCTAAAATACAGGTTATAATGATATCCGGGCATGGATCAGTTGAGTCTGCGGTAACGACGACAAAACTGGGAGCCTTTGATTTCATTGAAAAGCCCCTGTCTCTTGATAAAATTGTTCTTATTGTGAATCACGCGCTGGATATCATACGTCTGGAAGAAGAGAACAGACTGTTAAAAGATGGGCAGAGCCACGAGATCGACGGAAACAGCAAGGCGATTATTGAATTGAAAGAGATGATACAGATCATCTCCCCAACCAATGCGTGGATCCTGATTATGGGTGAAAACGGAACAGGGAAGGAACTTGTTGCCAGGTCGATACACAGGCAGAGCAGTCGCTCCGATAAGCCCTTTATCGAGGTAAATTGTGCGGCCATACCTGAAGAGCTGATAGAGAGCGAACTGTTTGGACATGAGAAGGGGGCGTTTACGGGGGCCACAGAGAAAAAAAGAGGGAAATTTGATCTTGCGAATAAGGGAACCATTTTTCTCGACGAAGTCGCGGACATGAGTCTGAAGGCTCAGGCAAAGATTCTCAGAATCCTGCAGGAGAAAAAGTTTGAAAGGGTTGGCGGAACAAGGATTATTGATACCGATGTGCGTGTGCTGGCTGCGACCAATAAGGACCTCGAATATGAAATGGAAAAAGGAAGATTCAGGCAGGATCTGTATTACAGGTTAAATGTGATCCCTCTGGAAATTCCCCCGCTCAGAGACAGAATAAAAGATGTTCCTCTCTTGGCAGATCATTTCATCAGGGAATTCTCGCTGAAGGAATCAAAAAAAGAGAAGCATATTGCTGCTGATGCGCTCGAAGTGCTTGTGGATCATACCTGGCCCGGCAATGTAAGAGAATTAAAGAATATCATAGAACGACTGGTGATCACATCGCCATCGGACATCATCACCGCTGATGATATACCCCCCCTGTCGAAGGATAATCACAAATCCCGGGATTCTGGCTTCTCTGAGGATGTATATTCTTTCAAGGGCGCGAGAGAGATGTTTGAAAAGGATTATCTTGTAAAGAAGCTTGTGGAAAACAACTGGAACGTGAAAAAAACGGCGGAATCCATAGGTCTGGAAAGAAGCAATCTGCACAAAAAGATTAAGGCTTATGGACTCAATGAGATGAAAGAAAAATTGTAACTCTTCAGCCTATCCCTATACCGCGCACACAGCGGAGCGTCCCGGCAGGAGTTTCAACCGATGTTTTCTTACGGGCAGTAATTCCGGTTGCAGAATGTTTTTTATTGCTGAAAGAGGGACGATGCGATAGTCGGTATCGAGTATCTCTGCCAGTAATTGTGTGAAGTGTTCGTTCCATATCCCTCCTTCCGCCTCGGCATGTACAGGAAGTACGTGAATGCCGCCATCTTTGAGGATATTCAATATGGTTGGAACAAATGTGTCAACGCCGACCTCTTCAAGACAGGGCAGATCTGAAGGTATCTCCATCAGGCCGGAAATTTCGTGTATGAAAGGTTCCCGTGCGCGTGTGCAGCTGAGGTATGCAAACCTGTATTTGCCGGCTGTCTCCAGAGCCCTGTCATCTATCAGCCATCCGGGAGCTCCGAATGAGGATGGTCTGCTGCCGACCAGTTTTGTATAGGCGTCTATCCCCTTTTGAAACCACTCTTCAATCCATGCGGAGGAGTGGGTAAACAGATCATCCTGCCACCGCCTGTGATCCCACGCATGGAATTCCACCTCGTGTCCCTCTGATAATATGCGCCTCACCAGCTCCGGGAATGCAATGGCCACCATTGGAGAGGGGAGGAGTGTCCCATAAAGGGCTGTTCGGATGCCATACAGGCGTCCGGCATTGGTCCTCACCATCTTCCTGAGAAAACGCGGATTTTTGATCAGTTGAAGAACGGCCCGGCCTGATGCATCCGGCCCCATGCTGAGAAAAAAAGTCGCCTTAACCCCGAAGTGGGACAGGGTGGAAAGCAGACGGGGGACACCCCTCTTCATACCGATGCAGGTGTCCACGTCAACCTTCAGCGCCAGGGTATCTTCCTTATTTTGCCGAATGGGCTGTTTCATTTTCCTCCAGGAAGGAATAGAGTGTCATCTTGAGAGATTCCTCCAGACCTGTCGAGGGTTCCCAGTTCAGCAGTCTGCGAGCCTTTTCAATGCTCGGTTTTCTTGTATAGATATCCTGATATCCCTTGCCGTAATAATCGCCGGCCGATACCTCGATAATCTCGGAAAACTCTTTATCATCTTTATGATCGGGGTGTTTCATAAAGAGATTTTTCAGGATGGAGGCAAGCTCTTCGATTGAATATTCGTTATCCGGATTTCCGATATTGATAATTTCATTCATGCAGCAGTTGTCTTTGTTCTCCAGGATCTTCATAAGGGCATCAATCCCATCGTCAACATAGGTAAAACACCTCTTCTGCCGCCCCCCGTCCACGAGTGATATGGGCTGTTTCATCAGAAGCTCCGCTATAAACTGTGTTACGACCCTGGAGCTTCCCTCCTTCGCGGTATCCAGAGAATCCAGCCGCGGCCCGACCCAGTTGAATGGTCTGAAAAGGGTAAAGTCAAGGTCACCTCTGGTGCCGTGGGCATAAATAACACGATCTAGAAGCTGCTTGCAGCATGAATAGATCCAGCGTTCTTTCTGTATGGGGCCCAAGACAAGAAATGTTTCGTCTTCTTTGAATTCCGGTTCGGCGGAGGCGCCATATACCTCGGAAGTGGAAGGGAACACTATCCTTTTATGATATTTCACACACTGTTTTACGATATTGAGATTCATCTCAAAATCCAGATTGAAGACGCCTATGGGATCTTCAACATACTGTTTCGGAGTGGCGATGGCCACCAGCGGCATAATAACATCACACTTCTTGATATGATATTCTATCCATTCCTTATTGATAGATATATCCCCTTCCAGAAAGTGAAAACGGGGATTGTCAAGTGCCTTATCCAGCCTGTCGAATCCGAGGTCCATGCCATATACAGACCAGTCGGTTGTATTGAGAATCCTGTTTGTCAGGTGATGCCCGATAAAACCATTTACACCAAATATTAAAACTTTCATTTCAGAACCATACCCTTCTTTCTCTTAAAATAGTCGAAAATTTTCTGTCCTTTCAACCTGTTATGTGCAATCTCAATATCTATCAGTTTCAGCTGTCCGTCCGAACTTCTGATATAGATGTTTTTCCCTTCTGCCTCTACGGTGCCTTCCGCGGTGCCGGAATCACCCCGCTGTTCAGGTCTTCCCCACCAGATTAACAGTTTTTCCCCGTTGGGAAGGAGGGTAAAAGCCCCCGGATAGGGATCGGTCACGGCCCGTATGAGATTGTATATTCTCAGAACAGGCCAGTTCCAGTCGATTCTTCCATCTTCCGGTTGTCTGCCGCCATAATAGTTTCCTGGACTCAAATCCTGAGCAATGCGTGGAGCTGTAGCGTTCTTCATCAGGGGCAGAAGCTCTGAAAGAAGTTCTTTCGCGCATCCGCAAAGCTTTCCGTAGAGTGTAAACGCGGTATCTTCAAATTCTATCGGAACCTCTCTTTGTCCCACGATATCCCCCGCGTCCGCCTTTTCTGCCATGTGATGCAATGTAACTCCCGTCGATGATTCACCATTCACAAGAACCCAGTTTACCGGGCATCTGCCTCGATAGGCCGGGAGAAGAGAGCCGTGGAGGTTATACGCGCCTGATGGGGGAATATCCAGTATGTTGCCGCTTAGAAGATTGCGGTAGTAAAATGAGAAGATAACATCAGGGGCTATATTTTGTATCTTTTCAATCCACTCGGGCGAATTGACATTCGCGGGGCAGTATACGGATATCCCGTTTTCTTTCGCCCATTCGACAACCGAGCCGAACCAACAGTTTTCTTCCGGGTTGTCATGATGGGAAATAACCGCCTTTATGTCGAACTGCTCCTTTTTCAGGGCCTCAAGACCGGTAATGCCCATGTTATGATAGGCAAACACCACCACCTTCATCGGGAACCTCCATTGCTGTCAGAGGAATAGATTTTGTCGATGACGTACTCTGGTCTTTTTCTGACCTCTTTGTATATCCGGCCGATATATTCTCCCATAACGCCAAGGGCGAAGAATTGGAAACCCACAAATGCGAACAGGGCGGCGAAAAGGGTAAAAACACCTTCAGCTGCCCAGGCGGCACCATATACAAGCCGGGCAATCCCGAGCATTACAGCGAAAGAGACACCCAGAAAAGCCATTCCCAGGCCGGTGTACATGATCAGTTTCAAGGGAAAATCAGAAAAAGATGACACGAGGTCGAACTGGAGGTTTATAAGTTTCCTTAGTGAGTAGTGCGATTCTCCTGCGTGTCGTTCTTCATGGGCTACTTCAATTTCCGTTACGTGTTTGGCAAAGTATACGGCTAGGGCCGGGATAAAGGTGGCTTGTTCGCGACATTCCGACATGTGTTCGACAATGCTACGCCTATAGGCCCTCAGCATGCATCCCCAATCGGTCATGTGAATCCCTGTGATTTTTCTCGCAACGATATTGATCAATCTGGATGGAAATGTCCTGAAAACGGAATCTTTTCTTTCTTTTCGTATGGTTCCGACTACGTCGTATTCTCCCTCTTCCATTGCTCTGATGAGTCGGGGGATCTCTTCAGGCGGATTCTGCAGGTCGGCGTCCAGGGTTATAATTATATCACCCCTGACAATCGAGAACCCTGAAAAGATAGCCGCATGTTGCCCATAGTTTTTTGTAAGTTCCACAACCCGCACTTCCGGTTCCGCTGTAAGGTCTTTCAGTATGGGGAGGCTGTTATCCCAACTTCCGTCATCCACAAAGACGATCTCATATCTTCTTTTCATCCCTTTCATGACAGGTCTGAGACGCTCCATAAGAGAGGGGATGTTCGCCTCTTCGTTGTACACAGGAATTACCACTGAAATCATTGCCCCATTATCCATGGCTCAATATCTCCTTGATAGCTTCGCAGACGTAGGAAACATCTTTGTTTTCCATATCGGGAAACAGGGGCAGGGATACGATTCTGTCCGCGGCCAGTTCTGTTTCCCTCAGTCTTTCTTCCATCACTCCGTAGAGTTTTTTTATATAGCCAAAGCGGTGCCCGGCGGGGAAATGGATTCCATAGCCGATATTATATTCCGCCAGGTTTTTCATAAATGTTTCTCTGCTCATACTCGTTATTTTTACAACAAAAAGATGCCATGCGTGAACGTGCCGGTATGAAGGGACCCCCGGTATATCAATGCCCTTTACACCTGCCAGATTTTCCCTGTAAAGATCAGCCAGTTCCCTTCGGCGGTTATTGAGCTCTTCCAGCCTGGCAAGCTGAGCCAATCCAAGGGCGGCCTGGATGTCCGTCAGATTATATTTGAATCCGGGTTCATTTATATCATACTCCGGGTTGCCACCCTTGCCATATCTTTTCCACGCATCCCGTTCGATACCATGAAATCTGAGAAGACGCAGCCGCTGTTCGAGCTGAGAGTCGCTGAGTGTTATCATGCCGCCTTCACCGGCCGTGATATTTTTCAGGGGATGAAAGGAAAAGATAGCATTCCGTCCGAATCCCCCGGCATGAACACCTTTATAGCGGGTTCCCAGGGCATGTGCCGCATCCTCAATCACGACAAGGTTGTGTCTTTCAGCAATATTCATTATTCCGTCCATGTCGGCGGGGGCGCCCGCAAAATGAACGGGGATAATAGCCTTTGTTTTCCCGGTGACGGCATTTTCAATCAGTTCCTCATTAATATTAAGAGTATCATAATGAATATCGACAAAAACGGGTTTTGCTCCGCACAATGTAATCATATTAATGGTGGAGGCAAAGGTCATTGAGGGTGTTATGATTTCGTCCCCCTCTTTTAATCCAAGGGACAGCATCATAAGATGCATGCCGGCTGTGCCTGAGCTGAGAGATATCGCATGGGGCGCTCCGGTGATTTCGCAGAACTTATCTTCGAATTTTTTGCACACGGGACCCGTAGTAATCCACCCGGATTTCAGACACGCGACGACGCCGTTTATTTCTTCTTCCCCGATTGACGGCTTGCTCAGGGGCAGAAAATCTTCTCTTATTTTCATAAATCAAATCCTCAACATCGCAGGCGCAGGAGATAAAAAGCGCCGTTGCTCCACAGCACCTCTACATCCGGGATATTCTTTTTCAGCTTTTCAACCCTTCTCCTGTATTTTGTTACGCAGTATACATCACCCTTTTCTCTGCATAATTTGAAAAAATCTTTGGATGTCAGGAAATAACGGGCTCTTTCATCAGGAGAAAGTTTTTTTATACCATATCCCAATTCCCCGAAATCATCAACAACGGGAGTTCTTATCTTGCTGTAAAAATCGATCCCGTAGAGAGATATTCCGTATTGAAACAGATCTTCACCGGCGGGAAGCATGGATTTAATTGTTTGTGTTACCGGATATGCAGATTTATAGGGAGTCAGAAAATGGGAAAGTGGCAAGAGCAGCGAAGCCAGAAACAGTGCAGAGATTAAGTAGATGGTCAGAAACCAGCCTCTGTTCCACCTTTTTTTTGCAAAATACGGCAGAAACACGATCAGAACCTGCAGTACAAAGGGGATGGCTATCAGCGGAAGCCACTCGCTCAAAGTAATGTTGTGCCTTTTAATAAACAGTGGAACATACAGCACAATTATAAACATGCAGGACTGAATAGCAACAGGCAGGAGAAAGAGTTTCCCCTTGCCTGTCAGTGTTCTCTCCCGGTCATCATAGAGGCTGAAAATGTATCCGAAGATTACCGCCAGGGGCAGAAATAAAGGGGTCATATATGGTATCAGTTTAGATGAAGAGAGCGAAAAAAATGCGAAGATGAAGACAACCCACGTAAAGAGAAAACGCCAGTCAAATTTCCCCCGAAAGGAAATTTTCCTGTCGGGATTTTCGGTTTTTCCCGTCATGGCCTCGACCAGAAATGCGCACCAGGGCAGTGTGCCTGCTATAATTATGGGTACATAATAGAGAAGCGGGTTTTCTTTTCCGTGCATTGTTGTAGTATACCTCAGAAAATGTTCCTGAACAAAAAAGAACCACAGAAAATCGCTGTTTGCCTGTTGCGCGAGAATTACCCATGGACATGATATAGCGAGCAGAATCAGGAATCCCGCCGGCGAAAAGAGCATAAATAGATCACGCCATCTCCAGGAGATAAGAATCCAGAATATCAGTATCGCAAATGGAAAGACAATGCCGATCAGCCCCTTTGTCAGAAAAGCCAGAGCGCCGGAAAGATAGAAGAGATAGATCCAGGCCTTCTTTCGCCCTCCTCCTTCTATATGCCGGTATCCGGCCCAGATGGCGAGACATACGAAAAAGGCAAGAGGAACGTCTAATATGTTTAACCTTCCAAGGATAAAATGGAACAGAAATGTTGTTAGGACCCCTGCTGAATATAATCCGGTCTTTTCATTGGCGAAGAATACACCCATAAAATATACGAGAATAATACATCCCCAGGCGCATAACCCCACAAAAAGTCTCGACGAAAAATCATTTTCACCAAATAGCTTGAATGACAGAGCCGTTGCCCAGTAGCAGAGAGGTGGTTTCTCAATATATTTTACATGCTTAAGATGGGGGGTGACATAGTCTCCGGTGCTGTTCATCAGGCTGGGGATGTCGCTGTACCGCGCTTCATCCGGTTCCATCAGAGGCATGGCGGGCAACAGCACAACATATAAAAACAGAGGGACAATAAAAAGAAACAACAGTTTTCCCTTCATTTTTCCAACCCTGCATTTTGTTCTGTAAAGTGTGTTTTCTCCGGGTCGACAAATTCCCCGCTGTTGATGGAAAATTTGCTTTTAATGTCGGACAGAGAAAACCGGTTGAAGGGTAGAAAAGCGAGCCCCAGTATGACGATGATCCCGATACTCAGAAAGTGAAGGACTATGGCATAGGTAAGCGCCCCGGTTTTATCAATACCGAACAGGCCGAGTCCCAGCACGCAGAAGAAATGCCAGTTTCCTACGAATCCGGGAGCGGCTGGGATGGCAATACCCAAAATAATTGTAGCCATAAGGACAAAGGCGGCCGACAGAGGGAGATCGATATCAAACGCGAAAAAAAGAACATACATGGCCACCGCGTCGATTACCCATATCGATATTGACAAAAATACCAGATAGTACATGTGTCTTTGATGGGAAATGATTTTGAACCCATCGACAAAACGGTCTATAAGCCCCGTCAACCTGGAATGCCATTTTACGGGGAATAATTTTACGACAGGGGAAAGGATTTTCAGGGAAGTCTCTTTTCTAAGAATGAGAAAAACCATCAGTCCAAGAAGGGCGAGTACCAGAAAGAGAAAAATGAGACTACCCTTGATCAGCCATGGAGGGAGCGGTGTGAACAGGACAACAATGAAGAATACTGTCAGCACGGTCAGGGCGTCAAAGACGCGCTCTACCATGACAGTTCCCACCGCCGAGGACATGCTGATACCTGTCTTTGTACTGATGAGATAGGGCCGCGCGAGTTCGCCGATTCTGGCGGGAATAGCTATCACGGCCAGAAACCCGACGTTGGTTACAGAAAAGAGTGAGAATTGGTCAATCTTCATGAGGGGTTCCATGATGATACCCCATCTGTATGATTTGAGCATCTGTATGAGGACCATAAGGCACAGAAAAGGAATGACAAAGAAAAGGTTCGCGTTTTTTAACCCGGCGGTTATACCTTTCAGATCGATGCCTTTGAAAGAGAGATATATAAAGAAAACGCCTATGGCAATTCCGAGAAGCAATTTTTTTAACATAGGTATGGATTCAATTCTTCGAATGGGGATCGGGGATCAGATCTCGAGGGTATGAACAAACTCTGCTTGTCCATACCCTCCTGTTCCCGATCATTATTTAAGCAGGTAATCAACCACCTTGTCATGCAGGCGTTGTGACGCTGCTTTGTCTCCGAGCATGCCGACTCTGATGGATACCGTAGTCAGACCTTTTGCCTTATATTTGACAACAAAATGAACCTTCTCGCCATCTATGACGGCATTGATTGTTCCGGTGCTTATTTCTTTTACAGGGAGTACATCAGTCGCATTCATATAAGCCACGGTTTTCTCGCAGGCATCCCATGTTTTGTCAAATGAATAGTGGTAATCAGTCTTTAATTCGCCACTTATATAGAAATATGCCCCTGTTCCTCCCGTGACCGCGGCACCTCCTACAACAAGGGGAACGCAGCCCGACAGCGCAAAGGTGCCAACTATCAGGATTATAAGCCAGTTAACTCTTTTCATAACAATATCCTTTCAATCCTCTATATTATTTTCAGGCAGTTCCTGTGTCTCAGACTTTTCCTCTCCGAAATCCCTGAGCCCTTTCGCGAGGAATTCCAGTTTTTCATTCACAAGGAAGTTTACCGTCTCCGGGGGATAGTTTCCTTCTTTATCTCTTTCCCCCGTCTCCACACCTGTCAGTATCGCTATGCATTCATCGATAGTGCTGACGGGATATATGTGGAATTTACCTTCCGAAACGGCTTGTACCACATCTTTTCTCAACATTAAACCGGAAATGTTCAAAGCCGGGATAATCACACCCTGGGCTCCTGTCAAATCGTTTTCCATTGCCCTGCATACGTCATAGAACCCTTCAACCTTCTGGTTAATACCCCCCACCGGCTGTATTTCGCCTTTCTGATTAACCGAGCCAGTCATCGCAAGACACTGCCTGACAGGCAGACCCGACAGGCTTGACAGGATGGCACATACCTCCGATGATGAAGCGCTGTCTCCTTCAACTCCTCCATATGATTGTTCAAAACATATACTAACACTCATAGTCAGGGGTTTGTCCTGAGTATACCTTCCCCTGAAAAAACCCTCCAGGATCAGAACACCCTTATCATGGGTTTTTCCCGAGAGCTTTGCCTCTCTTTCAATGTTGATTACACCCGCCCTCCCCATTGAAGTTTCGGCGGTTATTCTTGAGGGTTTTCCAAAGGTATAGTCACCCAAGTCGTAAACTGACAGACCGTTTACCTGACCTGTGACCTCTCCCTCTGTGTCGATCATGATAGTGCCCTCTTCAATCATTTCCTGTATCTTATCCTCAATAAGTTTTACCCTCTCAATCTTCTCTTCCCAGGCCTTATCAACATGCGCTTCCATAACAACGGCGCTTCCGTCCTTCCTGGCCCAGTAGCTTGCCTCTCTGATAAGATCCGCTATCTCGCTGAAACGGGTGGAAAGCTTCTTCTGTTTTCCTGTTAGTCTTATCCCGAATTCGACCATTGCCGCCACGGCGCTCTTGTGAAATTGTAACAGTCCCTCATCTTCCGCTATTTTCTTTATAAAGCATGCGTAGTCCGATATGTGTTTTTTGTTATTCGACATCTCCGTGTCAAAGGGTGCCTTTATCTTGAATATCTTGCTGAAACTGTCTTCCAGGTTATAAAGCTGGTGATATATATAGTTGTCACCCAGCATAACAACCTTGACATCTATCGGTATGGGCTCCGGTTTTATCGCGGTTGATGCTATGTTTAACGGGTCGTAAGGCTGCATGGTCAGCAGCCTGTTTTCCAGTGTTCTCTTCAGAAATTTCCATACGCCGTATTCTGTGAGGGCTTCAATGGCATTGAAAACTATATATCCACCGTTGGCACGCAAGAGTGAGCCCGGTTTTATCTTTGTAAAATCGGTTTTCCAGAAACCGGAACGATCAACTTCTCTCTCTATGGTACCAAACAAGTTTCTGTATGTGGGCGTGTTTTCGATTATGACGGGAGTTGCCTTTGTCTGAGAGTTATCAACCAGAACGTTAATTTTGTACTCGGTAAACTTTTCCTCGGTTGTACCACTCGGCAGGAAAGGAAGTGGCGCAGACTGTTTTTCTTCGTCCTTTTCCTGAAACAGTTTCAGGTTTGACAGAATGTTCTCCTGAATATTCTTCAGGTAATCCTTAATTTTGTCACTGTATTTTTCATATTTCAAGATGATATCCGATATATGTTCACTTACCACAGGAAGACCCATCTTATACTCGAGAGAATCTATCTCTTCCCTGATTTTCTTCTCAATCTTCCTTGTTTCTTTCATGGTTGAGTCGAGTTCAATCCTCAGTTCGCTAAGTTTTTCCCCTATCCTTTCGAATTTCTTCCTGTCAAACTCATCCTGTTCTACGAGCGATTCCAGTTGTTCGATTTGAATCGGTTTTCCCTCGTAGACAGGCACGACATCCTGTTTTGTGTAAGGACCTATCTGAAATTGAACCAGTTGGAAATTCTCTTTCTGTATTTTCTCGCTGAAGGTTTTTACTATTTCTTTCTGTTTATCCATGTAGCTGTTTACAATATGCTCGGATCTCTTTTTAAAATCCTCGCTTTCAAAGAGGTGTGGGATCTGCTTTTGCAGATACAGGATCATATCATCCATGTCCTCCCGGAACTGTTTACCCAGTCCGGCCGGGAGCATGATAACCACGGGCATATCAGGATCTCTAAAATTGTTGACATAACAAATATCGTCAGGAATCTTCTTTTTCAGGTCGAGTTGTTCAAGAAGATTTTTTATGGTTGATGCCTTCCCCGTTCCGGACAGGCCGGCCGCGTAGATGTTGTAACCGGGACTGCCTATTTCCAATCCCATGGTAAGGGCCTTTATTGCCCTGTCCTGGCCTATGATTCTGCCGTGATATTCACAGTCTGCCGTACTCTCAAAACCCAGCAAATCTGGATCGATTTTTACCCTTAACTTTTCCGGAGGCACTTTTTTAAATCTGTTTTTACTCATCCCGATTTTCCCTCTATGCGGTTGTTTTTCTTTGTTAAATTCAACTACGAATAGATACTGACCATAAGATTCAAACATGTTAATAGATGCTTCGGAAAATGTCCATATTTTTGTTACCGGGGTAAAGGAGGCTCCTCTGTTTTTTGAGTAAAGAACGATGCCGGTTTTCCCATAAGCCTGGGATGGGAAAAGCAGACCCCGTACATTCTTTGAACTGAACAGCGAGCGCATTCCCCGCTGCTTGCGGCGGGGTTAGCGAGCGAATAAGAATAAACATTTTCCTTAACCCCGATAAACGGAATAAGTCCCACTAAAGGGGATAAGTGCGATAACGAAGTTGTTTTCTACGAGAAAACAACTTCTATCTTACTAATGCGTTAACGAAATTATTTTCTGCCAGAAAAACACACAAAATAATTTCTAACTTACTAAACAATCAGAGATTCTCCGCAACTTGTCGTAGCAAAAGCGGAGATCCCGCTTATACGGGATTACGGGGAGCTTCAAATTTACGCATTTCTGGTGTAAGGTCCTGCGAATGAAAACAAGTGCAAGTTTACCTATTATCTGTTTGTTGTTGCTTTTGTATCCTGTATGCCTGAACGCGGCTCTGGTAACCAGTCCTACAGATGAAGGAGAGGTGACGATAAGCTCGAAATATCGTAGTCTCTGTCAGGGAGAGGTTGTAAAAATATGCCTGCAATCGCCTGTGCCGGTCTCTGCCACATTGTCTCTTGACGGGAAAGATTACACTTTTATTTCGGACAGAAATAATCTGAAATATTTCGTCTTGATAGCACTCGGGCTTGATATGAAGCCTGAGACATATAACGCTGTTATCCATCTTGAATCTTCCCGTGGCGTAAAAAAGGATATACCCTTCAAACTTGCTGTATCCGGAAAAACATTTCCTTCAAAAAAGATAAAAGTTGCCGGGCGTTTTACCAGCTTGGCTCCGGCGGCTATGGAAAGGATAAAAAACGAGAAGGGAATTCTTGGCCATATATATAGCATATCGACACCTGGTTGGCTGGGTGACGGCAGGTTTATCATGCCGTTGAGTGGAAGTATAAGCGGGGCATTTGGTGAGCGGAGGGTATTTAACCGCGGGTTTGTGTCACGTCACAGAGGAATAGATATACGTTCGCCGAAAGGAACATCTATCAGGGCTTCGAACTCAGGGAAAGTTGTTCTGTCCGGGGATCTTTATTTCTCCGGGAATACCGTTATAATAAACCATGGTATCGGCCTTTTCTCCATTTACTGCCATATGTCAAAGACAATCGTCCGGAAAGGCGTCTTTGTTGATAAGGGGGAAGTTATTGGTTACACGGGTTCAACGGGAAGATCTACAGGGCCCCACCTGCACTGGGGATTAAGACTGGCAGATACGTACGCAGATCCCCTTTCCATAATGTATCTTCCATTTGATTAATCAACAGAATCATTGATATCCAAACCTTATAGTTTGCAGGGTGGAACTCCGTCGAAGCACTGCAGACACAGATTTCCTCTGGGAATTAACAAGGATTCCACAAAGGCATCCATGGTATTGAATTTAACGGAGTCCGCACCTATCACAAAGGCATCCATGGTATTGAATTTAACGGAGTCCGCACCTATTGTGCGAGCAGTCCATGCCTCCAGATCTGTCAGTTGCTCCATGGTTGTGATGTCGCCTGTATCAAGGTATTTTCGCGCCAGCAATTCCCCTTCAGAACGGGTAGAGATTCCGAATTTGCAGGGATGCATGAGGGGTGGGCAGGCAATTCGCACATGGACCTCTTTTGCCCCTGCTTTTTTGAGATCTTTCACCTTGTTGAGGATTTGTGTTCCCCTCACTATAGAATCATCGCAGAGAATAACACTTTTGCCCTTGACGTAGGGAAGAACAGACAGTTTGCGTTTAGCCATCTTTTCACGGGCAACCTGGGTGATTTGAGTGTAACTGCGGTCAGCGTACCGATTGTAGAGAAACACATCCTGGTAGTTAATTCCCGAGCGTTTATGGTATCCGAGCGCGTGTCCGACACCCGACATGGGAACCGGCGCGACAATATCAGCGACCACGTTTCCTTCGTCGATATCTCTCTGTGCCAGGCTCTCTCCCAGATTGCTGCGCGCTTCCTGGACGTAAACCCCGTCCACTATGGAATCAATGCTCGCGGTGTATGCCCACTCAAAGGCACAATGCGCCCTGCGCGGAGAATCGAGTTGCTCCACGGTCTGAAACCCCTTGTCGTTGATGAGGACGATTTCTCCGGGTGCAACGTCCCGGAGGATCTCCATATCCATATTCTGCATGGGTCTTGATTCCGAACTTACAGCATAACTTTCAGAATTTCCTCCGAGAATAAGAGGCCGGAATCCATAGATATCTCTGGAGGCATAAATGCCCTTTCCAGTCAAAATCACCAGTGAGTATGACCCTTTGACTTTTTCTGAAAGCGCTGATATGCCGTTTATTATATTGCCCTCCTCTATGATGATCTTGGAGATTACCTCTATGTCGTAACCCTTGTAGAAAGACTTGCCCCTTTTCATCATGTCTTCCATGAGTTTGCCGGCATTGATCACGTTGCCGCTGAAGGCAAGCGAAATTTCTCCAGCCCTGGTCAGCCATTTCATGGGCTGGCGATCCCGCAGGCTTACATGGCCTATGCCCCAGGTTCCCTTCAGACTCCGCAGCTCTTCGGCTGTAAATCTGTTGGTGACCCTGCCATGATGGGTTATATGGTTGATTCCCTCATCAAAAGTTGAAATACCACAGTATTCCTGTCCCCTGTGCTGTAGAAAATCCAATCCCTGGTAGATGTCATTCACGCATTCTGTTTTTGAGTATATGCCGAAGACACCGCAATTTTCCTCTATGAATTTCATGGTCTGGCCTTTCCCCCTCAAGCATTCAAAATTAACAATTATATTCCGATCAACCTATATCCGCGTGGTAACTCTGGAGGGATTTTACGCGGCCATGGTCTTTCCGTATGGCAGAGATTCCCCTGACGGCAGCGAGGGCTGCGGCGGCCGTGGTTATATGGGGAACCTTGTATTTAATGGCGGTCTTTCGGATGTATGAATCGTCATGCTTGCTCATTTTGCCACTCGGCGTGTTAATCACGAGTTGAATCTCACGATTTTTTATCCCGTCGACTATATTGGGCCGTCCCTCATGCATCTTGAGTATAAGCTCCGAGCTGATACCATGCTTTGCCAGGAAACGATGGCTTCCTTTTGTGGTCTTCAGTTTAAAGCCAAGCCTCTCGAATTCTTTCGCCACTTCAAGAATGGTATCTTTATCATCATCGTACACGGTAATCAATACGGTGCCTTCTTCGGGAAGCACCTGGCCTGTTGCTTCCTGTGCCTTGAAAAATGCGAGCCCGAAGGAATCAGCCATTCCCAGAACTTCTCCTGTTGACCGCATCTCCGGACCAAGGAGCGGGTCAACCTCCGGGAACATGTTGAATGGAAAAACCGCTTCTTTTACGCCAAAGTGTTTTATAGCTCCGGTTCCAAGGTGGAGATCAGCCAGCTTTTTCCCCAGCATCAGTTGAGTGGCGATATGCGCCATGGATATATTGCAGACCTTTGAAACCAGCGGGACCGTTCGGGACGCACGCGGATTTGCCTCAAGTATGTAGACGACATCATCCATTATGGCGTACTGGATGTTCATCAGTCCCACCACATTCAATTCCCTCGCGATCTTTTTCGTGTATTCGCGGATGGTGTCTATGTTGCCGGCCGACAGGCTGACAGGCGGAATGGCGCACGCGGAATCACCCGAATGAACGCCGGCAAGCTCGATATGCTCCATGACCGACGGGATAAACACATCTGTCCCATCGGATATGGCGTCGGCCTCCACCTCGATGGCATTTTCCAGAAACTTGTCGATGAGGACGGGTCTCTCGGGGGTGACATCGACGGCGGCCGTGAGATAACGTTTCAGCATTTCCTCGTCATGAACCACTTCCATGCCTCGTCCACCCAGGACATACGATGGTCTGACCATTAATGGGTAATCTATTTTCCCCGCGATATTAAGGGCTTCTTGTATATTGCTTGCCATCCCCGATTCCGGTTCGGGTATCTCCAGCTTTTCCATCATTTTCCGGAATCGATCCCTGTCTTCCGCCAGATCTATCATTTCCGGTGGGGTGCCGATAATCTTCACCCCAGCTTCGGCCAGCTCGTTCGCGATATTAAGAGGTGTCTGTCCACCGAATTGCACGATGACCCCTTCCGGTTTCTCGTTTTCATAAATACTCAAAACGTCTTCCACTGTAAGGGGTTCGAAGTAGAGCTTGTCCGATGTATCGTAGTCCGTGGATACTGTTTCCGGGTTGCAGTTTATCATGATGGCCTCGAATCCTTCACCCTTGAGGGCAAAGGCCGCGTGTACGCAGCAGTAATCGAATTCTATTCCCTGTCCGATGCGGTTTGGTCCTCCGCCGAGGACGATAATCTTCCGCCTGTTCGTTGTTTCAATCCTGCCCGGCGAGTTGTATGTCGAGAAATAATATGCCGCGTCATCCACTCCGCTGACGGGCACCGGTTCCCATCCCTGCACAATGCCCAGCGATGTACGCCGCTCTCGTATTTCCTTCTCCATAATTGTGAGCAGTCGCGACAGATAGCGGTCAGCGAATCCGTTTTTCTTTGCCCTGTCAAGCAGATCATCCGGCAGTTCTTTGCCCCTGTACCGGAGAATATCCTCCTCCATCTCGACAAGTTCCTTCATCTGCTCGATGAACCATGCCTTGATATGGGTTTTTTTGTGTAGATCTTCCACGGTTGCGCCCTTGCGTAGCGCCTCGTACATGATAAACTGTCGTTCGCTTGTCGGTTTGGCGAGGAGCCCCATCAGTTCATCGAGGGGTCTTTCATGGAAATCCATGGCAAATCCAAGACCATAGCGATTTATTTCAAGGGACCTGATTGCCTTCTGCAGAGCCTCCTTATAGTTCCTGCCGATGCTCATCACTTCGCCAACCGCGCGCATCTGCGTTCCGAGTTCGTCCACTGCGCCATCGAATTTTTCAAACGCCCACCTGGCAAATTTGACAACGACGTAATCGCCTGAGGGGGTATATTTATCCAGGGTACCGTCTCTCCAATAGGGTATTTCGTCCAGTGTGAGTCCGGCCGCCAGCATAGATGAGATCAGGGCGATGGGGAACCCGGTTGCCTTGGATGCCAGGGCGGAAGAGCGCGACGTCCGCGGATTGATTTCTATTACCACCACCCGGCCGGTTTCAGGATTGTGGGCGAATTGTACGTTTGTGCCGCCGATTACCTGGATTGCCTCCACGATATCGTAGGAATAATTCTGGAGACGTTCCTGCAGTTCTGTAGTTATTGTCATCATAGGCGCCGTGCAGAATGAATCTCCGGTATGCACACCCATGGCATCAACATTTTCTATAAAACAGACGGTGATCATCTGATTTTTGGCGTCCCGGACAACTTCCAGTTCCAGCTCTTCCCATCCCAGGACGGATTCCTCAACAAGTATCTGACCGATAAGACTTGCCGCGATACCCCTGCCGGCGATAGTTTGAAGCTCCTCCTTATTGTAAACCAGACCGCCACCCGTTCCTCCCATGGTGTAGGCAGGTCGAATAACCACCGGATACCCGAGGTCTTCAGCGATCTTTTCGGCTTCGGCCACGCTGTAGGCGGGCTCGCTTTTCGGCATGTCTATACCGAGCATGTCCATTGTTTCCTTGAACGCTATGCGGTCTTCACCGCGTTCAATGGCGTCAATATTTACGCCGATAATCTTTACGTTGTATTTGTCGAGAACACCTCTGCGCGACAGTTCCGATGTCAGGTTAAGACCGGTCTGACCGCCTAGATTGGGAAGGATGGCGTCCGGACGTTCCTTTTCTATGATTTCCTCCAGATATCGGAAGTTTAAGGGTTCGATATAGGTAACATCAGCTGTTCCGGGATCGGTCATTATGGTGGCGGGGTTGGAGTTGACAAGGACAATCTCATAACCCAGTTCCTTGAGGGCCTTGCATGCCTGCGTTCCCGAGTAGTCAAACTCACAGGCCTGACCTATTATAATAGGTCCTGAGCCTATAATCATCACTTTTTTTATGTCCCTGCGTGCCGGCATACAGTCTTGTCCTTTCCTCTGGAAATATATTTAGATGGGAATTCCTTAAGGCGCCGGGAGTATAAAAAAGTCGCTCTGCTGTGTCAAGATGTAAATTCTGTTTTGCATGCCTGCTAGTGGAGAGCGTGCAGTATCCTGATCTGAGCGCTTGATCATGGCATTTGTTTCATGACGGGCTTCAACTCGGACACATTTTTAATCTTCCTATGCAGACGACGGGATGATCAGGCTCGGAAAATGTTGAGCCTATTCTTAAGTCTTTCAACAAGATTTAGAATATCTTCAAGAATGAGGTAGAGGCTCGGGATGAGAAGCAGTGTTATAAATGTCGCGAAGAGCACCCCGTAGCCGAGGCTTACCGCCATGGGTATCAGGAATTTGGCTTGCAGGCTCCTTTCCAGGATCATGGGTGTCAATCCCGCGAAGGTGGTCAGGGATGTGAGTATGATTGCCCTGAACCTCAGAGTTCCTGCCTGTACGATTGCGTCGTGCGCGTCAGCGCCCTGTCGGCGTAACCGGTTTGTCGCATACATCAGGACCAGCGAATCGTTGACGACGACACCTGCCAGGCCCACCATGCCGAAGAGGCTGACGAAGGTGATGTCGAGTCCCATAATGAGGTGTCCAACGGCGGCGCCGACGATGCCGAATGGGATCGCCGTCATGACCACAAAC
>JAFDAI010000032.1 GCA_019313905.1 Deltaproteobacteria bacterium | reverse complement strand
TGAATTCTTTGTCAAAAGTCCTTCGTTCTCTCTTGTTTTCCATTGCACACCTCCAAGTTCTTCTTTCTTTATCTCTAACTTTTCGGTGTGTCCATCACTTTGGGGGAACTTCAACCACACAGGTAGACAGTTGATTTTCACTCAGAGATGACACCTTCGTAAAAAGCTTCGCCATCCGAAACCCGAAACTCAAAAGTCTCCTGATGTGTTGACTTTTCCTAAAAGTAAGGATAATCTACAGAAAGTTGAAGGGTTTGATTGCTTTATCATCCTCTTTTACCTCCCATCCGGGAAAGAGGAAAATCTGCGGCGTGGCAATCCAGGATTGATCCTATTTACGAAAGCTTTTAAAACCATTGGAATACGAAATTACCTTTAAGTTGATCTTATTGGCTGTCTTTCTCGTCCTGTCGGGATTTTTTTCCGGTTCCGAGGCGTCTATATTCTCCCTTACCTCCCTGCATCTCCACAAGATGAAGGAGGAAGGGATCCCCTTTTCGGCATCCGTCAGGAAACTGCTGGGACGGCCCCGAAGGCTTCTCGTCACCATTATTACAGGCAACGAATCCGTAAATATCGCGATCTCTGTTCTAACAACTTCCGCCTTTATCTATATCTTTGGAACTGAAGGCAAATGGATGGCAATAGCCGCCGCAAGTATCACCCTTATTATCTTCGGCGAAGCGATACCAAAGACCTTCGCGGTTACCCATCCAATCCGGTTTTCCAGCTCCGTTGCGCTTCCACTGGTCTTGGTCACTGGGCTGTTGCGCCCTGTGGTCTGGTCTCTTGAAAAGATATCAGACATGTTCGTATCACTCTTCAGCAAAGACAGCCGGGGGGGTAAAAAGGCGCTAACCGAAGACGAATTCAAGGCACTGGTTGACGCAGGCCATCAGGAAGGAGCTCTGGAAGAATCCCAGAAATTTGAGCTTGCCGACACGAAAGTATCGGACATAATGATACCGAGGGTTGACATGTTCTGCCTCCCGATCTCCATGAATATACAGGAAATAGAACAGGAAATTATAAAGGCACGCGTATCAAGAATACCCGTCTATGGAACAGACAGAGACAATATCCTGGGTATTCTGCATGCAAAACACCTGTTGGCCGGAACAGGGAGGGAGTACAGGAATGTTAACTGGCAACATCTTCTCAAGAAGCCTTACTTTGTCCCTATGGAAAAGAGAGCGGACGAAATGCTCAGAGACTTCCAGACAAGAAGGCTTAAGATGGCCATGGTGGTTGACGAGTATGGGGGTGTGGCCGGGCTTGTAACTCTGAATGATATTCTCAGGAATCTTTTTGTGGATATTTATGAAGAGCACAGCTACACCCGGAGAATGTTTCGCAAGATCAGTGAAGATACATTTATGATCTCCGGCATGATGGATATTGAAGACTTCAGCGAACTTGTGGAGGTTCCTGTCTCGACGGAAGAATTTGACACAGTGGGAGGTTTTGTATTTCACTTGTTTGGAAAACTGCCGGCGGAAGGTGAAGAGGTGTCCGTGGAAAAATACATCTTCAAGGTGGAAAAAATAGATAAGGCTAGGATACTGACCATAAAGGTCATGAAAAAGGAGGACCCCCGCGATGCCTGATCTCTTGTTTTTCTTCCCCCTCCTCATATTTCTGTGCCTGGAAGGGCTGTTCTCCGGAGGAGAAATCGCCCTGGTTGCCTGCGATATCAACATTGTGAGACAAAAGGCAAAAGCCGGTTCTCGTTCAGCATCTATCGCGTTGAGGCTGATGGAAAAACCGGAGTGGTTTCTGTCCACGACACTGACCGGCACAAATCTCTGCGCCGTCAGTAACACCGTCATCACCACCGCCATGTTCATATCCACGTTCGGGACAGAAAGGGGTGAACTACTCTCCATAGTAGTCATGATACCCCTCATCCTGATCGTGGGCGAGGTCATACCCAAAAGCATTTTCCAGCAGCACGCGGATCTTATGGCCCCTAAGATTTCCTGGTTTATATGGATCTTTTCATGGATTTTTTATCCCATTGTTTTTGTTCTGTCAAAAATCTCACGAAGGGTTGTTTACACGTTCTCAGGAAAAAAAGATCTCGTCTATTCTTCATATATAACGAAAAACGGGCTGGAATCGCTCCTGCAAGAGGAGAAGAGCGGTGGGGACATCATGAAGTCGGAAAAAGAGATGATACAGAAGATTTTTGACTTTTCCGACTCCACGACAGACCAGATTATGGTGCCATTATCCAATGTGACCCTCCTGCCGGCTAAAACCACCATGAGAGAGGCTACACGGGTCATTGCCGAAAGAGGTTATTCTCATATACCCGTTTACAGTGAGAAGGTATTCGATATTATCGGCATATTATATTCTTTTGACATCCTGGAGGCTATCTACAGGAAAGATCAGAATCTTCTTTCGCCGGATGAAATTCTCATTGAAAGTTGCATGAAAAAAAACGTTCTCTATGTTCCTGAAACAAAACCGGCGAAGGAGCTCTTCTTTGAACTGCAGAAAAGGGGCGAACATATGGCCGTTATTGTTGATGAATATGGAGGGGCCGTAGGCATTGTAACTATTGAAGATATACTGGAAGAAATTGTAGGCGAGATTGAAGACGAATGCCACAGTAACGGAGCTGTACTATATAGAAAGGTCGGACCGGGAAAATATCTTTTTGACGCGCAGGTAAAGATAGACACCGTGCGAAATCTGATACCAGTTGATATTCCCCATGGAGACTATGAGACTCTCGGCGGTTTTATATTGTATAAGATGGGGAGAATACCCGGGAGAAGTGATACCTTCAAACATGGACCTCTCCTCTTTGTCATAGAGGATGCTGATATGAAATTGATCCGGGAAGTACTGGTAGTACTCCCTCCCGGCATGGATCTACTCCGATAGAAAGGTATAACCAATGGCAAACCGGAAAAGAGAAGGCCTGTCCACTATTATCCTGGCTGCCGGCAAGGGCACAAGGATGAAATCCGATCTGGCGAAGGTTCTGCATCCAATCTGTGGAAAACCCATATTATGGTACGTGGTCGCGCTTGCGCAAAACCTCGGCTCAGAAAAAACCGTCGTTGTAACAGGACATCAGGCGCACATGGTCAAAAATGCCATGAAGGATCAGGATCTGATCTATGCCTGCCAGGCAAAACAGCTTGGCACCGCCCACGCGGTGCTCCAGGCCGGAGATGCCCTGCGTGATTTCGATGGAGATGTGCTTATACTGTGCGGGGACGTGCCCCTTCTTCTTCCCTCTACAATAGAAGGCCTGCTGAAAAACCACCGGGCAAACAGCGCCGCCATAACCGTCATGACCGCCATTCTCGATGATCCGGGCAGTTATGGAAGAGTCGTAAAGAATGAAGAGGGAAATGTCCTGAAAATCGTTGAGGCACGCGATGCCGGCGCAGAGGAAAAGATGATAAAGGAAATAAACACAGGAATATACTGCGCTGAAAATGCCTTCCTCTTCGAAGCTGTAAAAAAGATAGACAACAAAAATATCCAGGGCGAGTATTACCTTACCGATATCTTCGAGATCGCCCGCGGGGAAAATCGCAAGACCGGATCATTTATAATAGTTGACCCTTCCGAAGCCATGGGAATCAATACTACTGATGATCTGAAAACCGCGGAAAAAATCGTGAGTAACAGATCTAGGGACAAACTTTGAGATTGACTTCAAAAGGTAGAATTGTTAGAAAATGAGCTTGTCAAAAATTCAATATTCTTTAGAGGAGGAATCCTATGAAAACCAGCAAGTTTGTACTGTGGTTTAACGAGATAGAGCTGGATGACATACCCCAGGTCGGAGGTAAAAACGCGTCTCTGGGCGAAATGCTAAGAGAGCTTACCGCAAAAGGGGTCAATATACCGGATGGCTTCGCTATTACCGCCTATGCATACAGATATCTGCTGGATTCCGCCAGCATAAAAGACGAAATGGAGACCATTCTTTCCGATTTGGATACGCATGATATGCATAACCTCAGCGAAAAAGGGGAGAAAATCCGGTCTCTTATCTACAATGCAAGGGTTCCCGATGACCTCAACCAGGCAATCCTTGATGCCTATCGGAAACTCTGCGAGGAGTATGAAGAAAATACGGACGTGGCTGTGCGGAGTTCCGCGACAGCCGAAGATCTGCCGGACGCGAGTTTTGCCGGACAGCAGGAGACATACCTGAACATCAGGGGAGAAGATGCCCTGATCGATGCATGCAAGAGATGTTTCGCGTCTCTCTTTACCAACAGGGCAATCTCGTACCGGGAAGACAAGGATTTCGACCATCTGTCAATCGCGCTCTCCATAGGAGTTCAAAAAATGGTGCGTTCCGATCTTGCATCTTCCGGGGTCATATTTTCCATCGACACCGAATCGGGATTCAAAGACGCTGTTCTGCTCACCGGTTCTTACGGTCTTGGTGAAATGGTTGTCCAAGGCACGGTCAACCCCGATGAATTCTATGTGTTCAAACCCACGCTCAAGACAGGATACAAACCTATTCTCCAAAAAAAGCTCGGGACCAAAGAAGTAAAGATGGTCTATTCCTCCAACAAAGAAGACCCCGTAGAGATTGTTCCGGTCGCGGAAGATGAGAGGAAAAGATTCTGTATCACAGAGGATGAGATCCTGACGCTTGCACGGTGGACCGCCATAATAGAAGATCACTACTCGGAAAAGGCCGGGTTTTTCAAGCCCATGGATATCGAATGGGGCAAAGACGGAAATACCGGTGAACTCTTTATCCTGCAAGCACGGCCCGAAACCGTCCAGTCCCAGAAAGATGTAAATGTCCTGGAGAGTTACAAACTTTCTGAAACAGGAAATCTCATCGCTACGGGAACGGCAGTAGGATCGAAGATCGGTGCGGGACGGGCGCATATTATAGAGAACGCCAGTGATATTAAAGACTTCAAGAAGGGTGAAATCCTCATCACCGACATGACGGATCCCGACTGGGAGCCAATCATGAAGATCGCCACCGCCATTATAACAAACAAGGGCGGGAGGACATGTCACGCCGCCATTATCAGTAGAGAGCTGGGCGTTCCCTGTATAGTGGGCACGGGAGACGGAACGGAAAAGCTAAAGGGCTTCAGCGAGGTGACAGCATCGTGCGCCGAAGGGGAAGTGGGAAACGTATATGAAGGCATATTAAAATACGATATCAAGAAAATTAATCTGGAAAGCATTGAACGTCCAAAAACCAAAATTATGATGAATGTCGGCAATCCGGATATCGCCTTTGACGTGGCATCCATCCCCAACGACGGCGTAGGTCTGGCAAGGCTGGAATTTATCATAAGCAATTTTATTCAGATACACCCTATGGCCCTGATACAATTTGACAAGGTAAAAGATGAAAAGACCAGAAAAGCAATCGAAACATTCACCTTGGGATATGAAAACAAGGCCGATTTCTTTGTGGATAAGCTGGCACAGGGTGTGGCAAAAATAGGTGCCGCCTTTTACCCCAATGATGTAATCGTCAGAATGAGCGATTTTAAGAGTAATGAATACGCGAATCTGATCGGCGGGTCATTCTTTGAAGTCGATGAGGAAAACCCCATGATAGGATTCAGGGGGGCATCTCGTTACTACGATGATCGTTACAGAGACGGGTTCGCCCTCGAATGCAGGGCAATGAAAAAGGTGCGGAATGAGATGGGCCTTTCCAACGTGAAACTCATGGTTCCCTTCTGCAGGACCATAGGCGAAGCTGAAAAGGTTGTCGATGTCATGGCACAGAATGGCATTGTTCAGGGAGAAAACGGCCTTGAGCTCTATATGATGGTTGAAATTCCCAGCAACGTCATCCTTATAGAGGAATTCGGCAAGATCTTCGACGGATTTTCCATCGGGTCAAACGACCTTACACAGCTCACGCTGGGGCTCGACAGGGACTCCTCTCTGATAGCTCACATCTTTGATGAGAGAGACCAGGCAGTTATGGATCTAATCCGTACAGCCATAACCAAGGCGAACAAGATGGGCAGAAAAATCGGCATCTGCGGGCAGGCCCCGAGTGATTATCCCGAGTTTGCCGATTTCCTGGTTGAATGCGGTATCAACAGCATCTCTCTCATCTCGGATACCGTTATCGAAACAACTCTTGGTATATTAAAAACAGAAAAGATGCTGGGCAGATAACGATGCCTTTTATATAACCCCTTATATAAAGATATGCGGCTTTTGCCCAGCCGCATATCTTTATATTTTTCTTTCTTAGTCGTCGCGTGCGTATCGTTATACTTTTATTTGCCAACCGACAATCCTGAATCCAATCTCTTACGGAGGTAATAAGAACCGTGAAGATTCCCGCAAGATACACAGTGCCTGTCTTCATTATAACTCTTCTCTTGATTTCCTGTACAACTGTTCCCCTCACCGGCAGGCAGCAGTTAAACTTTATGCCCGATTCGTCGATGCTGGCAATGAGTTTTCAGCAATACGACCATTTTTTGAAATCCAACAAACTGAGTACCGATAAGCGGAAAACCGAAACTGTAAAAAGAGTGGGCGCCAGGATACAAAAAGCGGTTGAACGATATTTTTCAGAAAGGAGAATGTCCCATAAATTGGATAACTATTCCTGGGAATTCAACCTCATAGAGAGTAAAGACGTAAACGCGTGGTGTATGCCGGGAGGGAAAGTGGTTATTTATACAGGAATCCTTCCCTATACAAAAGACGATGCCGGCCTGGCGGTTGTGATGGGACACGAAATAGGACATGCCGTCGCCAAACATGGCAATGAAAGAATGTCACAGATGCTGGCCCTCCAGCTTGGGGGTATTGCACTTTCAACAGCACTTTCAGAAAAACCGCAAGAAACCCGCAAATTATGGATGACGGCATTTGGCCTCGGCGCCCAGTTCGGATTCATGCTCCCCTACAGCCGCATACAGGAAAATGAGGCCGATCATCTTGGATTGATATTCATGGCCATGGCAGGTTACGATCCCCACAGAGCAGTGCCCTTCTGGGAAGAAATGTCTCAAAAAAAAGGAAGTAAAGCACCCCCGGAATTCATGAACACCCATCCGTCAGACAAAACAAGAATAAAAAATATCAAATTGCTGATACCGACAGCAATGAAATATTACAGAAGATACAAGGACGTGAGGTCACCAGCTTCTTCTTAATAAAAACGCCAGAGCAGATCTATAAGCCGAGTTCTGTTTCTTTTTCAGGTTTCCCTGAAAAAGTGATGATCATTCATCTGGGACAACAGTTGCCTGTTGCCTCGAGCAACCTACCCGAAAACTTCGGACGGGCCGTCCTCAACGTTTCCCTATTTGGTCTTGCTCCGGATGGGGTTTACCAAGCTTTCCCGGTCACCCGGAAAACTGGTGAGCTCTTACCTCACCTTTTCACCCTTACCCCGAAAAGATCGGGGCGGTATATTTTCTGTGGCACTTTCCTTAGGGTCGCCCCCAGTCGCCGTTAGCGACCATCCTGCCCTGTGGAGCTCGGACTTTCCTCCAGTCCGCCGGCGGCGGACCCGCGATCATCCGATCTACTCTGACATTTTTTGATTATAGCATATCTTTAAACGGTGTCATACCCAGAAATACAAGGTACTATCTCATCATCTATGAGTCTGTTGATTTATGAGGATTTTCGTTCAAAATCAAGGCATGCGGAAAAAATAACCGCAGGCATATAGAGTTGATATTCCGAGGATTATTTTTTGAGCATAACGCAGAGATTGGGCGAAAAGACCATTAATCACTAGACTCATCTATGGCCTCATTTGCCAACCTGTCGGCCACCTTATTCCGGGACCTGGGCACATGTTCCACTGTATATCCATCAAACATTGAAAGCTGCTTCCTTACATCTTTCATAAGCTCTTTTAATCTGTTGTTTTTTACTCTGTATATACCATTTATCTGCTTTACCAGAAGCTCGGAATCAAGAAAAATCCGAATTTTTTTGTGTTTCGCCTTAAGTGTTTCTTTCAGACCCAGAATGAGAGCGCCATACTCCGCCTCATTATTTGTGCATACACCCAGAAACTTCTTCGCAGTTGTTACTACACGACCATTCTTATCAAATAAAACTGCTCCGGCCCCTCCATTACCGGGATTGCCACGGCATGCTCCATCGGTATACAGAATGACTGCTTCTTCATCAGACATTATCATCCCTGCCTTCCCAGTATATTATCCTCTCACAATGCGGGCATAACATCAGCCTCTCACTCTTCTGCAATTCGTTATACATTTGTGGAGGAATATTCATATGACATCCATAACAGACCTCTCCCCGCGCGGGCACAACGGCGCGACCATTTTTCCTGTCCTTTATGATATCAAACTTTTTGAGAAACTTTGCTTTTATTCCGCTTCTTATCTTGTCCCTTTTGTTCAGCAAATCATCCAGCACAGAACCAATGGAGTCCAGCTCTTTTTCCAGTCTCCTTTTCCCGTTTTCACATCCGGAACGGTGACTGGTTGTTTCGCTCTCTTTTATCTTTAAATCCTCGTTTACTTTGTCAAGCTCCTCCAGGATATGAATTATTTCGTCCTCGATACCGCTGCTTTTTTCATTTATAGCGTCTATCTCTTTCAGGGTCGCCTCATATTCTTTATTGGTTTTGACCTCAAGCAGGCGGCTCTTCGCCTTTTTTGAATTCTCGATGCCATTTTTCAGGGCAGTCTCTTTTGCTTTATGATCGGCTTTCAGTTTATCCAGCTTTTGCCCGCTTTCCTCCAACTCCCTTTCAACGGCTTCCAATCCCTCATCAAGCCGGGTGATTTCTTTCGGTAAATCCACCTTCTTGAGCATAAATTTCTCTATCTCAAGATCTATATTTTGAAGTTCAACTAAAAAAAGTATCTGCTCTTTCAAAAATCTTCCCCTTTCCGACCAACATGCAAAAAAAAATGCACCAAAATCTTGGTGCACTTCTCAAAAAAAATCATATAATTGTTTCTGCTGCCATGTGTATTTTTCTAAATTTTGCATATCCCTTTTAAATGGTGGGCCCACCTGGGTTCGAACCAGGGACCTACCGGTTATGAGCCGGTGGCTCTTCCAACTGAGCTATGGGCCCAAAGACACTTTGAGCTAACCAAAAGAAGTTTTTCTATACTTTATTTGGTTGATTGTCAAGAATTTTTATAGCCTCCCCGACGGACTCTTCTCCAGACCCAGAAACAACCCGGATAGAATAAGTGCCGTCCCCAGCAGCATATACATATTTATTGTTTCACCCAGGAATATGACAGCCAGCAGAGATGCGAGGACAGGCTTCAGAAAAAATGCCATGGCTCCTTTTTGCGCCGATGTGTTCATAAGACCAAAATAATACAGGCCATAAGCCAGCGCCGTGCCTGCCAGAGAAAGGAACAGAACGGGAAGCCAAGCCTCCGATAAAGCGTGAATATCGCTTATCTGCAGACGAAAGAGAGCCAGGGGGAGAAGCATTAGACTCCCCGCAAGCGCAGAAAACCCCATGAGCAGAATGGCCCCATATCGGGCAATGACACGCCTGGAGATACAGATACTCAGAGCAAAAAAGAAGGCCGCCAGGAGCATAAGTCCCAGACCACGCACGGAACCCATGGTAAGAGCGCCGGATTCATACGCAAAAAATGAAACACCTGAAACGCCGAGTACCACGGCAACCCATTTGCGCACGCTCCATGCCTCGCCATTGATAAACCGTGCCAGCATGATTACAAACACCGGATTCACGCAGAAAACCACCGCGGAGGAGGATGCTTTCCCCATTGTTAGAATGGCAATATGGAATATAGGTATTGCCAGAGCTATCCCTATAAAACCGTTCAGACAAAATATGCCATAATCCTTCAATCCAAGCGGTTTGAGCCTCAATCGCAACAGGGGAATGGAAATTATCAACAGCACAACTCCAGTGATAAAGAATCGTATAAAGGTGAGCGCCACCGGATCCACGCGCCATCCGATACTCTTACTTACAACTTCTACCGTGCTGAAGAGACCGACCCCGCCTATCAGGCTGATGATTCCGAGAATCTCATCCTTCGTCATTGATGATTTCATAAGCAACTACACAAGTCCCGTTTCCGTTATGAGAATATTCTGCCCCATAAGCTTCAAAAAACTGAAAATATGTATTTAAGAGTGAATCACTGCCGCATTCCAAATCCTGACTCTACCTTCTGGACAATTTGTCAATAACATTTAACCAGTATAATATCAAAAAAAGCTTGACATAGTATGTATGATTAGCTTAATAGAACTAACTTAGATATATCTAATACTATTGTTTTCTGATTAGGCAGGAAATTATGGGTACAAAAGCATTAAGTTCTACAATAGAAGATTATCTGGAGAGTATCCTTAACCTGGAGAAGAACAAAAAAATTGTCCGGGTTAAGGATATAGCCCAGAAGATGGAAGTAAAGCTGCCAACGGTTACCAGCATGTTGAATAATCTTGTTGAGCGTGGTTTGATTAATCATGAAAAGTACGAATATGTGGAATTGACAAAGGAGGGTAAACGTATTGCAAGAGATGTTTACCGTCGACATGTTATTTTTCGTGATTTCCTAACTGGCATATTAAATGTAGATGCGACAACGGCAGAAGAAGATGCCTGTAAAATGGAGCACGTCGTAAGCCCTGTCACGCTGGAGAGATTTGTTAGGTTTATGGAATTTGTTAAGAGCTGTCCGAGGGGTGGTTCTGACTGGTTGCTGCATTTTGACAATTATATGCGACGTGGGCGTGATGATGCCGAATGTCTGAAAAAAATGAAGGGCTTTGTCGGTCGATATAAATCAGAGATCAAGAAACTGGAAGATGAAATGGGCTGATTTTTTTTCGACAATAAGTTAGATAACTATAATGTTATATTGCAGTTCTAATTTTAAAAATATTACAACACAAAGAAGGCTGGTGATTTAGCATGGAAACCAACATAATGCCTTTGCCCATGGCATCACCGGGTAAAAGGGTGAAAATTTTTTCCCTTGCAGGTGGAAGGGGAATGCAGGAACACTTGATAAGCATGGGCCTGGGACCGGGCTCAGAGATTGAGGTTATAAGAAAGGGGGCTCCCGGACCTTTTATTATTGCCGTCAAAGAAACGCGTCTGGCTATCGGTGCGGGAATGGCACAAAAGATTATGGTTTCTGAGAATGGGATAATCTGATGCAGGGAAGGTGAAGGGAGTAAATTTTTTTGGCCAATAAGTTAGGTATATCTAATAAAATACCATTACTCTAACATTATCAATTGTAGGGTGGCATTTTATATGCCACCGTTTGCTAAAAGCTGGCGACTGATGGCGTAAGCGCTTTTCTATAGGAGGATATTATGACTCTGAATGACATTAAACCCGGCCAAGAGTGCCGAATCGTGGATGTAAAT
Source organism: Deltaproteobacteria bacterium (assembly GCA_019313905.1). Taxonomy (GTDB): domain Bacteria; phylum Desulfobacterota; class Syntrophia; order Syntrophales; family UBA2210; genus UBA2210. Next base: position 24,979 of record JAFDAI010000032.1, on the reverse strand, counting down.
CTGGATGGCGCTACCGGACAGCGTTTGATGGATATGGGTTTTATGCCGGGAACAAAGGTAAAAATTGTCCGCAATGCACCCTTGGTTGATCCTGTTGACCTTTTGCTGAGGGGATATCACGTCGGAATACGTCACCATGAGGCCAAAGGTGTGGAGGTAGAGGAATTATGAAAGAGATAATCGTGGCTGTGGCCGGTCAGCCCAATTCCGGCAAATCCACTATTTTCAATATGCTCACGGGGGCAAGGCAGCATGTGGCCAACTATCCCGGTGTAACCGTGGAAAAGAAAATCGGAAGATACAGCTACCAGGGGGATACTGTGACACTGGTTGATCTTCCGGGGACTTACAGCCTCACTTCGTACAGCCAGGAGGAGAGGGTTGCCAGGGATTTTCTGCTCCATGAAAAGCCCGCCGCTGTGCTTGATATAGTTGATGCCACAAATCTTGAACGCAATCTCTATCTGACGTTTCAACTTGATGAGATGGGAATTCCTCTGGTTGTTGCATTGAATATGATGGATGTGGCGGAGGGCCGTGGCATGAAAATCGACACATACAAATTGAGCGAACTGCTGGGGGCGACAGTAGTTTCCACGGTGGGAAAGAAGGGCAGAGGTGGAGAGAAACTCAAGGATGCTATTCTGAATACCTATAAGGAGGACGGCCTTCAAACGGGTTATGGAGTGGCTTGTATGGGCTGCAGCGCCTGCCTTGGCATGTCGCGTGAGAAGGGCTCCTTTCGCGTCGATTATGGAGAGGAACTGGAATCAATTCTAATGCCTCTCGAAAAGAGGCTTTCGGAAGATCCGAAGATCTCCGCCCGGTATCCGGCACGATGGCTGGCGGTGAAACTTATGGAGAATGACAGCGAGGCGCGCAGACTTGTTCAGAAAGTAGAGGAAAGTTAGTATGGAAATGGAGAGGGACATTCTAAACCACGCTGAAATCGAGAGGGAAAAGTTCCTGTCGCAGCAGGGGACGACACCGGAAAAGGTAATTGCGCAGAAGCGCTATCAGACCGCCGAAAAGATCGTGGAACTCACCGTTAAACGTGAGAAAGAAATTTACAGGACCTTGACGGACAGGATCGACCAGGTCGTCTGCCACAGGTTTTTGGGACCCATCATCCTCCTTGGAGTCATCTATCTTTTTTATGAGTTGTCCATAGTTCAGGGCTATAAGATTACCGCCTACACGTGGCCCATTCTTGCCGCCTTCCGGGATTTCATTGCATCCATACTCCCATCACCGGGATTTGTTTTTGATCCTTTACTCAGAACCATAAGCCTTGGAGTTGTTGACGGGATCGCGGCGGTGTTAAATTACATACCCATCTTCATTATATTGTTCGCCCTCATAGCCATCATGGAAGATTCGGGCTATATGGCCAGAGTAGCCTTTCTCCTGGATCGTGTCTTCAGATATTACGGTCTGCACGGGCAATCCGCTCTGCCAATGATATTGAGCGGTGTTTTTGTAGGCGGGTGCGCGATACCGGGTGTAATGGCGTGCCGTACAATCAAGGATGAAAGGGCGAAACTGGCAACCATCCTGATCTGTCCTCTCATGAATTGTCTGGCCAAGATTCCCCTCTATATACTCCTTGTGGGCATGTTTTTCTCCGCGTACAAGGGAATTATAATGTTTTTTATATCAACGATCACCATTATCATAGCCCTCTCCGTGGCCAAAATCCTGAGTCTTACCCTGCTCAGGAAAACAGAGACCGCGCCCTTTGTCCTGGAGATGCCCGTCTATCATCTGCCTACAGTACAGGGCGTTTTACGCCGCTGCCTGGAGCGAACATGGCTTTTCGTCAAAAAGATCATAACCATTGTTATGGTGGTTGTATTGATTGTCTATCTCCTTATGACATTTCCCGGAATAGGCAAGGATAGAAAGTTCTATTATGAAAACCAGACCAACCATCAAATCCAGGCCTTTTTCAATAAGATAGGCAAGGATAACCCATATGCGAAGATTCTCGAGGGGTCAAAATTGACTGAATTTGCGATTTACCGGGATGATTACAAAAAGGCGAAGATGGGTGCAAAAAGCAAGGAAGCAAAAAGGTCTGTTGATGAGAAGTTCAGTGAAAGAAACGGCGAATTCTTTAAGATCGTAAAAAGGGGCAAATATAAGATTGACGGAAAAACGGTGAAGGACAACTATGCCCTGAAGGTTAATAAGGAATATAAAAAGCTGAACAGGGAAAGGAACAGGATTAAAAGGGATATCAAGGAAGAAACCATCATAGGGAGTGTTATGGGGCGCATAGGGCGTTCTTTAGAACCGGTAACAAGATATGCGGGGTTTAACTGGCGGATAAATATCGGCCTGATCAGCGCCTTTGCGGCCAAGGAGAACAGTGTGGCAACCCTGGGAAGCATCTATCAGAGTCCTCCGGGAGAAGAAAAGAAAGCTCTTGGAGACAGAATGAAAGAGAAGGAGAAAGACTGGACGCCCCTTCATGCCCTAGCAATCATACTGTTTATGACCATGTATCCTCCGTGTATTCCCACACTACTTATGGTCAGGCTGGAATCCGGCAGCACAAAATGGGCTCTTTTTGCGACATTCTATCCCATAGTTTTAGGTTCCATGATTGCGGTTCTCGTCTTTGCCGGTGGAAACCTGCTTGGCCTCAGCGGGATGCAGGCGATGATAGCTTTTTATGTGCTTGCTTTGATTGTTACAGTAGCCTTGGGACTTATCAAAAACAAGGAGATGTCAGAAGAATATATTTAAAGTAACGTAAGCGTTCATCTGTCAGCAAGAACGATGGTGAATTTTGTCGTGGATTCGTCATCCCCGCCTGTCTGCCGTTGCACAGGCAGGCGAAGCTTGTCCCCGACCCGATTGGGAAGCGGGAATCCAATATTAAAAACAAATAGAAAGGAGGTGATAGATTGTGAAAAGGTTTTTTACCTGTTCGTTTGGGATCCTTGTGGTGATGCTCTTTCTAACCACTATAGCCTTTGCTCATACACCGCTCTGTTCCTGTTATGACAATGGGGACGGAACGATAACATGCGAAGGTGCTTTTTCTGATGGCTCGTCAGGCGCCGGAGTCGAAATGACGGTGCAGGATAAAAGCGGCAAGGTACTTACAAAGGGGAAGATGAACGAAGACAGTGAGTTCAACTTTAAAAAGCCCGGCGTGCCTTACAAAGTCATATTTGACGCAGGTCCCGGTCATGCCGTTGAGGTAGATGGTAAGGATATTACAGAGTAGATGCTCGTAACTTTAAACTCGAGACTTTAAACTTTAAACTAATATTTCAAGGAGGAGAATATGAAGAAATTTGTAGTGGTGTTATCCATGATCCTGGCATTTGTGCTGAGTGTTCCGGCCTATGCACATTTTCAGATGATTTACAGTCCGGACAGCGTGCCGAAGTCAAGAAAGATGAATCTCAAACTGGTGTTTACCCATCCGTTTGAGGCGGGTCATACCATGGATATCGGCAAGGATGATAAGGGGAAGATCCATCCGCCGGTTGCCTTTGGCGTCATGCACAAGGAGAAGAAAAAAGACCTTCTCAAGGACTTGAAGCCGATCATCTTCGCCAGTATTACCAATAAGGGAAAGGCTTATGAGGCCGGTGTGAGGCTCAGGGGAATGGGCGACTATATCTTCTACTTTGTTCCCGCGCCCTATTATGAAGGGTCGGAGGATGTTTATATCCAGCACTGCACCAAGGTCATATTCAATGTGGCCGGCGCACCGACTGACTGGGATGCTCCGGTAGGCGATCCTCTTCCTGTGGAGATTGTTCCCCTGGACAAGCCTTATGCCCTGTGGGTCGGTAATGTCTTCCGAGGAGTTGTTACCTGCGGCGGCAAACCGGTTCCCGGCGCCGAGATTGAGGTTGAATACCTGAATCATGACGTTGAGGGTAATGCTTTTGTAAAAGAGGCAAAAGTGGAAGCGCCTCACGATGCCATGATTACACAAACAATCAAGGCAGATGTAAATGGTGTTTTTGTTTTTGGTATCCCGAAGGCTGGTTGGTGGGGTTTTGCCGCCCTTGGCGCGGGTGGAGATCTCAAGCACAACGGAAAGGAACTCTCCCAGGATGCGGTCATCTGGGTTCAGGCACTTGATATGAAGTAACCGGAAGGGTCAGCAAGGGGGAAAAGGTTTGGCGGCCTACCCCCTCGCAGACCCATCGAAGCCCTCAAAGACAATGTTCCCCGAAGGGAAGTCCTTTGCCTTCTTAGGCCTTTTTTATATTAGGAACTCTTTTAGGAAATGTCAAAGTAAAAATACAAAGCGAAAAATGAAAAATAATAAGAAAAAAGCATATGTTGATGATCATGACAAGTCTGATCATGTGATCTGAACATATTCTTCAAATTAACTATAATGGAGGAGTGAAAATAAATGAAATTGATTAAGAGAAGTTTGACCTTATTGATCTGTATCTTCTGTATAAGCATGTGGATAGGTGCGCAGGCAGCTTTCAGCGCTATGTCTAATTATGATCTCGAGCATAAAATTAATGAGCTGAATGAAAGACTGGAGAAAGCCGGGGAATCCGGTAAACTTGGTGAGTGGCTGGATTGTGTAACCCTTTCCGGGGCGATTGAACTGGATTACAGCTATACTGATCCAAGGGATGTTGAGGATAAAAACAGCGATTCCTCCTCCGACCTTAATATAGGCGCGGCGGAGCTTGGGTTGGAAGTATGTTTTCATGAATATGTAACGGGTAATTTTATCCTCAAAGGCGAGAATCTTGATGATGATGACCGTGTCTTCTGGGATGAGGCAACAATTACCATACAAAAAGAGGGATTTCCTCTTTACTTCGTAGGCGGAAAAAGAGGCCAGCCCTTTGGCGTGTTTGAAAGCCATCTGATCAGCGATACCATCACACAGGATTGTTATGAGATTGCCAAAACGGGCGCTACTGTCGGATTTGTACCCGGAATTCTGGGACTCGATATTTCGGCGACAGTCTATCGGGGAAATACACTTATAGAACATTTAGATGAGGCTGAAGTTGGCGCCGAGGTTGTTATCCCGGATAATGATGATGTTTCCTCATTTATTGCAAACATTACAATGGAGCCTGCAGAAGGTCTGCTCCTGTCTGCATATTGGGATTCTGAACCGGGGAATGATGAAAGAAATGAGACATTAGGCGGAACAGTTCACTATGAATTCTGGAAAGTTACGCTGGACGCAGAATATATCGGAGCCACAAAAAGGGAAAAAATAGTAGGCAAGGAGCATAAAGAATCCGCCTGGTTCGCGGCGGCGGCATTTCAGGTTATAGACCCCCTGGAAATAGCTGTACGCTATGGGGCTTTTAATGATGACATTGACGGTGACCAGGATGGGCATTTAGAAAACAGATGTTCCGTTGGAGCCAGCTATACACTCTTTGAAAAGGATGATTTTGCAACCACTCTCATGCTTGAATATCGCAAAAGCAATTACGAAAATGAAGCCGGTGTTACTGTTGAGGATACTGTAAACGAAGTCTTCGCAAAACTGGCGATAGAGTTCTAAACCAGTGGTGATCAGCAGCCAGGGGTCGGAGCTTAAACAGAGTTCTGACTTTTGGCTCCCGGCAGCCAAAAGGAGGACAACATGTCAGGAAAAATCTTGGAGGCATTTAAGGAAAAGAAAAGGTTCAATATATTTGAATTAGTACTGAAGTTGCAAGTTGACAAGAGTGAGTTAGAGGAAACATTAGATACTCTTGTCGGTTGTGGTAGACTCAGAATTGAGGAAAAATGTTTCTTCTATCCGGACAATTCACCCATATGCCGGGACCTGAACAGCCGGAGCAGTATAAGTGGGTTCAATGGTGAGACTTATATATTAAACGAAACACGCCGGAGAAGATGAAAAATAGCAAACCATAATGAGCACAAACCGTAAAGAAGATGAAGTTTACTTAGCCCCAACCCTCATACTTGATTTCGAATCACCTTCTATACAAGACGTCCTTCCTGATCTGAAAGTAGCAGGCGACATCAAGGCGCAGCGAATAGCCGCCTATTTATATGTTCGAGACAGGATTCTTCTTGGCTACAACCGTGGCAGTGATTCAATTTCTGCATCGCAGGTCTTGAAGGATGGGATCGGTCACTGTAATACGAAGAGTACGCTTCTTGGTGCTTTGTTACGTGGGTTGGCGGTGCCTTGTCGTTTCCATTTTTTCCGGATCGACAAAAAGGTCCAACAGGGAATATTCCCCCGTCATATATATGAACATCATATCAAAAACGGTGTCCTCCACGCCTGGGTAGAGGCCTTTACCGGTGACCGATGGGCAATTCTGGAGGGAGTCATAGTAGATCAGAAGTACCTCAATTCAGCTTGCAGGCTTTTCCCTCAAGACAAAAAATCTGTAGGATGGGGCATCAGTTGCCCGGACATTTCAACCGTCAACACCGATTGGGATGGAGAGGGAGATACATTTATTCAGAAGGATTCCATTGTGAAAGATCTGGGTGTTTTTGATACGCCTGATGATTATTACACAAAATATGGTGATAATCTTGCGGGTATGAATTCTATCAAACGTTTTGCCTATCGTCATATAATAAGCAGGATATTAACCCGGAGGGCAGAAAAATTCCGGCAGGGAGAAATGCCACAATACCGAAACTGAATAATATTATCTCAAAATGAGTACCTCCATTAATGGGGCGTTTCATTGATACAGGTTTGACTCTATTTTCATGCCTTCTCAGTCAGAATGGGTGCCTCACCATTCGAGATGACCAATTCCTCTCTTAATATTTTGATTGACAGATTTAAATCTCGCCTGTATTATTGTAATCCGATAACGGTTATCAATATCGAATTTAGATAATCAGGAGCAAAAATGGAAAAAGTAAGATTAGACAGGGATCTGTTTAGCGGACTGATAAGGTTGCATATTTTGTACCATGCATCAAAGGAAAAAATCTTCGGACTCTGGATTATTGAGGAGCTTCGAAGGCACGGATACGAATTGAGTCCGGGTACACTCTATCCGATTCTGCATCGCATGGAAAAGAAAGGATATTTGAAATCAGAAGAGGAACTGGTGAAAGGCAAGATCAGGAGGCTTTACGGCATTACACCTTCGGGGAACGTCGTCCTTTCAGAGGCAAAAAATAAAGTCAAAGAGCTTTTTGGAGAGTTATTTGAGAATGAAGATTCGTAGTGAGTGCACCAGCCGGATAAAACCTGCACGATGTAAGGCAGTGGTAATGCGGGGGAGAATCGTCAAGACAGGAGATTTTTTATGGATTTAGTATTTGTACTGATTATAGCATTTGCCGCAGCCATGATATCGACCATTACAGGATTTGGTTCTGCCACCATCCTCACACCATTTGTGGCTATGATAATCGATATTAAGGCCGCCATCGTATTAGTGGCGTTCTTCCATTTTGCGAATAATCTGAGCAAGTTCACACTTATGAGAAAGAGCATTAACTTCCGCCTCGTTATTGTTTATGGGGTTCCCAGCGTGATTTCGGCACTGGTCGGAGCATGGATTTTTGGATCTGTCGATGTTGGTTTGATTGCCATCCTTTTCTCCATATTTCTGGTCACATTTTCCATTTATTCGCTTTTAAGACCAAACATTCAGATCCCGGAGAAGGACAGCATTCTGGCAATTGGAGGCCTGGTCTCAGGCTTGACTTCGGGATTGATTGGTGTTGGTGGGGCAATCCGAAGTATGTTCCTTATCTCCACATTTCTAAAGAAAGAGGCGTATGTTGCTACGGCTGCTGCCATTGCCATAATGGTGGATATGTCCCGCATCAGTATGTATCTGTACCGGGGCGCCTTTCATGTGAGCCATGCAATGTGGGTCATACCGTTAATAATCACGGCTTTCCTGGGAGTTTTTACCGGAAGGCGGCTGCTTCACCGCTTGAATGAGGAAACAGTCAGAAAGGCGGTACTGATAGCCCTTTTGATTGTAGGAGTATTGATGTTTTTTAATAATATAAAGATTTTTGAGTCTTGACATCCAGTCTTGACAGCAAGTTTTTTGTGTTATAGTCGTGTATAAAAAATATCATATTTGGTTGCCCGATACGAAGGATTCTTATAGGCAACCTCTTATACCTGAAAAATGAAATATAGATTAAGTATATCTCTTGTATTTGCAGCCCTTCTTTTGCTTGTCTTTTCGCAAACATCTTTTCCACATCCTCACGTTTTCATTGATAACAAGCTTACGATGGTTTTTGATGACGAGGGTTTTGCGGGAATCCGGGTGGAATGGGTTTTTGACGAGTTTTTCAGCAGTATGATAGCCGGCGATTATGACCGGAATCAAAACAACATATTGGAGAATTCTGAAATCACCGCAATCAAAAAAGAGGCTTTCGATAACTTGGCCAACTTTGACTACTTCACCGCTATTAGGATTGGAGAAAAATCCTTTAAGATCAAATATGTTCGTGATTTCTCGGCGGCACTGAAGGAAGGCACTCTTATATATGATTTTTTTATACCCTGTCATGTCAAGGCAATCCCCACCTTTAAAGAAATTGTGGTTTCGCAGTACGACCCCACCTATTACACCGATATGTCGTTGGACGAAGGCCAGACCGTAATTATGGAGGGCAATTCAGGGATTGAAACCAGTTGCCGTATCTCTGAAAACTCAAAAATATCTTACTATTTTGGTCTTGTTCATCCTATAGAAACGATTGTGAGGTTTAGACTGAAAGATGAATAGAGACCTTTGCAAAACGCTTCCTTTCACCCAATTTCTACGTCAGACTCAAATTTTAATCCTCAAAATACTCAATGTATTCCTGTGGTTAAAATTTTCGTCTTCCTTGAACTTTAATGAAATTAAACATTTTGCAAAGGTCTCGAATAGATTGCCTGTAATTACCTTGACAATATTATTGTTATTGGCTTGTGCAAGTCAGGCTAACGCGCAGAATCCCTTTGCTTCAAAGGACAGGCAAGAAAGGGTTTCCCCGTCGCACGTTCAATCGTATCCATTTCTTGCCAAGATTTCTATCTGGCAGCAGCGGCTCAATCAGAAAATGGCAGACTTAACAAGACAAGCTCGAGAAACAAAGAGCCCGAAACCTTTGCTTTTGCTGATTATAATTTCTTTTGCGTATGGGGTATTACACGCAGCCGGACCGGGTCACGGTAAGACAGTGGCCATGTCCTACATGATTTCACGCGACAGTGATCTCAGGGAATGTGTTATGCTGGGCAACTTCATTGCCTTTTTTCATGGGTTATCCGGAATAATTCTGGTGCTTGTCGTGCACTTCATACTCCAGAGCACAGTTATGGGCTCTCTGGAGAGTCTAACCCGCACAACACAAATTATAAGCTACAGCCTTATCGCATTGTTGGGAATGATTCTTTTGGCAAAAAATTTCTACTCCTGGAATCGACGAACCGAACCCGAAGCATTGAATCATTCCGGGTCCGCCGTGGAGAAACAGAGAGGACCGCTGACAGCAGCTTTGATTGTGGGAATTATACCCTGTCCCGGAGTTGTTCTGATAATGCTTTTTGCCATGTCTCTACACATGTTATGGTTAGGCCTGCTTCTTGCGTTCATTATGATCTTCGGTATGGCTGCAACCATCTCGGCAGCAGTGATCGCCGGGGTTACCGGTAAAAACGTACTTCTGGGTGCACTGGAGCAAAAAAGTAAGATGGTTGTCGTTGTTGAGCGAACTCTTAATATAGCGGCCGCCCTCATCGTAACAATCCTGGGATTAACTTTTCTTGCCGCAACGGTATAAGGGGCTGTCCGGGGAATACCCTTCTGCTATGGAGATTTCAATCCTGCAGCTTTTGCATTATTCAAATGATCTACGAAATCTGTGTATTAGTGTCCATTCAGAAATGAGGATTTTTGTTCAAGATCAAGGCATGCGAAAAAAATAACCACAGGCATATATCTGATATTCAGAGGATTATTTTTTGAGCATAACGCAGATATTGGGCGAAAAGACTATTTCTGAGTGGACACTAATTAAAAGAGATGCTCCGGCAATTTCCTTATACTGTCGATATTAATACGGGTCATCTCTGTCTCCGGCAGATTATTACTGGATGATGTCCCGCCAGGCAGGATACAGCGGTTGAACCCCATCCTGGACGCCTCTTTGATTCTCTCATCCATCCGGCCAACACCTCTCACCTCTCCCGTCAATCCCACCTCACCGCAGACAACAGTGCCGAAATCGATCGACCTGTCGAGAAAACTTGACATCATTGATGAGATTATGCCGAGATCCACCGCCGGTTCGTCCAGCTTCACACCGCCGGCAACATTGATGAATATATCGTGATTCCCCAAGTGAAGTCCGCATACCTTCTCTACGACAGCCGCAAGGAGGGACACCCTGTTACGGTCCACGCCGATAGTCGTTCTTCTTGGTATGCCAAAGGTATTCTCGCTCACCAGAGACTGGATCTCCACCAGTACAGGCCTTGTGCCCTCCATGCTCGGCACAACCACGGAACCGACCGCGCCTTTCGGTCTTTCCGACAGGAAGAGGGCCGATGGATTAGACACCTCGACAAGACCACTTTCTCTCATCTCAAACACACCGATTTCATTGGTAGGACCATACCTGTTTTTTACATTTCTTACGATTCTGAAGGTATGCCCTGAATCTCCCTCAAAATACAGGACTGTGTCTACCATATGCTCCAATATCTTTGGCCCCGCTATCGCACCTTCCTTTGTCACATGACCTATCAGGAATATTGGAATCCCCGTCTTTTTTGACATCAGAATGAGCTTCCCCGATGCCTCCCTTATCTGACTTACGCTGCCGGGAGCGGAGGTAAGCACTGACGAGTAAACCGTCTGGATGGAATCGATAACCACGATCCCGGGATTTATTTCCTTTATGTGCTTTAAAATATTCTCAAGCGATACCTCGACAAACACTATCAGGTTTTTTGACGAAGCTCCCACACGCTTGCCCCGGAGCTTAATCTGGGTTGCCGATTCCTCCCCCGACACATAGAGGGCCACCAGCCCGTTGTCGGCAAGTTTCTGCATAACCTGCAGGAGTAAGGTAGATTTCCCTATTCCGGGATCACCCCCTATAAGTATAGCGGAACCGCCCACTATACCCCCTCCCAGCACCCGGTCTATTTCGGCAATACCCGTCAGGAGTCTGTCTCTCTCATCCGCCTCGATGGTGTCGATGGAGATGGGTTCCTCATTAAGCCATGCCTCCAGAGAGTCTCCTGGCGAAATATCTCTCATTTCTTCTTCGACAAACTGATTCCACTCATCGCAGGAAGGGCATTTTCCAAGCCACTTTGCGGATTGATGACCACAATTCTGACAGAAAAAAGCGGTCTTTGTCTTTTTCATGAAAAATGCCCTCCAATCTTATAGATCTTGCCACGAGGATGACAAACCCTAACCAATTTAGTTTGTGAACAGCGAGCGCATTCCCCGCTGCTTGCGGCGGGGTTAGCGAGCGAATAAAAAATAAACATTTTCCTTAACAATCGGAGATTCCCCGCAACTTGTTGCGGGGAGCTTCAATATACACCCTGAGAAAAAGCTTTTTAACAACTCAGATACCATTGCCACCGACAAACCGAAAATCTGAAAACCGAGAAAAAATTCACTTATGGATGGACACAAAATGACAATTCTGGTATGAAACTAGATTGTCAATAAGTCAGGGAGATGATTTTTTATGAATAATCCAAACTTCAGTTCCGGTCCATGCACCAAGAGACCGGGATGGAACGTTAATGTATTGAAAGACGCGGCTCTGGGACGTTCTCACCGCAGCGCCCTTGGAAGGGAAAAGCTGGCAAAGGCAATCACTGACAGTAAGAGGGTGCTCGGCGTACCGGAAGATTATCTATTGGGCATACTGCCCGGCTCGGACACAGGGACATTTGAGGGAGCCATGTGGGCGCTCCTGGGTTCCAAACCGGTAACCGTGCTAGTGTGGGAAAGTTTCAGTAAAGGGTGGGCAACAGATGTGGAAAAACAACTGAAGCTCAGGCCCACTATATTTGAGTCGGATTATGGAAAAATTCCCGATCTCAGGGGAATCGACTGGTCGGATGACGTGATCTTTGTGGCCAACGGCACCACCAGCGGCGTTAGAATCCCCGACTGGAAATGGATACCCGATGACAGGGAAGGCCTGACCCTTTGTGACGCGACCAGTGCGGTCTTTGCCATGGATATAGACTGGCCAAAGGTGGATGTTCTCACATATTCCTGGCAGAAGTGCCTCGGAGGAGAAGCCGCCCACGGGATACTGGTTTTGAGTCCACGGGCGGTGGAAAGGTTGGAATCTTATGATCCGCCATGGCCAATGCCGAAGATATTCCGCCTTAAAAAAGGCGACAAAATAAACAGATCTATCTTCAAGGGAGATACGATAAATACCCCCTCTATGCTCTGTGTAGAGGATTACTTGGACGCACTCGCGTGGGCGGGGAAAATCGGACTGCCCGGCCTTATTGAAAAGAGCATGGCCAACCTGAAAGTGGTGGAGGAGTGGGTAGGCCAGACCGACTGGGTTGACTTTCTCGCCGAGTCTGAAGAGCTTCGATCCAGCACATCCGTCTGTCTGAAGATCACAGACAGGAAGTTCCAGTCAATGTCCAAAGAAGATCAATCGGGTTTTATCAAGGATGTTGTCGGCAGCTTGAGCAAAGAAGGCACTGCCCATGACATAGGTTCATACAAGGACGCCCCTCCCGGATTTCGTATATGGTGCGGCCCCACAGTGGAGGCATCAGGTGTCAAGGCAGTCGTTGAAAGGCTGGAATCGGCGTGCCTGCATAGAATGAAGAGCATTTGAAAAAACAGTCCGGCCACTCAGGCAACAATAACAAGGGAAGGATAATAGCGACCAATGAAGAAGGTTCTAGTAAGCGATACTCTGGCGAAAGAAGGTATAGAAATATTTGAAAACGCTCCGGGCATTGAGGTTGACGTAATAACCAACCTTACTCCAGACGAGCTTAAAGGCGTAATAAAAGACTATGACGGCCTGGCTATAAGGAGTGCCACCAAGGTCACAGAAGACGTAATAGATAAGGCCGCGCGCCTCAAAGTGATAGGCAGGGCCGGAATAGGCCTCGACAACGTGGCGGTCGAAGCGGCAAGCAAGAAGGGGATCGTGGTCATGAACACGCCCGGCGGAAACACCATTACCACGGCGGAGCACGCCATAGCCATGATGTTTTCTCTGGCCAGAAGAATCCCCCAGGCCACTACCTCTACAAAAGCGGGAAAGTGGGAGAAAAAGAAATTCATGGGTTCCGAAGTCTCAAACAAGACGCTGGGAATCATTGGCATAGGAAGGGTGGGCTCTATAGTGGCCAACAGGGCCCAGGGACTTAAAATGAACGTGATGGCCTATGACCCTTTTATCTCGCGTGAGGCAGCGGAGAAAATGGGGATTTCTCTTGCCTCCTTCGATGATGTCCTGGGAAAATCCGACTTTGTCTCGGTACATACTCCCCTGACGGATGCAACAAGGGGCCTGATCGATGCCTCTTCTTTCGACAAGATGAAAGATGGCGTATTCGTCATCAACTGCGCGAGGGGTGGAATAATTGATGAAAATGATCTTCATGATGCCATCGTCTCAGGGAAGGTCGCCGGCGGCGCCCTTGACGTTTTTGAGGAAGAACCCACCAAAAATACGAGGCTGCTCTCCCTGGACAATATCATCTGTACGCCGCACCTGGGCGCTTCAACGGACGAAGCCCAGAAAAATGTCGCCATAGCCGTCGCACAGCAAATAGTTGATTGTCTCACGACCGGAGAGATAAAAAATGCCGTCAATTTCCCATCTGTCAGCGCGGAAGTACTTGCCCTGATAAAACCTTACCTGGCCTTGGGGGAAAAACTCGGCAATTTTGAGGCACAGATTGTCTCCGGAGGAATAAAAGAGGTTGCCATTGAGTATAGCGGTACCATCCTCGAGCACAATGTGGCTCCTGTTACCATATCTTTCCTGAAGGGGCTCCTTACACCAGTCCTGAAAGATAACGTCAATTACATTAATGCCCCGATTATAGCAGAGGACCGGGGAATCAAGGTCATAGAATCAAAAAGCACCGAGATGAAGGATTACAAAAACATGATTTCCGTTACGGTGAAAACCGACCAGGAAGAATCCTTTGCGGCGGGGGCCATCTTCGGGCGACAGGATCTGAGAATTGTCAGGATAAACAAGTTCATGCTGGATGTAATCCCCGAGGGTTACATGCTGGTGCTTTACAACTATGACCGGCCCGGCGTTATAGGAAACATAACCACAACTCTCGGAAATGACAATGTTAATATCGCAAGGCTCCACCTGGGACGCGAACAGGTGGACGGGAAGGCGCTTGTCGTATTAAGCACTGACAGCCCCATTTCCAAAGATACCATGAAAAAGCTCAAGGAACTGCCTAATATAATATCTGTTGTCAGGATAGAAATGTAGGTGATCCGGGTCAAGGGTCAACGGCTGGAAAATTTAACTCGAAGGAAAGACCATGGCAAATGTAATAATTGTCGGAACCCAGTGGGGCGATGAGGGGAAAGGGAAAATTGTTGATATCTACGCGCGTGAAGTGGATGTCATAGCCCGTTTCCAGGGAGGCAACAACGCTGGACACACCTTGGTTGTCCGGGGAAAACAAACCATACTTCACCTGGTACCATCGGGAATCCTCCACAATCACAAGATCTGCATTCTCGGCAACGGCATGGTCATTGATCCTGCAGTATTGATTCGGGAAATCGATGAACTCCATGAGAAAAATCTTTTTCCCCCCGACACAAAACTCTATATCAGTGAAAATGCCCATATTATCATGCCATATCACAGGAGTTTGGACAGTGCCCGCGAGACGCGAAAAGGGACGGGGAAAATCGGAACAACGGGAAGGGGTATCGGTCCCGCCTACGAAGACAAAATCACACGCACAGGCATCAGACTTTGCGACCTCCTTAACAGGGAAACTTTCGCCGAGATGTTGCGTAGAAATGTTGAAGAGAAAAATTTCTACCTGACAAAATTCTACAACGCCAAGCCTGTGGAATACGATGCCATATTAAATGAATATACCGGGTATGTCGATCGTCTCAGGGAATATGCGGCAAACACATCTCTCATAATTGACAGGAAAATCAAAAAAGGCAGAAATGTTCTGTTTGAGGGCGCGCAGGGTTGCCATCTTGATATTGACTATGGCACCTACCCCTTCGTTACATCTTCCAACACATCCGCGGGCAGCGCCTGTTGCGGAACAGGCATAGGACCAACAAAGATGGACGCCGTCGTGGGTATCTGTAAGGCATATACAACCAGGGTTGGAGAGGGTCCTTTTGTAACGGAACTAACCGGGGAAATGGGTGAAAGGCTTCAGAAAGCGGGGTCCGAGTTCGGGGCCACAACAGGGAGAAAACGCCGATGCGGATGGCTTGACATGGTTCTTATCAAAGAGTCGGTCAGAATATCTGGAATAACCGGTATAGCCCTTACCAAATTGGATGTTCTCACGGGAATCGACAAAATAAAGATATGCGTCGCGTACAAAACGAATGCCGGGGAATTCGCAGAGTATGTTCCCCCCGATACAAAACTGTTAGAACAGTGCCACCCTGTTTATGAAGAAATGGACGGGTGGTCAGAAGACATACGCAGGGCAAAAACCATAGATGAGCTACCGGTTAACACGAGAAAATATATTGAAAGGCTGGAAGAATTAGCCGGAGTAAAAATGTCACTTGTTTCCGTGGGACCAGGAAGAGATGAAACCATTATGCTGGAAAATCCGTTTAGGGTCTGAAAACAAAGACCTCAAGGAGGTATTTTCATTAAAGATATTTCATTAGATTCAAAAGATCTCGTTCTTCAGTGCGTAAACGCGGCTCTGGACAGAAAAGCGGAAGATCTCGTCATACTCAAAGTGAAGGATGTATCATCCTTTGCCGACTATTTTGTTATATGCAGCGGAAATTCAGACCGGCAAATACAGGGACTTGCCGATCATATCGGGCAAAAACTGAAAAAAGCGGGGGTATTCCCACTTGGAATCGAAGGAGAACGTTCCGGAAGCTGGATTTTGATGGATTATGGTGACGTGATAATGCATATATTCTACAAACCCGTAAGGGAATTTTACGATATTGAGGGTTTGTGGTCGGATGCGCCCGCCATGTCTATCGAAGAATCTGTACAGGAACTGACTGTCCTCAATGATGATATGTGAAGCGGAAAAAATAGTTTCCGGTTTTGCCGACATACTGTTTCCCCCGGAGTGTCCGGCATGCGGAACTGTCCTGATCACCGGAGGAGAACAATCCTTCTGCTCCGAATGCCTCTCTACAATAAATCTTATAACCTCCCCCCTGTGCACCTCCTGCGGCCTGCCATTTACAGGATCTGGTGGAGCAAATCATTTCTGCGGAGACTGTATTCTGTCGAGTCCCCCCTTTTCCATGGCCAGGGCGCTGGGAAAATATGAGGAAGCCCTGCTGGACGTCATCCACCTGTTCAAGTATCACGGAAAGATATCAGTTGGAGAAGCACTGGGAAGAATGATGGCGAAAACCAGTTACGATTCCCTCGTGATAGGGGATTATTCGCTGATCATACCCGTTCCCCTTCATCCGAAGAGATTGAGGGAACGGGGATTTAACCAGTCTCTTATCCTTGCGAGACAGATATCGAAAATATTTTCCATTCCCCTTGATTTTATCACTCTCAGGAGAAAGATTCGTACCGAGGCGCAGGTCAACCTCTCAAGGCAGAAAAGGGCGGCAAATGTAAGGGGCGCCTTTGAAGTAACAGATCGAAACGGGATCGAAGGCAAAAAGATATTGCTGATAGATGACGTCTATACCACCGGCAGCACGGTGAAAGAATGTTCTGAAATATTGATGAAAAATGGCGCAGAAGAGGTGGCCGTGCTCACTCTGGCAAGGGCATGACACAAAGAGAGGTATCTATGGACAAGATATTATCCAGGGAGAATTTGAGGGAGAGAATTGAAACACTCAGAGGCGCGGGGAAGAAAGTTGTTTTCACCAACGGCTGTTTTGACATCCTTCATATCGGTCACGTAAAATACCTCAACCGGGCAAAGGGGCTGGGTGATATTCTGGTTCTTGCACTCAACAGCGATTCATCGGTAAAATCCATAAAGGGACCAACAAGGCCTGTTGTCCCCCAGGATGAAAGAGCATATATAATGGCGTCCCTCGATATGGTGGACTATGTAACCATATTTGATGAAGACACACCCCTCGAACTGATAGAATATATCGAACCTGACATCCTGGTTAAGGGAGGGGACTGGAGTCAGGACACTGTCGTCGGACGCAAATCGGTGGAAAAGAGAGGCGGGAAAGTCGTCATTATTCCGCAATTCAGCGAATCTTTAAAGGACTACCCGGCGTCAACAACAAATATAATAAAAAAAATAATAAATGCCTATAAAGATAATGAATAGTTTTTTCTTTACAAAGATAGCTTCATTGTATATATGGGTTCATTCACTTTAAGAAAGCGGAGATAAACATAAATGACACCGGATCAACTCGAATATTTCAGGGATCTGTTCATGCAGAGGATAGAAGGGTTATTGGGCGAAGCGGGCAAAACCGTTTCCGAAATGACCGGAGGCACGGAAAGCTTTCCCGACGTAACGGACAGGGCATCCCAGGAATCCGACAGGAACTTTGAACTGAGGATCAGGGACAGGGAGAGAAAACTGGTAAAAAAATTGAGGGAGGCCCTCCAGCGCATTGATGACGGCACCTTCGGAATATGCGAGGTATGCGGGAAAGATATCTCCGAAAAAAGATTAATGGCACGCCCGATTACCACCCTCTGTATAAGCTGCAAGACAAAGCAGGAAGAACAGGAAAAACAGAGAGGGGAATAGGTCCCTGCACAAGCCCCAACCGCCCTGAGGATACTACACCTCTCTTACCCTTGAAAACAGCATACCATAGCAGATTCTAAAACCTTTCCTGAAGGCATGCGGGGGTATCCACGCCTCCATGCCGTAAAAATCAGACATGGAAACCATTACATATGGAGATCTGTGCAAAGCCCTATTTAGTATGCCGGAGGAGGAAAACGCCTGTTCTCCTGTCATAAATTTTCTCAACATCAAGGAATGATTAGTGTATATCAACGTAGCTGTAAGCATACCATCGGCAAACCCCTTCACCTATGCCGTGCCGGATGGAATGGAAAATCAGATAGCTGTCGGCAAGCGGGTTCTCGTGCCATTCGGTAAGAGAAAAGTGACAGGTTATATCGTCGGATCAACTCCCTCAACAGAAATTAAATCCGTTAAAAACATTATTGAACTGCTGGACACGGAACCCCTTTTCAACGCGGAAGACCTTGAATTCTACCGGTGGACATCGGATTATTATATGCACCCACTCGGAAAGACTCTGAAGGCATCTCTTCCGGGCGGGATAGATATGGAGAGCAATCTGTGGGCCTCCCTCTCCGATAATCGGAAGATGGAAGAGGATGACCTGTCCGACGCGCAGCGCGGGATAATCGGAATATTGAACGAGCATCCAAATGGCCTTTCTGCAGACAGGCTGAAAAAAGACACCGGAAGAAAAAATATTCTTGATGATCTCAGAAAACTTCAATCCCTGAAATACGTGAACCTGGAAGACAGAATCCGGAAGGCCGATGTAAAAAAGAAGATAGAAAAAAGAATAAAACTGACATCTCCCTTCCCCACGGAAATCAAATTGACCGAAAAGCAGGGACATATCCGCGATTTCCTGGAGAGGCACGGCGAGGTCGATTTATCGTCACTCCGTGAAAAATTCAAAAATGTTCAGGCCACGATAAAAAGAATGGAAACAAAAGGCCTGGTGCATACATCCACAAGGGAATCCTACAGAAGCCCGGGCAAACCACCTCATATCGGGAAGCAGAACACACACATAATCCTGAATAACAAACAGATGGCGGCTCTCGATGAAATAATCCCCGGAATAAAATCCCGCAAGTATTTCCCCTGTCTGCTCCACGGGGTCACCGGAAGCGGAAAAACCGAGGTGTATCTCAGAGCGATAGAAGAAACCGTCAAACTGGGTGGCAGCGCCATCTACCTCGTGCCGGAGATAAGCCTGACGCCACAGCTTTTAAGCAGGATACGAAACAGATTTGACGAAACCGTGATCGCGATACTGCACAGTGGTATCGGAAGAAGCACAAAATATGACGAATGGCGGAGGATACAAAAAGGCGAAGCCAGGATTGTCATAGGAGCAAGATCGGCGGTATTCGCCCCGGTCAGGGACTTGCGACTTATTGTGGTCGATGAAGAACATGATTCCTCATACAAACAGGATGATCATCTTGCGTACAACGCGCGAGACCTTGCGATAGTAAGGGCAAAACAGAGATCGGCAACGGTGGTTCTGGGTTCAGCGACACCCGGCATCCAGACATATTTCAACACAAGAGACAAAGATTTCAAGCTCCTCGAGCTGCCGGAACGGGTGGAAGGAAGAGAGCTTCCCCGCGTCGACATTATCGACATGAAAAAAGAAGGAGGCGGATCAGGGAAAAACGCGCCCATTTTCTCCCAGCCCCTTATAGAAGCAATCCGCGATACGCTTGACGACGGCAAACAGACGCTCCTTTTTCTGAACAGACGAGGATTTCATACCTTTCTCTATTGCCTCGACTGCGGCTACATATTCAAATGCCTCAATTGCTCCGTCTCCATGACACATCACAGGAACGATAATTCTCTTCGATGCCACTACTGCAACTTTCGCGTAAAGGCCCCTCCGGTATGTCCCTCATGCGGGGGTTCCCGCATAAACAGTTATGGTATGGGTACCGAGAGAGTGGAGGAGGAAATAACAACACTGTTCCCCGGCGCGAGGGTAAAGAGGATGGATAGCGACTCCACCTCAAAAAAAGGGGCATACGAAAAAATCCTCAAATCTCTCGACAGAGGTGAGATAGATATCCTTGTGGGAACACAGATGATCACAAAAGGTCATGACTTCCCCGGAGTCACCTTGGTCGGGGTTGTATCAGCGGACAACTCCCTGAATATTCCCGATTTCAGGGCCGCGGAAAAGACCTTCCAGGTACTGACACAGGTTGCGGGCAGAGGGGGAAGAGGAGATTCACCGGGAAGGGTTATCATACAGACCTTCAACCCTGATAACTACGCCATAACGCGGGCCCGAGAGTACAACTATGCCAGCTTCTACGATAACGAGATTCAAACGCGCCGGGAACTTGGCTATCCGCCATTCAGTCGTATGGTGAACCTCACAATATCAGCTACAAATGAAGCCCGGATCACCGGCTGTGTCAAAAATCTGAACACCGTTGCCAGAGATCTTGCCCGGCAGGCAGGAGGAAATATCTCCGTACTGGGACCCGCGGAGGCCCCCCTGTCCAGAGTCAAGGGCCGTTACCGGTGGCATATGCTCCTCAAGGGAAACGATATAAAAGCCCTGCACGCCCTGGCCGGTAACATACTGGCAAACACCAGCGAAACCGGCCTGCGTATCAGGGTCGATGTGGACCCTGTGAATTTTATGTAGAGAAGACCTATTTTGACAATAGCTCAGAAATTGTCGCATATACTGATAAAGCATGGGGGCGCCACCGCATGAAATATTGCCTCATGCTCCATTATCAATTACCTAATCTTATAATATTTTTTGAAATAGAAGATTCAGTTTTCCGTCCGGCAATCTATTCCAGTGAATCAAGCGGGCTTTTAACTCCCTGCCCCTCCTGGCGCAACACATGAGTGTAAATCATTGTAGTAGAGAGGTCATTATGCCCAAGAAGGCTTTGAATTGTCCGGATATCAGTGCCTGTCTGCAAAAGATGTGTCGCGAAAGAATGCCGGAAAGTATGGGACGTGATTCGCTTGGTAATATCAGCCAGTTTAACCGCCCGCTTAATAGCTCTGTCCAAAGAGGAAGGGTCCATGTGATGTCGGCGTGTCACGTTTTTACGCGGATCGAGTGAGAGTTTAGTTGAAGGAAAAATATATTGCCATCCCCATTCTTTGCCGGCATGGGGATACTTCCTGTCCAGGGCATGCGGCAAATATACCTCACCGCAACCCTTCGCCAAATCGTGTTCGTGGATTAATTTAACACGTTCAAGATGTATGTTTAACGCCGGCTTGACACTTTCCGGAAGTGGAACCAGCCGGTCTTTATCACCTTTGCCGCTGTGAACCCTGATTTCATTTATTTCAAAATCAATATCTTTAACTCTCAGACGGATACATTCCATCAACCTCAGACCACTTCCGTAAAGGAGTTTTGCCATAAGCTGGGTCGTGCCGCTCATAGCGTTTAAAACTCGCTGTGTTTCCTCCTTGCTCATAACTATTGGCAGACACTGCTTCTTAAAAGATCTCACAGCATCTATCCGGCCCTCAAGAGGTATCTTGAGGACTTCCCTGTAAAGAAAAATCAATGCATTGAATGCCTGATTCTGCGTGGATTTTGAGACGGTTTTCTCAACAGCCAGCCAAGTCAAAAATGCCTCAACCTCGGGTTCGCCCATTGTGTTAGGATGCCTTTTATCATGAAAAAAGATGAACCGTTTGATCCAGCCTATATAAGTCTGCTCGGTACGAAAGGCATAATGCTTCAAACGCATGACATCACGCACCTGATCCAGCAATTTGCGAGGTTTTTGGGGATTATAAAATTCTTGCTTTTTCATTAAAAATCAGGCTATATCAATATACGATTGAAATCAAGAAACAATATACTGATATCCAATATCATTGATTTGTTTCTTAACATTTAATCGTTAGATTAAAGGAAAAATCATGCCGGAATCCAACAAATCGTCATCAGCTTCATGGTTGACCTATCCCCCAATACGGAATCCCTTGATTGCCGGTATTTTCGCGCTATTGGCATATATTTCTGAATATGCAGGGGCAATCAACAATGATGTTTCGATGTGGGTCTACCTTGTTGCGGTAATCCTTGGTGGCTATCTCTGGGCTAAGGAGGGTGTCGAGGAGGTTGCCCAAGAACATCAGTTCGGCATTCCGGTCTTGATGATAGGCGCAACTATTGGCGCAATTTACCTCAATATGTGGGATGAAGCGGCAGCATTGGTTATTCTTTATGGCGTTGCCGAAGGTATTGAAGAATACACATTTAGCAGAACTCGAAGTGCTATTCGCTCACTTCTGGATCTCGCTCCGAAACAGGCAAGAGTCATTCGTGACGGTAAGGAACAATTGATCCCCGCTGAAGAAATGAATGTGGGTGATGAGTTTATTGTTTTGCCTGGCGAATCTGTTCCTACCGACGGTGTCATCCTGAAAGGAGAAACAAGCCTGGATGAATCACTGGTTACTGGCGAATCAATTCCGATAAATAAGAACGTTGGCGATAAAGTATTCCCCGCTACTACAAATGGCCAGGCTACGATAACGGTGAAAGCAACCAGTACCTTTGCCGATAATACCTTGTCTCGAATTATCAATCTTGTTGAGAATGCGCAGCAACAAAAGGGGCGTGCACAGGCATGGATGGAGCGTTTTGGCCGTCGCTACAGCCCGGCCATTTTATTAATCAGTATTGTGATGGTGCTGTTACCTCTTTTTATCCAGGTAGATACTGCATACTGGATTGACAAAGCGGTTATTCTTTTAGTTACAGCTGCCCCCTGTGCTTTGGTTATTTCTCTGCCGATTACTATGGCATCCGGTATTAGCGGATCAGCCAAGCGCGGTATTTTGATTAAAGGTGGCGCTCATCTTGAACATCTGGGTATGATAAAAATCATAGCCATGGATAAAACTGGAACTCTCACACACGGAAAGCCAAATGTGACTGATGTTATCGCGTTGCAAGGTAGTGAAAATGAAGTAATCAGTTTAGCATCAGGGCTGGAGCGATACTCAAGTCACCCACTGGCTCAGGCGGTTGTCAACTATGCGCAAGAAAATCAAATAAGCATTGCCAGTGCACATGATACTGAAGCAATATTTGGCTCTGGAGTGAAAGGAAGTATTGATACAGAGACATGGTATCTGGGAAATCCGAAATTATTTTTAGAGACTGGCATAGAGCCCGGCGAGCATGAAACAACGATAAATAACTACCAGTCAGAGGGTAAGACGGTGGTTATTCTGGGAAATGCTCGGATGATAACTGGTATTATTGCCATTCGCGATACGATTCGTGAGAATGCGATTGAAGTTATAGAGCGATTACATAGTTTGGGAATCCGTACGGTTATGTTAACCGGGGACAATCAACAAACGGCACAGCGCATCGCTAAAGAACTAGGTATCGATGACATTCGTGCCGGCCTGAAACCTGAAGATAAAGTAACTGCTGTGCAGGAGCTAATGGTAGATGGTCCTACTCTGATGGTGGGTGACGGTGTTAATGATGCACCTGCCCTGGCAATAGCAACATGTGGAATGGCGATGGGCGCTGCCGGTAGTGATGCTGCTATTGAAGCAGCAGACATTGCGTTGATGGCGGATGACCTAAGCAAGATTGAAGAAGCTATGAAAATCGGCCAAAAGGCACGATATGTAAGCAAACAAAACATAATATTTTCCATATTCGTTCTGGCTATTTTGATTCCTGCAGGTGTTGGTGGTTTTATTACAATTGCAGTCGCCGTTTTGGTACATGAAGCAAGTGAATTGCTCGCAGTTGCTAACGGACTAAGAGCGAGTGTTGTATCTGGCCATAGTGCCACCAAAAAGAGGAATCTAACAATCACGTGAACTCGGACTGTCCAAAGCTGCGCCGCTTCGCATTGCAGCTTTGGACATCCGGTTACGTGTAGTGTTCGAAGTATAAATGACGAAAATGCAAATCATAAAATGCCCAAAATGTGGTGTCAAAAATCGGATTAATTCATATTCCGATGACAAGAGACCTGTTTGTGGTCGCTGTGGCGCAAGTTTATTTCAAAAAGAACAAGAGCATCCCACAAATCCTCCTCCGCAAAAAAATAAATCCAGTAACATTCGGAGCTCTATTTTAATTGTCCTAATAGTGCTTGTTTTATTCGGTATTATGGTTACTCCAAGTTTAATGCGAAAAGATTTTTCTCAGCTTGTGGCCGCCGAAGTTGAGAAAACGGAGACATTGAAAAAGCAATATACAGATGAACTTACAGTAAAAAAAGCCTCGCTTGAAAAAGAACTATACGCCATTGATTCCCAAGATTTACGAAGAAGAGCAACCAAAAATTACAAAATACTTTTTGAAGCTCGTAAATCGTTCGATAAAAGATTTGCGCTTAGTCCTCGGGAAAAAGCCCAATTACGAATGCGTAATCTTTCAAGTGATTCAACAAAATCATTGCATGATGCGATTCGTTCTATTGCAAAGGAGGCATCACCTACTGGGGCAGAGATTAGTGTATATGAATCTTCAAAAGGCATTGCTCTTAATATAGATTTTGAAATGTCAAGCATGACTTCAGGGGAACATGGTACGCAAACAAAACATCACACGAAGGATTCTTTGCGAAAAGAAGTTATCTCTCTCATCTCTCGTGTAACCAACGATATATTCCAGTTTTGTAGAGGATTGAATATTAGTACAATTTACGTAGGCTGTCGTCATTATGTTACAACTTCATACCCAGGCGGTTCTAAGAAGAAGGAAAATTTGGTTCTATATAAGATAAAGATTCAAAAGGATCAAATTTCGCATCTCACCAATGATCCGTTCCTTGACATTTATTCAACTACGAAATACTTGAAAGTCGAGGAAGACAACTTTAATGAAATAGAAATCAGTACCCATCGCATATGAATTTTTTGAAAATTATAACCATTATTTTCCTTTGCTCTCTATTAGTTTGGGCTGCTGAGGCCATCTATTTCGAGTCTCCTGAAAAAGTAAAATACCTTGACAATATAATGGGTTACGTGTATATTTTGAGGTAATTGGTGCCCGGAAAATGAGCTATGGGGGCCAAAAACCATGCACGGGGATAG
>JAFDAI010000069.1 GCA_019313905.1 Deltaproteobacteria bacterium | reverse complement strand
GAGATCGTCTATGCAGGAGGCAATGCCGCTCGGATCATTAGCTTCCAGAAAGCCTTTCAAGTCGCTGAGAACTTTGAATATTTCAACCTCTCCATTCCCCTTGTCAGTAAAGGCTGCTTCACCGGAAATGGAGTAAGCAAAGGGCGCTCCTTCGCCGATATTCACGGATAGTTCCCCGCCGTTACCGTTATAATAGCTGCAATGGGCTGGATCTGCGGCAAAGGCATGGACATAAAAGATGTCATCTTTAGACAGGTTGTTTGTAACTCCCTCGGTAAACGTTAATTGCACCCCGTCTCCCAGTGTAATGGGCACACCGTCGGCCAGATCTCCAGATGGGGGGTCACTCCAGGTCTTTCCGCCATCATCAGAAACACGATATGTCGTATCGGCTAACATTTCACCATCAGTTACTATTTTGACCACATAAGTCTTGTTTATATCGCCTGTATACGTTCCTGATTTATCCACATCTCCGTCAAAATCACCATTTCCACCGGCTTGAACCGGTTCACCTATTTCAGCAGCAGATCTTCCTGAAGATGAAAAAGGGGCTTCTTCCGTTTTCGCGCCCGAAAAAAGGTACCTGCCATTATACTTTGAATTGGCAAGAGCAAGCATTTCATCTATGAGCTGTTGCACAGTTTCCGCTTCCGAGCTTCGCGACTCGGCAGACGAGGTCGCCGTTGACTGAGCGACAGCGATTTCCCTGGCCTTCACCAGAAGGTCACCAGCGGCCGATAGTTTTGATTCAGTAATCGTGAGCCATGACTCACAACCATCCATATTCCGGGTGTACTGTTCAACAGATGCCCTGGATTCTCGCAAGTTCAACACTCTGTTCATGCCAATAGGATCATCCGACGGCCTGTTAATCTCTTTTAATGAAGCAATTTTTTCAGCGAGTTTATTATAACTGTCCTGGGACTTAAACATATTGTCGACTATTGTATTAAACTTTATATTTTCCGATATACGCATTACCATAAGGCAACCTCTCTTCAAGAATTAAGGTGATGAATCTTCGTTTTCACTGGGATGGCAACTCTGATCCCTGGCTCATGACACCACGGTTATCAGTCAACCCTGATGTTCTACTGCACCAGGTTCATAAGGGTATCCGCCAGCTCCCGTGCAGCACCGAAAAGTCTGGCTGACGCGTTATAGCCAGTTTGATACCTGATAAGGTTCATCATCTCTTCGTCAATCGACACTCCCGAAATCCCCTCTCTTCTGTTCGTCAACTGAGTCATGAGATTCGTATGATGATCAAAACTCCTGTTCACATAGGCAACATCCTGACCGACCTGCGCCACAAGAGACGAATAGTAGCTGCTGAAAGTTGATTTGCCATCGCTCATAGTCAGTTCATCTTTTATGGTATTTATGGTTACGGCATTCCCCCCATCGCCATTGACCGTCTCTGATGCCGCTATTTTATTTATATCGGCTATGATATCGGCGTTGACTTTCATATATCCGGCCTCTTCGACTCCTGTGTCAAAGACAAAGAAAGCTTCACCCAGATTTTGATTCATATCATACCCAAGTTTATGCTGGGCATTTACCTTCTCAACAAGGGTTTTTGCCAGCTCATCAAGGCTCTCTATATAACCTTTTGCCGTGGTATCGCGAACCTCCAGAAAAGCCGCCAATTTTCCCTTTGTTATAGAACTATTGATCACCTTATCCGTGTCATCTTTGAAAACAACATCATAAAAAGAAGGATCGGAGGTCTGGTTCTCTGTCACAACATCAAGTTCCCATGTCCGGCCACCTTCTACCAGTGGCATTCCATTCGGCAGGAAGACGCTTATTGAATCCTTTGAATCCTTGACATAATGAAAATCGACAATTTCAGCCAGCCCTGATAAAAGATTTGCCCTTTTGTCTCTGAGACTATTCAGACCGGGCTCATCCGTATCCTCCGTTCCGGCCTGCAGAATTCTGGCGTTTATATCAGCTATATCCGAAGCATAGTCGTTGACTTGGCTCACCAGAACCGGTATCCGTGTATTTGCGTCATCCTGCGCGGAAAGAAGTTCATTGCTATATGAGCGAAACATGGAAGACAGGCTCTGGGAAACGGAAACCAGCGTCTGTCTCTCAGCCTGCCCTGAAGGATTCGCCGATAGATCTTCCCAGGCACACCAGAATTTATTCAATAATTCATTAATACCGCCGCCGTCAGTTTCATTAAAGGTCATTTCAATCCTGCCCAGCGCGTCCTTCTTGGCTTCACTGTCCCCCAAGTCATTCGCCTGCCCATTGATCTGAACCCCTAAAAACTGATCATATATCCTTTCTATTCCTGCTATCTCAACACTTGGGACCAAAGTGCTGAATGCCGCTCGCTGCCTCGAATATCCAGTGGTGTTTGCATTGGCGATATTGGTCCCTGTAATATTTATCGCAGTCTGATGAGTCAACAGGCTGTCCTTGGCGATATTCAATGCATCGATACCAGACATTTGACTATCCTTCCCTGCTTACAATTTTTCCATTCAGGTTGTTTGCTTTTAGACTGCCCGTGCTCATGTAGGTTGCGCCGGGGTAAATAAGCTGCCCTAAAAAATCGATGGATTTTCGCACATAAAAGAGAGAGGAATCGAGCAGCGTTTTATTTCTCTCGTTCAACCCATGGATATCCATCAAAAGAAACTTGAGCTCTGACCGGCATTCCTCAAGATCCTTTTTCCGGCCGTCATCTCCATGGAGCAACAATGTTGAAAGCGTTTTATCGTCAAGACCAAGGGACTTTCCGTCAAGATTGAGGACATTGATGATTCTCTCAACCAATTTTGTCCTCACCTCTTTCACCATCTTCGCCTTCAGAATACAGGTTTCTTTCCTGGAATTGCTTTCATGCAGTTCTTCTACAGAAGAACCTGCCATAGTTTTTCTCTCATTCAAGAGAGATTCGCGGAGTTTCCTGTAAACTTCAATCTCCTCCCTCAAGACTGAAATCAGGGAGTCATAAAGGGAATGCAATTCGTTATTCATTGAATCAAGCCATTATATCCAAAAGTGATTCGCCCAGCATCTTTCCGGCAATCTTTTCTCCGTTCACATCGTATTTCCCGGCTTCTATCTGATCTTTCAATTCCCGGACCTTTTCTTCCCGGACATCGGGGAGTTTTTCAATAGTTTTCTCTGCCTGCTGAATATCCCTTGCTGTGGAGGATAAACTGACTTTATCTTCCGGAACCATACTGTCAGCTACCTGCTTCTCATGCTCGGGACCCGCTTTCTCCTCATTTATCTTATACTGCGAAATGAGCTCAGTTGCAGAATTCCCGGCGTCAGAAATCTTCATCTACGATACCTCCTCCTTATTTTACCTCGTTTTACAGGAATATCGGCAAGTTTACAATAAAACTTTAATAACTATTCAGGGGGCAAAGGTTCAACGGTTCACGGTTGCTGGTTGCTGGTTCTCTGACATCTCACCTTCTAATCCTCTAATCCTCAATCCCCGACTTAAGCTGGCGTAAAAGCATTTCCTGAAGGCCTATGCCTCCCCCTCTTTTTGCAAGGGCTTCCGCTACCTTCCGGTCAACCATTGTGGAATAAATATCCTTGCCTGGGAAGTTGGTCCCGCTTTGCGGGATCGCGCGCCTCATGGTCTTAAGCATGTAATTGATGAAGATGGCTTCAAAATCAGCGCACGCTTTTTTCAGTTCCTCTTCACTGACCCCCGGTTGCTGTCCCTCAAGCCGGCACGTTTCTTTATCCCTAAAAACCACTCCTGTTGCTGATCCGTTTAATCTTATTCCTTCCATCCCTGACCCCCGATTCCTGACCCTACATTACCTTCAAATCTGCCTGAAGCGCCCCCGCGGATTTGATTGTCTGCAATATGGTTATCAGATCTCCCGGTGTAACACCTATTGCGTTGAGCGCCCTTACAACCTCCTGAATAGTAACTCCCTTCGGCACCACCACGAGTTGATTCTTTTCTTCTTTAGCGCCGATTGCTGTTTCAGTTGTCACAACTGTCTGTCCCCCAGGAGCGACTACTGTGCCACCTCCCGCTTCAACCGGTGCACTGCCACGAGGAGGAGCAGGAGCAAAGGAAGACGGTTGAGACACCTTTTTCTCTTCCTTTATCTGGATGAACAAATTCCCATGGGCAACGGCAACAGTGGATAATCTTACATTTTCTCCCATAACAACCGTGCCGGTCTTCTCATCTATGACCACAACCGCCGGTGAGTCAACCGCAATATTAATGTTTTCAACAATCGAAACAAGCTTCACTATACTCCCTCTAAAGGATTCCTTTATATTTACAGCAACGGTAGATGAATCAATAAGTTTCGCCTCTATGCCCGTTATTACACCATTTATGGCCGTTGCAACCCCTGTCGCGGTCGTAAAATCGGGCCTGTAAAGATTTATGGAGAATGACTTCCTGTTTTCAAAATTGTACTCCAATTCCCTCTCGACAAAGGCGCCATTTGTAATCCTACCGACTGTCGGGTGATTCTTGGAAACTTTAGCGCCTCCCCCGCCCGCAGCAAAACCTCCAATAGATACCGCCCCCTGCGCCACAGCATAGACCCTGCCGTCCGCCCCCTTAAGCGGTGCCATAAGAAGAGTCCCTCCCCGCAGGCTGTTTGCATCACCGATGGATGAAACCAAAACGTCTATTCTCGACCCCACCTTGGCAAATGGAGGAAGCTCGGCACTGATCATAACTGATGCTACATTATCTGAACTCAGATCCTTTCTGGACTCTTCCTTCATTCCAAGCCCCTGTCTGCTCAACATATTGGCAAGGGTTTCTTTTGTAAATCCATTCTCAATATCGTCACCCGTTCCGGCCAGACCTACAACTAGACCATAGCCCACCAGCTGGTTATCCCTGACCCCTCCGATACTGGAAACATCCTTGATGCGGGCAGCATAGGCATGGGACGCAATAACCAGACCAGCTATTAAGAAGACAGCGATATATTTGAAAACTTTCCCTTTTTTCATTAAACTATCCTCTCAAGATAACCGCTCACCGTTGTCGGTTCACAGTTCACGGTTTTCTCAATGAACTATGCAACGACTGAAGCATTTTGACCGTTAACTATTAACTGGGACCCAAGCTGGCGCGGGAGCGTGGGAATGAGTCAACCCTGAACCTTGAACCCTTAAAACGGCCATGTCCAATCCACGACGCGCGTCAGCCAGCCCGGTCTCATTTTGTCATTAACAACGCCCTTGCCCGTATAAACAATTCTTGCATCGGCAATGTACTGCGATGATATAACATTGTCCGAGGTGATATCTTCAGGCCTGATAATACCGGAAATAACAATATACTGATCCTCGGCATTTACAGTCAGCCGCCGTCTTCCCTCTATGGCCAAATTGCCATTGGGCAACAGCCTGATGACTCTGGCTGTTATTTCTGCCTTCAATTTACCGTCACGGCTCGTTTTGCCCTTGCCTGTAAGGCTGTTTTTGGAAGAACCACCAACCTGAATCGTCGGGAGAAGCCCTGCGGTATTTATATCTGCTCCGTCTGTAAGATCCTTATTGCTCCTGGCAATCTGTCTATCCACCCCGAGGAGGGAAGATATTCCCGCAAGAGTCTTGGTATCTCTTCCGGTAGTTGTATCGGCGGAATTGCTGCCCGAGGAATACTCGTCTATGACTATTGTAATGATATCATTGACATGCCTTGCTTTATTATCGGTAAAGAGCGAATTTTTAGCGTTTTCGCCTGGCCAGATGGATCCTGTGGGCGGAAGCGATACTTTCTCCTCCGGAACAGGAATGAATTCATCTTTTTTTACCGTATTAATATTTGAAGAACATCCGGCAACGATAAACAGGAAAAGGATACCCAACAACACTATGTTGAGTGGTTGAGTGGTCGAGTAGTTGTTATTGTTTGATTTCATATCGTTCACCTTAAAATTGGATCTTTGATGATCTCTGCACTCAGAACTCCACCTTTGCCAGAGAATTACCCGTCACCCTGACATAAATCACCTTTTTAGATGATATACTCCTGACCTTTATCAACTCCCCGTACATTCCATCCTGCTCTGACAATCCAATAGTCGTTATTCTCATCGGGCCGTTTTCAAAAACAATTCTTACCGGCTTCCCCCTTTTTATCATCGGTATGCTTTTCACCATATTCCCGGTTATTTCAGCATTCGGTTTAACATTGGTACGAAGTTTCATGCCCACAACTGTATCCGGGTTCGAGATAACACTTGAAGGCAAACGGTCAAACCACCTTTTAACCAATCTCACATCATCACGGTTAATCCTGACATTTCTATGAAGAAACTTTGTGCTGACTACAACATCCATCAGTACTTCTATCCTCACTCTGACCGTTTTCCCATTCAGAAATGTATCATTTTCATAACACCTGACAGTAAAGGAAGAATCTCCTATAAAATCCTCATTCCTTCTGCTCAAGACCCGACAGGTAATTTTTTTTCCTGTCAGGCTCAAATTGGACACCCTGCCGGGAAATTCCACCCGCACAGCGTTTCCCGGCCAAGGCATGTTCTTTTCAATATATGCCCTGACAGCCGCTTTTATCGTTTCCCCTCTTATCACTGCTGCGGAAGCCTCGCACAGCAGATAACCGCTGAAGAGAAACAGGAGAACAACACTCGTAATTAAGAAAGCTATGTTATATATTTTGCCTGACATCCTCACCTGCAATATTTCTCCATGACAAAGGTTTACGGTTCACAGCAAACACCCTCGTCAACCGTAAGCTGTAAACTGTTAACAGTGAACGTTTATACCCTTACCTTTTAAGTCCGTTGGCCATCTGCAACATGGAATCTGCCGTTTGAATGGCCTTTGAATTTATCTCGTATGCCCTCTGGCCCACGATCATTTTGACCATCTCATCCACAACATTTACATTTGACATCTCTAAAAAACGCTGTGAAACGGTGCCGTTTCCCCCTTCTCCGGGATTTCCGACAGTAGCGTCACCGGAGGCATCCGTCCTGTCATAGAGATTTCTCCCCAGGCTGGTAAGCCCGGCGGGATTGGTAAACCTGGCAAGCTCTATCCTTCCGGTCGCCAGGGAATTGCCTTGCTCATCGGTTGCCGTCCATGTGCCTCCGCTGTCAACGGTAAAATGTACCATTTCCATAGGTATGTCCACTGCGGGTATCAATTTAAGCCCTTCGGAATTACACAGAGAGCCATCCTTATCAACCTTGAAATTACCTGCCCGCGTGTAAACAGTACGTCCATTATCATCAAGCTGGAAAAAGCCATCCCCTTCAATAGCAAAGTCGAATGGATTGCCAGTCTGCATATAATCACCCTGGCCAAACATTTTTTGAACAGCCACCGGTTTTACGCCCAT
>JAFDAI010000136.1 GCA_019313905.1 Deltaproteobacteria bacterium | reverse complement strand
AAATATCAAGCCTCTCAGGCGTATTAATCCCGGCAAGACGAAAATCCTCAAAATTGAGATAAAGAATATTCGAAACAGAAAACGTGTTGTTTTCTATCAACCTCCGGGCAGCGAGCTGGACAAGAAAAGATTACCCCGACCTCCTGAAACCGCTAATTATTTTTATAGGCCTTGAACCGATAGTCTCCTGCAAGGCATGAAGATACTCTCTGTCAATTCCATGTATTCTCAATATGCGGTTTTGCCATTCAGCTATAAACCTGATAATTTCATCTTTTTCCATATTTCCCCTTCTACGGGAAAGGGGGCAATGTTCTTAACTTTTAAACTTGTGTTTTTTCGATGAGCTTCAAAGGTTCACCAGATTGAAGCGACTATCGTTTAAAATAGCGATTATTGTACCGATGAATAGTTCACGGGCAACTCCGGTTACTTGGCTATTGTTTTGCCGGAGTATTTATATTCAGGCTGTGTTTTAATTCGTTCAGTTCTTTTTCAAGTTTTTTAATCTCTTCCTGGTTATAAATTGTGTTTAATCTTTTGTAGTGATTTTTAATTTTCTTCTCGATTTTCGGGAGAATGTCTCTTTCAAATCTACGCCTTTGTTCTATTGTATAGCCGGAAATAATTTTTGCCTGTTTCTCAAGGGCTTCCAGCAAACGATCAAAATCATCAGATTTTACAAAGCTCTCCAGTTCATTCAGCAGTATTTTTGAATGCCCAACAACAGTATCCGCAACCGGACTTATTGAATCAGCCGCAACCGCCATTTTATAAAAAATCCAGCTTACTCCATTTAAAGTTGCACCTGATTTAATCTGAGGATTATCAATATCCTTTGAAAGAATATCCATCAGAATACGTGTCGGGTCCTTGCTGAATAAAGGATAATCCACTACAAACATCACTCCTGATCTGACCAGCCCTTTGAATTGAGAAAATATAATCAAATCAACGGCAGTTTTGCCATTTTCACATAAGGAAACATTTTTTACCCTTCCTACAGTCTGGTCACAATGAGCGTAATCTACCTTTGCGCCGACCTGCAATTGTTTTGTTTCATCAAATAAAATACGCAGCTTTAAATCGGACCCTAAAAAATAACCGCAACTCAAGAATAATGCTGACGCTATAAAACCCATTAAAATTATCTTCACCGGCTGTTTCATCTGTTGTCCTCTGAATCCATTTAAGCTTTAACCTCTTCATTTAAAATGTTTTTGAAATCCAACATTAATTTATCTACTGTATCCCTGAATCTTCCGGCGCTTTCTTCTATGCGCTTTTCTTCCATCTCTTTTAAAAAAGGTATGCTGATTCTATCCAGGTTGGCGTACTGATCTTCTATGAGCTGATAAAACATACTGGTTATCTTGTTAATTTCCACTTCCAATTCCTGAAGCTGTTTAGCGAAAAATACAGTTCTGTCTTTTCTGATAGTACCTTTACCTGTAACAAGGAAATCATTGTATGTTTCTTTTATGGACTGAATCTGAGTTTTTTTTGCTATTTTCAGCGCATTTTCCCTGAACTCCAGTTCCGTCTTGGCCTGTATTAATTCTGATTCATTAAGCGCCTGCTGTAGTTTGGTGGGAAACAGGCGCTGTAAAAATGCGCGATGCTTATCAATAATAATAGTTGTGTTGTAATCAGTTTTAGCAGTAATGTTTACAGCATTTTTTGGGTCTGCAACAGTAATGTCGGAATTCATATGCTCATCTCCTTTTTTTAGTTGATAGAGTTTATTTTACCGCTTCCCCAATTAGGTTGACCAATATTAACCATTATCAGCATTTCTTTTAAACGTGAATACATTGTCTTTAATATTTTGAACCTGGTTTTTTACCTTGTTTTTAAACAATTCATATTTAATATTATCTTTTTTGATCTCATTTTTTGCGTTTGTTTTAATTTTCTCTACTGCGACATAATGCTCCTGCCTCATGCTGAATATTTCCTGATGTGTAATTGTAAGATAATTAAACACTATATAAATAGTGCCCTCAAGCAGAAGAGCAGTGATTATTGCAAAGATAATTACAAGCAAATCGTAGCTGATTTTAATATCTAATGGCTGGCTTTGCTATAAAAGCGTACCCCCCCTCTTGAATTTATGAGACACTGAATGTACTTTATGACAATTACAAATAA
>JAFDAI010000135.1 GCA_019313905.1 Deltaproteobacteria bacterium | reverse complement strand
TCCTCAGATCTCTAAACCGCGGCACATGACACGGGAGAATGTCTTGTCAGGGTTGAATCTGGTTTTGCTCGGTTTCTTCAAAAAAGTCGCGATAGCCGACACACTTGCGCCAATTGTCGAAAACATTTTTTCTGATCCAACCGCGATGTCAAGTGGGCAATTGTGGACAGGTGTTTACGCATTCACCTTCCAGATTTATGGAGACTTCTCAGGATACACCGACATTGCACGCGGCATTGCACGAATCCTTGGATTTGAACTCATGGAGAACTTCAATGCGCCTTACCTGAGCAGGAATATTACGGAGTTCTGGAGACGCTGGCACATCTCTCTCTCCTCCTGGCTGAAGGATTATCTGTATATCCCGCTTGGAGGGAACCGTCGAGGAAGAACCCGGACATACACAAATCTTATGATCACGATGTTTCTTGGCGGCCTGTGGCATGGGGCGGCCTGGAACTTCGTAGTGTGGGGACTCCTGCACGGCATCTATCTAGCAGGACATCGTATAATCCTGAGAGGAAAAAAACCAGAGTTTTCGTGGCCCAGAACATTCCCTGGGTGGGCTGCAGATATTGTCAAAATATTTCTTACATTCCACCTTGTGGCGTTCACTTGGGTCTTGTTCAGATCACCTGATTTGCCTATCGCCCTGGTGTATCTGAAAGGACTCTTCGGTTTCCACCAGTTTACAGGCATGTCCAGTGCTGTTCTTTTTGCCGGGAGCCTGATGATTGCTCTGGATGTAGCGCAAACATGGAGCCAAAGCCACACATGGCTAACGGACCGCCAGGAGGTTAGAATCGTGCGTTACTCCGTCACTCAACTTCTTTTTGTAAGCGTTCTCATGGCCTCTATCGCACATATCCAAACAATCACCCCCTTTATTTATTTCCAGTTCTGATAACATGTGATGCGAAGACTTTTCAATAGATCCGCATGGCTGAGATGCTTTTTGCTAATGGCCGTTGTTGCCCCTTTTGTTCTGCTTTGGGGAGAGATCTTCACAAGGATACTTCTCCCACAGAATGTTGATTCACGTATGAACATCTTCAAATCTGATTCGGTGATCGGCTTTACATATAAACCCAACGCGAAAACCTACGAAAAGGGACGGGAGTACAATGCTTTGTATCAGATCAATAGCCTTGGCTTGCGGGACCGGGAGTATGGTCCGAAGGAAAACGGTATTTTCAGGGTGCTCCTGGTGGGTGACTCATTTTCAGCCAGCCATGGCCTGCCAATCGAAGACAGCCTGTCCAGACAGTTGGAGAGGTCGCTTCAGACAGTCGTTAATTTGGAAGAAATGCCTGTAAAAATCGAGGTTATCAACGCGGCACATGGCGGCTACTCGCCTTATAACTACTGGAAAGCCTACCGCCGATGGAAATCGCTCTTTAAACCAGATGTTGTTATTGTTGGATTATCTCCTGATGATTACGACTGCAAAAACGAGTATTCACAATATCTGATTGAAGGTGGGGTGACCTTGGCCGTCTATAAGAACGGTCGGGAGCCAAAGAGACGTGAGAAGAGTTCCATCAGAAAGTTGCGGAAGTGGCTTTCCTGGAACAGTGAAAGTTATATCCTCATGCGCAATTATCTTTATTATAACGATCTCGTCGGCCGTATAAGCCTGTGGATGAGTGCCAAGGGAGAAGAGCGAAATACTCAGTTGCAGCAATACGAAGTGCCGCAACCGGAAAGCATGAAAATGGCATGGACAAAGACTTTCTCGTACTTGCAAAAGCTCCAAAAAGAGACGGCTGCCGATGGTGTTACGCTGATTGTAGCGCCACTTCCGTTGAAGTTGGAGATCGACCCGGAACAATACCGGAAGGACTTGGCATCAAGCGGTTTGAAACCTCAGCAAATTGATATCGATCAGCCGCTAAAGGAGATTTCAGCTTTTTGCGAGGAAGAGAACATACCGGTTCTCGATCCTCGCGAGGCGATCCGGAAGCGTCATGCAGAGGTGCCTTGCTACTTTGTTTACGACGGGCATTGGATTGTGGAAGGGATTCGGGTTGCAACTGCATCCCTCGTAAGACAATGGCGCGACCGGGGTCTTCCCCCTTGGGACACTTCCATGTTATACGAAGCCGGAAGGTGAATGTTCAGGTTCAGACATACACGAAAGATGTTGAACAGAA
>JAFDAI010000134.1 GCA_019313905.1 Deltaproteobacteria bacterium | reverse complement strand
AGCCGCGCAAAACTCCTTTACAGTAATATCCGAGCAAATCTTATCGCTCTCCTGGTCTTGGGTAATCACACCCACCAAATCATGATCCTGGATTAGTAAAAACTTCAACACATCTATCGCGATTTTTTGACACCCAAACAGCACTATTCTCATATCTTCCACTCGCTTAATCTATAAAACCTAAGTGTATCTAAATATTCACCATCTAAATAATAGTCCTGAACGGCTACCGCATACTGTTTGTAGCCATTTTTCTTCAAAACTTTAATGGAACCAGTGTTGCCCTCTATAACGCCCGCACTAATTTTATTATGGTTAAGTCTGTTAAGCGCATAATTAGTAATCAGCCCTACCGCCTCAGTGGCCACACCTTTACCCCAGTGTTCCTTTGATCCAATCATATATCCAACTTCACCCTTGCGGTCTATCCAATCTATGTAATGAAGAGATATGGTTCCAATATATTTAGGTGTATCTGTGTGATTGCTAATGATGGCCAGCAATATGGTTTCGTCGCTATCAGGAATATTCACATCATCTCGGGACACGGGCATTCTTTCGGCGCCCAAATATCTATTAACCTCGCTGTCGTTTAACCAGCCTATGTAATCAGCCGTTATGTATCTCTCCGTAAACTTGACCAGCTGAATATCTTTTCCTTGTAAATAATTCATACTATTTTGTTGCCTTTACGCAATAGGTGAATCTATCGTGCGGGCCAGTTCCCCCAAAACCCTTAATCTCTACTTGCTTAAAATCTTTACACAATTCTTCCAATCCATCTTGGGTGATGCGCCAATAATCATAAACTCTATTCTTTTTCTTTCCCAACCCCGTATTTTGCCCAAAGAACCTATAATTAAACGGCGAAGATAACAGTAAAGTTCCCCCGGGCCGCAAAACCCTATACATCTCCTTAAAGGCCTTAAATGGATTAGGAACGCACTCTATCACCTCTAAGCACAATATCACATCCCATTTATTAGTCCACTCGGGCGGCATTTTTTGAACATCGCCGCGTATATCGACTACATTTTTAGTGTCTCCGTAATATTTTTTATCGAAGGTTTTATATACTTTGATATTGGCGGGCGGAATTAAACTTTTAGGCACGGGCCATCCTCCGGCCCCGATGTTTATTATCTTTCCGCTTACCGTCGGCAATTCTTTTTCCAGCCACTTAATTATGGCAAAACGCGTATCACTGTATTTTTGCCCTCGCCAGGCCTTGTTTTTAGGATGTGGATTTCCGTCCATTTTCTACTCCGTTGGCTGTATGTGCCAGCCAAGATTATTTTCTCTATAGTCTCGTTTTCCTTCGAACATATCGTTTACTCTTTCAGCCTTTTCCTTAAACACATCAGATGTGGAAATCTTTTCTCCAAACACCATTCCCTCTTCATCATCTCGGTAATCCCATACTCCCCCAAACACACAACTATCATCTGCGTCATCTATCACGACTTCGAGCGCTAAACCCATTGGATGAAGAAACCTTCTATTAACCTCTTGTAGTAGTCCTAATTCCATAAACTCTTTAGCTGTCATTTTCTTTATGTCTGTCATTTTTATTCTCCCAGAAACTTAAAATGAAAATTTCTACTGGTTAGTACATCTATTATTAGATTATATCTTTCCTCGTTCATATAGTTATTCGTCCACTCGCTTGTGTGCCCAAAAGCCCGGACGTCATCCCGCTTCCAAGGACACGGGTCAGTCATATCCCAATTATAGTTTATCCATTGAACCGCGGATGTGTGACTTCGTTTATATCGGTCGTCGCCGGCTACCACTACTTGCCGCTGGCCTAACGCTCTACACGCTTCCCGGGACACTTTCCATCCGGGCGGCCTAAATATCATAGGGCGGGCGCCGTAGGTTAATCCCGCCCGGTCAAACTCGGCCCGCATCATTCCAAATATATTGCGAGCCTGCGGCGTGTTGAAATATTGCCACTCGTCATTTTGCGATACCGGGTGGCCGGCGTGAAAAACGCTATCTGTTGGGTGGCGTCGATGAAACATTCCGTGAAAGTTTATTTGGTAATTGGTTCGAGGTAGCTGATTAACTCGGGCCACCCAATCTGGATTATCGCTTAAATAGTGGGGTTGTTCGCCCAGCCTACCATAAGCCGCCGGCACAAACAAATTAACCTT
>JAFDAI010000133.1 GCA_019313905.1 Deltaproteobacteria bacterium | reverse complement strand
ATGCTGGCAAATGCTGCGATAAGGCAGATTAACCAGCTTGATTGCGTCACGAACAATATTGGCAATGTTAACACTCCCGGTTTCAAGGCAGAGCGGTTCCATCTTTTAAGGGCAAGCTTTGAAACGGAGGCGAATGAAGTCAGACCCGCGCAGGGACCGGCAACAAGTGTCGATTATTCCCCGGGAATACTACAGAAAACCGGCAATGGTCTGGACCTGGCAATAGACGGGAAGGGATTTTTTGCCGTTCAGACAAAAGACGATGTTGCCTATACAAAAGATGGAAGGTTTACGCTCAATAAGGACGGAGAGCTGGTTACACGGGCCGGAGATTATGTCCTTGGCAGAAAAGGAAAAATTATCATTGAGGGAAACGACATTCAAATAAGCCAGGATGGCGTAATAAGTGTGAATGGCGATGAGGTTGATGCAGTGAAGATCATGAGCTTTCGTGAACCATCTGCTCTCGTTAAGCTTAATATGGGTCTCTATCGTGATCCTGATAATCTGGCGGGTGCAAAAAAGGAGGAGGAATCACGGATTCAATTCGGATACCTTGAGCTTTCCAATGTCCGGGTTATAAGAGAAATGGTTGAAATGATCAATATACAGCGTACCTTTGAATCGTATCAGAAAGCGATTCAGACCATATCCGAACAGGACAAATTGTCAACAAACCGCATCGGGAAACTGTAATGACACAGATTGTCAAATAGCATACCACTCGACGAGGTTTGAATGAAAGGAGAATTAATATGATAAGAGCGTTATGGACGGCCGCAACCGGCATGGAAGCACAGCAGATAAGCCAGGACGTTGTTGCGAATAACCTGGCCAATATCAATACCGTTGGATTTAAAAAGGCAAGGGCCGATTTTCAGGATCTCATGTATCAGATATATTCGAAATCAGGGGCCGAGACATCCGACGGGAGTCAGTTGCCGGTTGGTATAGAGATCGGCATGGGGGTAAAACCGGTGGCGGTTCAAAAAATGTTTGGTCAGGGTGATTATATGCAGACGGACAATCCATTCGACTTTGCTATTGAAGGGGATGGCTTTTTCCAGCTTGATAATAATGGGCGTACTGTTTACACACGGGCAGGCAATTTCAAAATTGACAGGGATGGTTCTCTGTGTAATTCCGAAGGGCTTAAATTGATACCTGCAGTGGACGTACCTATGGAAATGGTACATTTTACCGTTGACAGCGGAGGTACATGGACGGCAACCGATGACCAGGGCTATTCCCTGGCGACCGGAAGAATAGAACTTGCCAGGTTTACCAACCCTGCCGGACTTACCAGCCTGGGGAGAAACCTCTATGACAGGACAGATGCCTCTGGTGAAGCTATTTCCGGAAATCCGGGAGAAGAGGGAAACGGCACCATTTCACAACGTTTTTTAGAGATGTCAAATGTAAATGTTGTGGATGAGATGGTCAAGATGATTGTTGGCCAGAGAGCATATGAAATAAATTCAAAGGCCATTCAAACGGCAGATTCCATGCTGCAGATGGCTAACGGTCTCAAGAGATAATGGAGGTAAGGGTGTCAGGCAAAATACATAAGACAGCTTTTTTTTTAATTGTAAGTGTTGTTCTCCTGTTTCTTTTCAGCGGTCATCTGTGTGCGGCTACCGCAGCAGTGATAAAAGGCGAAACAATAAAGGCGCTTGTCAGGACATATATTGAAAAGAACATGCCCTGGCCGAAAAACGCTGTGCGGGTGGAATTCCCATCCACGGTATCTGATTTGAAACTGACAGGAAAAAAAATTACCTGTCGGGTTCTGAGCAGAAGGAATGAAGATTTTATAGGAAATTCTTCCTTTACTTTCAAGTGTTATGAAAATGGCACATTTCTAAATGGAAAAACGGTCAGAGCAAGGATAGAGGTGGCGATGGATGTTGTGGTCAGCACTAAGTCTCTTCGTAGAAATGTTAAGATTGAGCGTTGTGATGTCAGATTGCTCAAAAGATGGTTTGACCGCTTGCCTTCAAATATTATATCGAGCCCCGATGCTGTTGTGGAGATGAAGCTCCGAACCAATGTTAAACCAAATGCCGAAATAACCGGGAATATGGTGAGAACCATACCGATGGTAAAGAAGGGGAAGCCGGTAAAAATCATCTTTGAAAACGGCCCGATGAGCATAACAACCCT
>JAFDAI010000031.1 GCA_019313905.1 Deltaproteobacteria bacterium | reverse complement strand
CTCCCTGAAGGCCGTCTGGATTGTCTTCTCATACTGGGTCAGGACGATTTCCTGATCGGCTTTGCTGACCCGCAGCGCGGCCCAGGTGCGGGCGTCAAAAATCGGCATAGTGATCTGCGGCGCAAAGCTCCAGGCAGCCGAGCCGGAGCTAAACAGACCGGATAGCTCGCCGCTTGCGGTTCCCACCGCGGTGGTCAGAGAAATGCGGGGGAAGAAGGCCGCCCGGGCCGCGCCGATAAAGGCGTAGGCTCCCTTGAGCTGATGCTCCGCCTGTAGAATGTCAGGACGATTTAGAAGCACCTCGGAGGACAGGCCTGGAGAAATATCTTTGAGAGGGGTAACGCTGCTCAGGTCCGCCGGCAAGAACTCTTTCGGCACCGGAGAGCCTGCCAGAAGGTTCAGGGCGTTTTGATCCTGTGC
Organism: Deltaproteobacteria bacterium; assembly: GCA_019313905.1. Lineage (GTDB taxonomy): Bacteria > Desulfobacterota > Syntrophia > Syntrophales > UBA2210 > UBA2210. Next base: position 32,747 of record JAFDAI010000031.1, on the reverse strand, counting down.
CACCAATTGCGCAAAGCGGGCGACATCCCCCCGGGCCGTATCCACCGGAATTTGCGCTTGGCGCAGATCCAGTTCGGTAGCGAGTCCAACTTCATAGCGCCGCTGAATTAAAGCGTAAGCGGCCTGCTGGGTTTCAAGGGTGGAGTGGGCCAGTTTGAGGTTCCCCCGATCCGCCGCAAGGGTCAGGTACGCGTTGGCAATCGCGGACACCAGCGAGACCTGTGCGCTTCGGCGGGCTTGCTCCGTGGCCAGATACATCTGCAAGGCCTGATCTTTCAGGCTGCGGATACGGCCGAAAAAGTCAATTTCCCAGGAACTGATACCCAGATTGACACCGTATTGTTCCACCGTCATCGATTCTTCGGTGGTTGAAAGATCGGCGGGTACACGTTGTTTACTTCCGCTGCCCACCGCATTAACTGTGGGGAACAGCTCAGCCCGTTGAATGCCGTATAGAGCGCGGACTCTTTCCACATTCAGGGCGGCAAGTCGCAGGTCGCGGTTGCTGTTCAAGGCCGTCTCGATGACCTTTTGAAGCCGTGCATCGGTGAAAAATTGCCACCTCAGCTCCGGCGCAACCGTGGCGTCGGTCGAAGCCTTGGGCTCTCTGTAAGCAGCGGTATTCGACCAGTTGGCAGGTATCGGAGCTTCAGGCCGTGTGTATTCCGGGGTCATGGTACAGCTACCCAGAAAGAGGGCGATTCCAAGCAGTATAAATAATAATTGTTTATTCATATCATTGACCCCCTGATGAATTTACGCCGGGTATCTCGGTTGATGCATGTTTTCCTTTTTTGCCGAAGATCCTTTCGACCAGTACATAGAAGAGGGGTGCAAAAATAACTACCAGGACAGTGGCACTCACCATTCCTCCCAGCACGCCAGTGCCGATGGCATTTTGGGCCCCTGCGCCTGCACCGGTGCTCAGAGCAAGGGGCAGAACCCCAAACCCGAATGCCAGAGAGGTCATAATGATTGGACGGAATCGTAATTTTGCGCCCTCCAAAGTGGCATCGATCAACCCCATCCCCCTTTCCAGACCGGCCTTGGCGAACTGGACGATCAAGATGGCGTTTTTGGTGGCCAAACCCAGTGTGGTCAAAAGACTGATCTGGAAATAGACATCGTTGGCCATCCCACGCATGCTTGAGGCGATGATGCCGCCGATAACCCCAAGGGGAAGAACCAGCAGGATCGCAATGGGAATGGTCCAGCTCTCGTACAGTGCCGCCAGGCACAGGAAGATCACGAGAATGGAAAATGCGTACAGCAGGGGCGCCTGAAAACTCGACATTCGCTCCTGGTAGGAAAGTCCGGTCCAGTCAAAACCGATCCCTTTAGTCAGCTTTTCAACAATTTCTTCCATGACCTGCATGGCTTCTCCCGAGCTTTTCCCCGGCGCTGGTTCTCCCCAGATATTTATGGAAGGGAAGCCGTTATAGCGCTCCAGCTGGGGAGACCCGGATGTCCAGTGGCCGGATGCGAAAGAGGAAAAGGGGGCCATTTCCCCTGTCGTATTCCGGACATACAGTTTTTCCAGGTCTTTGGGTAGCATGCGGTAGGGGGCGTCGGCCTGAACGTATACTCGCTTGACCCGGCCACCCTGAATGAAGTCGTTGGCATAGGCGCTACCAAAGGCCGCCGAGATTGTCCTGTGGATTGAGGTAATTGGAACCCCTAGGGCACCGGCCTTTTCCCAGTCCACGTCGACCCGGTATTCGGGCACATCCTCCATGCTGTTGGGTCGAACGGCGGTCAATCTTGAATCATGAGCCGCTATTCCGAGGAGCTGGTTTCGCGCGCCCATCAGGGCCTGGTGTCCGAGACCGCCCCGATCCAGCAGCCGAAAGTCGAATCCCCTGGCCATACCCAGTTCGGTGACGGCCGGCGGCGGGAATACAAACACCATGGCGTTACGGATACTCGAAAGAGCTGCTGTGGCCCTTCCTGCAATGGCCTTGGCCTTCAGGTCGTCCCGATCTCGGAGTTCCCAGTCCTTCAGTTTGATAAACACCATACCGTTGTTCTGTCCCCTCCCGGAAAATCCGATGCCGGAAATGGTCATACAAGATTCCACCGCCTCTTTTTCGTTTTTCTGAAAATAGTGCTCGATCTGCTTTGTTACCTTTCCGGTCTGCTCCAAAGTGGAACCTGCCGGCATGATCACCTGGGCGAGCAGCATGCCCTGGTCTTCATCTGGGAGATAGGCGGTGGGCATACGGAGGTACAGGAATCCCATGGCCACCACAATAACAAGGAAAATGACCAAGTAACGCAGTTTCCTGGAAAGGGAATGGCCGACAAGTTTTACATACAGGCGTCTGAAGCGGAAAAAGACGTGGTTAAACCATCTAAAAAATGGGCGCAGGAAAAAGACAGCATTGTCTGCCTCGCGCCCCGCCACTACCGGCTTGAGAAGGGATGCGCAAAGTACGGGGGTCAGTATCAGGGCCACCGCAACGGAAAGAAGCATCGCGGCGGCGATAGTTACGGAAAACTGGCGATAGATGACACCAGTGGAGCCGGGGAAAAAAGCCATGGGGCCGAACACCGCCGAGAGCACCAGCCCGATGCCGATCAGGGCGCTGGTAATCTGTTCCATGGATTTGGCCGTGGCTTCCCGGGGAGGAAGACCTTCCTCGCTCATGATTCGTTCCACGTTCTCTACCACCACGATGGCATCGTCCACCAGCAGGCCGATGGCCAGCACCATGGCAAACATGGTCAGCATGTTGATGGAGAACCCGAAAAGCCCTAGGACACCGAAGGTCCCCAGGAGCACCACTGGAACCGCGATGGTCGGGATCAGTGTGGCCCGGATGTTTCCCATGAAAAGATACATGACCAGAAAAACCAGCAGGATCGCTGCAAAGAGAGTCTTCACCACTTCATCGATGGCCACCCTGATAAAAGGGGTGGTGTCATAGGGATAGACTACCTTTATCCCCGAGGGGAAGAACCTGCTCATCTCTTCCATCTTCGTCTTGACGGCGTCGGCCGTATCCAGTGCGTTGGCACCGGCGGCCTGCCTGATAGCCAGGGCGGCGGAAGGGTTGCCGTTGTGGAAAGCCTCAATATCGTAAAACTCGGTTCCCAGTTCTGTCCGGCCTATGTCCATGATCCGCACGGTGGAACCGTCCGGATTGATGCGAATAGGGATGGAGGCAAACTCATCAGGAGTCTTGAGCATATTTTGGACGACGATGGAGGCGTTCAAGCGCTGGCCTTCCACCGCCGGCGCCCCGCCGAACTGCCCGGCGGAAACCTCTACATTGTAGACCCGGAGCGCCATAATGACATCTTCCATTGTAAGGTGGTAGCTGGTCAGTTTGTCTGAGTTGACCCAGATACGCATGGCATACCCGGCACCGAAGAGTTCCACCTCGCCCACGCCCGGTACCCGCGCCAGGATTTTTTCCAGGTTGGATTTGGCATAGTCTCTCAAATCATTGCCGTCCATGCTGCCGTCTTCCGAGATCAGACCCACGAGCATCAGGTAGTTCCTGGTGGATTTACTGACCTGTACCCCCTGACTTTTGACCACCTCGGGCAGACTCGACATGGCGAGCTGGAGCTTGTTTTGCACCTGAGACCAGACGAGATCCGGATCGGTTCCCGCCTCAAAAGTCAGCTCGATATGAGAGGCGCCTGCCGAATCACTGGTGGCGGACATATACAACAGCTTGTCGAAGCCGGTCATCTTCTGTTCGATGATCTGCGTCACGCTGTTTTCAACAGTCTCGGCCGAAGCCCCGGGGTAAAAGGCACTGATGGCGATGGATGGCGGGGCGATGGGGGGATACTGGGATATGGGCAAATTATAGATCGCCAGCCCTCCCGCCACCATTATGATGATGGCAATAACCCACGCGAAAACCGGACGGGCCAGAAAAAATTTCGATAGCATCACGCGCCTCCGTCAATTTTTTCTTGTGGCTGGACATCAGGTCCGGCCTCTGGCCCACGCTTGGTTTTGTCCTTATTGAAAGGAACAATTTTCACGGCCACACCGGGTCTCACCCTTTGCATCCCCTCGACAATCACACGATCGCCGGGAGCAAGGCCTGCTGACACGAGCCATTTGTCGCCAATAGCCCGATCGAGTGTAAGCATCCGTTGCTCAACCTTGCTTTGTTCGTTCACGATCATGGCGAGGGGGTTACCCTTGTGATCACGTGAAACACCTTGTTGGGGAATAAGGATGGCCTGATTATTGACACCTTCCTGCACCACCGCCCGGACGAACATGCCTGGCAGGAGAATATATTTCGGATCTGGAAAGACCACCCGCAGGATTACGGACCCTGTCGTCGGGTTCACCGTGACGTCGCGAAATTGCAATATTCCTTTCAATGAATACTCTGTACCGTCCTCCAGAATGAGCTTGACCTTTTTCTGACTTGCTCCGTTCTGATCCAGACGTCCGCCCTCTATGCGGCGCTTCAATCGCAACAGCTCGGCAGTGGATTGGGGGACATCCACATAAATGGGATCCAGTTGTTGAATGGTTGCCAGGGCCACGGGTTGATACGCCGTCACCAGAGCGCCATCGGTCACACTGGATTTGCCGATGCGGCCGGAGATGGGAGCTGTGATCCTGGCATACCCCAGGTTTATGCGCGCCGTCTCAAACATCGCCTTCCAATACTCAATGTCGGCTTCAGTCTGTTTTAATGCTGCCACCGCGTCGTCACAGTCCTGCTGGCTGACCGCCTTGACGGCAAACAATTCTTGGTAGCGCTCGACCCGCAAACGAATCGCAGACAGACTGGCCTCAGCCCTGTCGAGGGCGGCCTTTGCATTGTTGAGCGCCGCCTTAAAGGGAGCGGGATCTATCTGATAGAGTGCCTGGCCGGCCTTGACATCGGACCCTTCCACAAACAGGCGTTTTTGTATAAGACCGTTGACCTGGGGTCGGATATTCGCGACACGGAAGGCAGACGTACGACCCGGCAATTCAGTGGTCAGTACAACCTTTTGTAGTTGAACTGTTATCACAGCCACCTCCGGTGCCGGGCGTGGGGGTTGCGATCGCTCGGAGCCATCGCAACCCCCCAGCAAAAGGCCGCCCAACAGGGTCGCCAGAACCATATTCCATTTAAATGATTTGTAAACATTTTCATTGAGTCGCATCAGATTCTCCTATTGTAAATAATAAGTAAAACAAATTACCCGGAAGCAAGCTGCTGGAGATTAAACCTTAAAGATTTCACATTTGCAGGGTTATGGCATATGAACCTCTCGCCCTTCAAATGATCAGAATAGTCCGGGTTGCCCCCTACTTCCTCTTTCTTAATCCTTTCATGAATATCTCTGTAATCTGCCGTGCGTCTTTTTCGACATCACCCGAAATCCCGTCATGGATACGCTGCATGATCATTCCCATATTGGCTTCTATAAACATGGCAGCAACCTTCATTGAATCGAGAGTGGAAAACAGGCCCTGTCTCACCCCATCATCCAGAACATCGGCCACTCGCTTCACGGAAGTCCGGTACCTGCCGTCGGTATAACGGGATTTCCCGAAATGGGTCCTCTCTCGATCGAACAGGAGGACGCGGATAAGATCTCTGTGCTCGTCAAAGAACCTTAAATGACAGAGAGAAAATCCCTCCAGTTTTCTGTCGGGGGCAAGATCGCCATCCAGCAGGGCGGAGCATTCTCTGACCAGCGGATCAAAACTCGCATCGATTGCCGCTTCCAGCATCTGTTCCTTGTTTTCAAAATATACGTACAGTGTTCCCTTTGCAATACCGGCTTCCGCTGCCACCCTGTCCATAGTCAGACCCTGAATGCCTTCACGTGTCAACAAATTGACAGCGGCATCCAGGATACCCTGCCTTGTAAGGGCCTCCAGAACCTTTTTACGTTCTTGTTTTTTGTCTACATCCATAACAAAAAAACCGCCCGGTCAGTTTTTGAACCGAGCAGTCGACTTATAGCCTTTGCTATTGATTGTCAAGTAATAAATCCCGGAAAAGAATGACGTGAATAATCGGTTTGTGCTCGACGGAAGAAATCTTCTGGGTCACCATCGATATCTATTGCCGGGCACGCTACAGGTATAGGACCTCTCTCGCAAAACTTGACAGGATATTGGAAACAATGTAGGTCTGGTGCACTATGAAAATAGATAAGATCATACATGCGAACCCATTTTTCATGACGCTTCTCTGCTCTATGCTCATCCTGCCCTGTCAGGCCGTTGCCGAAAATGATATCGCGCAGAACATGAGCACCGTTACCCTGTATATGGAGAATGATTTCTTCTACAAGACGGACCGGCAGTATACGCATGGGATGAAGCTCTCATGGATCTCGCCCGATCTGACCGATTACCGGGATAACCCTCTCGTGCCCGCATGGAGTTATTCGCTCATTGAACGACTGCCTTTTATTAATGAGCCGGGGTACCAGCGTTCCGTATCTCTCTCGCTGGGACAAAACATGTATACACCGGAGGAGATTGAACGGAGTGATCTTATAAAAGACGACCGGCCTTATGCCGGCATTACATACTTGGCAGTTGGGTTCCACAGCAAAAACGGCCGGCAGATGGATACCCTTGAGTTCGATGTGGGTATCGTCGGTCCTCATTCCTATGTCGAGCAGTTTCAGAAAGTCTCCCACAGATGGGTCGCTGCAACCGATCCCCAGGGGTGGGAGCATCAGCTTCATGACGAGCCGATCATCAATGTCTTTTTTGAGCGCAAATGGCGCCTGCTACGGACGGAGTACAATCGCGGCCTCGGTTTCGACTTCATTCCCCATATCGGTGGCGGTCTCGGAAACGCCTTTACCGGCGCCAATGCGGGAGGGGAAATACGCTTCGGCTGGAACCTTCCGAATGATTTCGGGACCTACATCATAAGACCCGGTTCAGACAGCAATGCTCCTGTGGACAACACCGATCCTAGACTCTATAGCCTCTTCCGTCGAGCCGGGGTTCATCTCTTCTTCGCAGTTGACGGAACCGCTGTGGCACACAATATCCTGCTCGACGGGAACACGTTCCGGGACAGCCACAGCGTCGACAAGAAGCATTTTGTTGCCTGTTTTGTCGGAGGAATCGGATTCATCGTTAATCGTTTCAAGATTACGTACTCCCACGTATATCAGACGAAAGAGTTTAAAACGCAGGAAAAAGAACAACAGTACGGCGCGATATCTTTATCCTGCACATTCTGAACCTAGACCGCTCCAATGCTGTTCCCATCGAAGAACCGCAGCGTACAATTGCTTCAGCACGTCCCAAGAGAAAAATCTCTAAAGTATATGGGTCCTGATCCAATAGGGTTCAGGGATAAAGCTGCTGGATCGATGGACAGCATCCGGCTATTATCTTGCAACAAATCCCGAGGTTTGATAGTGTCCGCTCGGTAATATCCTGCAAGATGTTTTTAAAACGCGTGGGAAATTTTCAGTAGGAGTCGTTTTATGGAGTCAAGTTTGTACATCCCGGAGCATTATAAGCCATTGCTCGACCTGCGCGAAACGGAAAAGGCCATCGGTCAGATCAAAGACTTTTTCCAGACCAACCTGTCTTTCGAACTGAATCTTATGCGCGTAACGGCGCCTCTGTTCGTCAAAGCGGGCACGGGGATTAATGACGATCTTAATGGAATTGAAAGGCCTGTCTCTTTTAACATAAAGGGAGCCGGCAACATGGGCGTTGAGATGGCGCAATCTTTAGCGAAATGGAAGAGAATGATGCTGGCCGATTACGGCGTAAAACAGGGCCGTGGGTTATGCACGGACATGAATGCCATAAGACCGGACGAGGTGCTGGACAACACGCATTCAATATATGTGGATCAGTGGGACTGGGAAAGGGTGATATCGGAAGAGGAACGAAACCTGGAATTTCTGAAGTGTATCGTGAGAAAGGTATACAATGTCATACGACGAACGGAGAAGTACATCTGCTACCGGCGCAACGTTATCCAGCCGATACTTCCCGAAGAGATTACTTTCATACACAGCGAAGAGCTGGAGGAAAGATATCCAGATCTTACACCCAAAAAACGGGAAAATATCATATGCAAGGAATATGGGGCCGTCTTTGTTATAGGAATCGGGGGCGAGCTGAAAAACGGCAAACCGCATGACGGCCGCGCTCCTGATTATGACGACTGGTCCACCACCACCGCTGGAGGGTGCAAGGGACTCAACGGAGACATCCTTGTACACTACCCGATCTTTGATTGCGCGTATGAGCTCTCCTCCATGGGGATCAGGGTAGACCCGAAAACTCTTTTGAGTCAATTAGAGATTACGGGCAACATGGAAAGAAAGGATCTGCTCTTCCACAGGCGTCTGATCAACGGAGAACTGCCGCTCTCTATCGGAGGGGGTATCGGCCAGTCGCGGCTCTGCATGTTTTACCTGAGAAAGGCCCATATTGGCGAGATACAAGCAAGCATATGGCCCGAAGACATGATTGAAAAATGCGGTAAAAACAAGATCTTTTTATTATAAGAGGGTTGACGGACAATGAAACGCACAAAGATATTCAAGCTTCTGGAATCAGACTCGCCTGTAGATCATATCCTGATCAAGGGATGGGTCAGGACCAGGCGTGATTCAAAGGGATTTTCCTTTATCGAGGTCAATGACGGGTCATGCCTTACGAACATGCAGGTCATCGCAGACCACGGTTTGGACAACTACGACGACATCCTCAAGCTGTCAACCGGTTCCGCGGTGGCTGTAACCGGGAAGCTGCTGGCATCAAAGGGCAAAGGGCAAAAATGGGAGATACAGGCGGATGACATAGAGATAATCAGTATAGCGCCGGGCTCATACCCCCTGCAGAAAAAACGCCACAGTGACGAGTTTCTGCGTACCATCGCGCACCTCAGACCACGAACAAACAAGTATGGAGCGGCATTTCGCATCAGATCAGAGCTGTCATACGCCATACACAAATTCTTCAGGGAAAGGGCATTTACCTACATCCATACTCCCATCGTAACAGCGTCTGATTGCGAAGGGGCGGGAGAGATGTTCAGGGTAACAGCTCTGGACCCGGACAATCTTCCGAAAACGGATGGAGCAGTGGATTACTCCCTGGATTTCTTCGGAAAACAGGCAAACCTGACCGTATCAGGCCAGCTTGAGGCGGAGCTGTTCGCTCTGGCGCTGGGTGATGTCTATACCTTCGGCCCCACATTCAGGGCCGAGAATTCCAACACCAGGAGGCATGCCGCGGAATTCTGGATGGTAGAACCGGAGATGGCGTTCTGCGATCTTGAGGGCGATATGGATCTCGGTGAAGAGATGGTAAAGTATCTGGTCACTTACGCAATAGATACGTGTCGCGATGATCTTGAGCTCTTTGCGAAGTTTGTGGATAAGGGCCTGATGGCAACCCTGGAAAATATAGCCTCATCGGATTTCATAAGGCTTCCATACCGGGAAGCGGTGGATATATTGAGCAGGGCCAAAGACAAATTCGATTATGACGTGGGATTCGGGAAAGACCTCCAGTCCGAGCATGAGCACTACCTGACCGAACAGCACTTCAAGGGACCTGTCATAGTCTACGATTACCCCTCCACGATAAAACCCTTTTACATGAGGGTAAACCCCGACGGGGAAACAGTTACCGCCATGGATGTGCTTGTGCCGAGCATAGGGGAGATAATAGGGGGCAGCCAGCGCGAAGAACGTCTAGATATCCTGGAGGCGAGGATGGATGAAGCCGGCCTGCTCAAAGATAATTACTGGTGGTATATGGACTCCAGAAGGTTTGGAGGCGTCCCGCACAGCGGTTTCGGCCTGGGATTCGAACGGCTGGTGATGCTGATCACCGGCATATCAAATATCAGGGATGTTATACCTTTTCCCAGGACACCCAACAGTATAGAATTCTAAGAAAAGGAATATACCATGATCAAGATAACGTGCATGGGTGCCGCGGGAACAGTAACGGGATCAAATTACCTTATCGAAGACTCCCGTGGCAAAAAGATATTAGTGGATTGTGGTCTCTTTCAGGGAGGAAAACAAACCGAGTGGCGCAACTCGGCCGACTGGGGATTTAATCCCCGCGAGATAGACACTCTCCTGCTGACCCACGCGCATATCGACCACAGCGGCAGGATTCCAAAACTTGTCAAAGACGGTTTCCGCGGAAAAATTATCACCTCTCCCCCCACAGTGGAATTGTGCGAGGTGATGCTCCTTGATTCAGGACATGTACAGGAAATGGAGGCGGAATGGCAGACGCGGAAAAACAAGCGCAAGAGCAAAAAGGGAATTCAACCGCTCTATACCGTGGAAGATGCCCAGGCGAGTCTTCAATACCTTTCGCCTGTGGAGAGGGATCAGGTCATCGACATCGAACCGGGGGTAAAGGCGCGCTTCAGAAATGCGGGGCATATCCTCGGCTCTTCGATCATAGAGATGTGGATAGAAGATGCGGGTGCGGAGACAAAAATCGTTTTCTCGGGAGATATTGGGAAAAACCGCCAGCTGATCGTTAAGGATCCCTTCGAAATTACAGATGCGGATTATCTTTTTATAGAATCGACTTACGGAAACCGCCTGCACCGCTCTTTTGAGGACAGCACGGCTGAATTGCTCGACGCGATCAAATATGCCGTATCAAACAATGAAAAGATCATCATCCCGGCGTTCGCGGTTGAGAGAACCCAGGAAATAATATACCTTCTGGGTGAATTCTACAGGAACGGTTCTCTGCCCGACATACCGATCTATCTTGACAGCCCGCTTGCAATAAAGGCCACTGAGATATTCCGTAAAAACAAGAGATATTACGATGAAGAGGCGATGGAGATCGTCAATCAGGGGTTCGATCCGTTTGATATGCCTAACCTGCGATTCACCCCTTCCACCGAAGAATCCATGGCGATTAATCAAAGGGCGGGTTCCGCGATCGTCATAGCGGGAAGCGGGATGTGTACCGCGGGACGGATAAAACACCATCTCAAACATAATCTGTGGCGTTCAGGAGCCAGCGTCGTCATTGTGGGCTTCCAGGCCATGGGGACCACCGGAAGAAGGATAGTGGACGGAGAAAAGCGGGTCAGAGTATTCAGAGAAGATGTCGCCGTGGCGGCAAAGGTCTTTACCATCGGTGGATTCTCGGCGCACGCGGATCAGAAGGAGCTTCTGGAATGGGCGGGCAACTTCACCGAATCACATCCCCGTGTCTTCGTTATTCACGGCGAGGCAACTGCCAGCGAGATACTCGCTGAGAAGATCAGGACGGATCTTAACCTGGAGGCATATGTTCCCCGGATGAGAGAATCCTTGATCCTTGAGCCTAAAAAAGTAACTCACGCGATGGCCCGTGAAGAAGCGGGACCGGAAGATATGAATCAGATTATGCGCGCCAATGTGATAAATATCGAGAAAGAACTGGAAGAGCTGAAGAAGCGGCTCGCCAAAAAGGATAAAGAGATAAATGAGGTTGATATAGACCGACTGAAATACATCGAGGAAGAGTTTCGGATGGTACTGCCGGAGTGATGATTTAACGGCGCAGTTTTTCCTTCAGCTTCACTATTCTCGCGCAGGATTCATCTATTCTCCCGGCAGGTATTTTCCCCTCTCGCACCAGCTTTTCTATTATCGCGATAGCCCGTGAGGCAATATCCTCTTCAAAGACGGAGTTGTTGGCAAACACGAGGATGTCAACCCCCGCAAGTATTGCCCTTTCTATCGCCGTTTCGAGTCCATAATGTTGCCGTATCGCGTTCATCTGCATATCATCGGAGACGACAACGCCCGTATATCCCATATTTCCGCGAAGAATTCCCCCTGTCACCCTGGATGAAAGTGTGGCAGGCCATACGTGATCAAGCTTTTCGTTGAAGATATGGGCTGTCATGACCATGTCACACCTTCCAGATTCTACAATATCCCCAAAAGGTCTCAACTCTTCAGTGGACCATGTGTCTGTTATATCGACAAAACCTTTATGTGAATCATTGAGGGAACTCCCATGGCCGGGGAAGTGTTTTATGGCGGAAAGGACACCATGGTTGTGCAGAGAATCAATAACTGTAAGCGCGTGCCTGGTCACAACCGCCGGATCGTCGGAAAAACTCCGCTCCAGTCTTCCGATTACAGGATTATCCGGATTGACATTGAGATCCACGACGGGTGCAAAATTCAGGTTTATTCCCAAAGCAGCCAATGTTTCAGCCGTCGCATCCGCGTATCTTTTCGTTGTCTCAACACTGTTCAGTGATCCGAGATACTGCGCCGACACGGAAGGGGGAAAACCGAATTTTTCCTTCAGACGGCATACCTTTCCGCCCTCCTGATCGATCGCGATAAAAAGGGGAACAGAGGTTGCTTTCTGCAGATCGGACACAAGGGTTTTCACCTGTCGCGGAGATCTGATATTTCTGACGGGGGAACCTGACGGAACATCATAATCAAACAGTATAACGCCCCCGATCCTTCTCTTCCTGATATCCTGCATAATCGGGGACAGGCTATCCACCGCAAGGCCCCTGAATCCGATCATCAGCATCTGCCCTGCCTTTGTCCCGATACCTGTTTCAGGATCATTCGCGGGGGAAGAGATGGGCAGCAACAGCATTCCGAAGACCGCCAGGGTGACGCATACCGTCACCTGGTGGATCAGTTTTTCCCATCTGGGTCGGCAGATATCAGCTTTCATAAAAAATCCTGGTATATATGTTGGAAGAACTAAAGAAAGTAAAAAGTTGCAGACGGGATGGTGGCAACCGTATCTGCCTGCAAATTTTCAGATGTCGGATTAATCACTTATACAGTGGGGGATTTAAGTGCTTCGGTCTGATAGTAGGTGTTAAGAGCGTCAATAATAGCGTCGATATCTCCATCGATGATGTTTTCCAGATTATACAGGGTAAGGCCGATCCTGTGGTCTGTCATCCGTCCCTGGGGAAAATTATATGTCCTTATCCTCTGGCTTCTGTCTCCGCTCCCCACCTGTTGCTTTCTCGTCTCGGAAATCGCGGCATCCTGTTCCTCGCTTATTTGTTCAAGAAGCCTGGCTCGGAGTACTTTAAGGGCCTTTGCCTTGTTTTTATGCTGAGACTTCTCGTCTTGGCAGGTCACCACAAGCCCTGTCGGAATATGTGTGATCCTTACCGCGGAGTCCGTGGTGTTGACACTCTGCCCCCCGTGGCCTGTCGAGCGATAGACATCTATCCTAAGATCATTAGGGTCGATGCTCACTTCCACCTCTTCCGCTTCAGGAAGAACCGCCACCGTTACAGCGGATGTATGGACTCTTCCCTGTGCCTCGGTAACGGGAACCCTCTGCACGCGGTGAACGCCGCTTTCGTATTTCAATCTGCTGTACGCGCCGTTTCCTTCGATAAGCAGTATGACTTCCTTAAATCCGCCCACGCCTCCGGACAAACTGGAGCTTATAATCTCCTCTTTCCAGTTGCATCTCTCCGCGTACCGGGTATACATCCTGAAAAGATCTTCGGCAAAAAGTCCCGCCTCATCTCCTCCCGTACCGGCCCTTATCTCCAGAAATACATTTCTCTCGTCATTTGGATCTGTCGGGAGCAAAAGGACTTTCAACTTGTCTTCCAGAGCCTGCAGCTTTTCCCGCAGCTGGGGAAGTTCCTCTTTCGCCAGTTCTCGCAACTCTTTGTCCCCATCCTTGAGGAGGTCTTTATTGTCCTCAATCTGGGATTTTATATCTCCATATTCTCTGTAGGCCTGCACGATATCTGAAATGGAGGCATGCTCTTTGGCATACTTCCGGTATTCACCATAATTGCTGATTACAGCGGGATCGCTCAACAATTCTTCCAGATCTTGATATCTTTTCTCGATTTCCCTAAGCTTTATTAGCATAGTATCTTTCCTGGATTGACGGTGATTTACTTCAGGGGCGGGGATTGCTCTAAACGGACGGGCCTTCCGGGTTACGGAAGGCACCTGATAAAAAATAACGATTCATATTCGCGCCGGTACAAAGAGGAGGTTGGAATACCTTGTCAACAGAGGGGAAACCGCTTTGTGCCTGACCGATTACAGTCGCTACTTTTCAAGGCTGGCATATCTGCGATTAAACTTCTCTATCCTTCCAGCGGTATCCATTATTTTCTGTTTCCCAGTAAAAAACGGGTGACACTTGGAGCATATTTCAACCTTGATATCGCCTTTGGTGGACCTGGTCTCAATAATGTTCCCGCAGACGCATGTTACCTTCGATGCCTTATATTCCGGGTGAATATCTTTTTTCATAATTCCTGTCAGCCTCCTTCAGCGTTAAAAAACTGTTATTATATCCATATCGAAACGAGTTTCAAGTAAATAATTTTCAATTTACTGATTCATGGATTTAAAAAATTCCTTGTTGGTGCTTGTTCTCTTTATCTTATCAATGATAAATTCCATGGCATCTACAGGATTCATCTCCTGCAGCAGTCTTCTCAGGATCCATATTCTGTTCAGGTTTTCCTTCTTGATCAGCATTTCTTCTTTTCTTGTGCCGGAATGGACAAGATCGAACGAAGGAAAGATTCTCCTGTCGGAGATTCTTCTGTCGAGATGCAGCTCCATATTTCCTGTACCCTTGAACTCTTCAAAAATAACTTCATCCATACGGCTTCCGGTATCGATAAGAGCAGTCGAGATTATTGTGAGGCTGCCGCCCCCTTCAATATTTCTCGCGGCGCCGAAAAATCTCTTCGGTTTGTGCAGGGCATTGGAATCAACGCCGCCGGAGAGCACCTTCCCGCTGGGCGGCACAACGGAATTATAAGCCCTGGCAAGCCTGGTAATGCTGTCCAGGAGTATGACAACATCTCTGTTATGTTCTACCAGGCGTTTGGCCTTCTCGAGAACCATCTCCGCAATCTGGACGTGCCGTGTGGCGGTTTCATCAAAGGTTGAAGAGATGACTTCGCCGGAAACGCTTCTTTCCATGTCTGTCACTTCTTCAGGGCGTTCATCTATCAGGAGAACCATCAGGATGGCATCTTCATGATTCGCGGTAATACTGTTGGCGATATCTTTCAGAAGGACTGTCTTGCCTGTTCTGGGGGGCGATACGATAAGGCCTCTTTGTCCCTTGCCTATCGGTGTAAAAATATCCATAATCCTTGTTGAGTAGTTCTCCGGATCCGATTCCAGCATCCACTTTTCTTCGGGATACAGAGGGGTCAGATTGTCAAAGAGTATCTTGCCCCTGGCCGCCTCCGGAGCCTCAAAATTTATGGATTCCACCTTCAGGAGGGCAAAATACTTCTCTCCTTCTTTCGGAGGTCTCACCTCGCCATATATCGTGTCTCCTGTTCTCATTCCGAATCTACGTATCTGAGAGGGAGAAACATAGATATCATCAGGCCCCGGAAAATAGTTGTAACCTACTGATCTGAGAAAACCAAATCCATCAGGAAGTGTTTCGAGGACACCTTCTCCGGTGATGGTGCCGTTCTTCTCGGTCTGGGTTTGAAGGACCGCAAAGATAAGATCCTGCCTTTTCATCCCGCTCGCGCCGGCTACGTTAAGCTGTTCCGCCAACGCATTAAGCTCACCTATGGATTTACTTTTGACTTCTGAAATATTCATATATCTTTCCTTTACTGATGTTCTGGCGTCAGTTCTTATATTTATCCTTCAGGATATGCACGCAGATACCTTCTCCTGATTCAGGCAGGCATTGTACTTTATCTCTTTGAAAACTTATGGGAAGCATAAAAACAGGTCCTGGAGACAAACCAGAATTTCTTTAAGATGTCAACTTCTTCAAAACTTAAACACTACGAACCCGATTGATTATAATCCAGAACAAATCTTAAGGTTACAATGAAACAGATTTGGAATTGCTAAAAGACTCCCGGCATCCATGATGCCCGCTGCAACGTTCTCTTATTTCCGGTAGCTAATCTGGTCTCTTGAAATCGTTCAAAAGGAAGGGTTTAGCACACAACCTTGATGAGAAAGCCATTTACATCAAACCAGCGGACATGTCAAGGATTTTTTACATGTTGTATCGAACGGACACAATCTATCTCAGCATTATAAAGTTCAATTGCCTTCCCGTGCCGCCATGCTCCCCCCTGTGCGAAAAAAAGGTATCCCTGTTACAGGACGTGCAGATATCAGCGGAAAATATATTTTCCGGGGGAACACCCGCGTCAAGCAACCTGGATCTGTTGGCGGCGGGTAGATCAAGCATCCATTTTCCCTCTTTTTTGCCTCGGGTGAAGAAAGCCTCTTTGTCCCGTTTGTTATCAAAGTGATGGAAAACAGATTCGTCAACCTCGTAACAGCAGGGACCTATGGCGGGGCCTATAACGGCCAGAATGTCCGCCGGCGTGGAGGCAAACTCTTTCATGAAAGCGTCTACGGCCCTGGCGACAATTCCGAGGGATGTTCCCCTCCATCCCGCGTGCACCGCTCCGATTACCCGCCTTGTGCAGTCGGCAAGAAACACCGGAACGCAGTCGGCCGTCTTTATGCTAATAGGCACGCCGGGCATTGCGGAAATAATGCCGTCATATTCGAGTTTTCCACCATGCCGCCAATCCTGCGTCTTTTCATCAACAATCAGGAGTCTGTCTCCATGAACCTGGTTGACGGTAACGAGATTCTGTTCCGGGATGTCAAAGGCGGAGCAGAGTAGCTCTCTGTTTTTCAACAGGTGTTCTTCAGTGTCACCCGAACGCGTGCCAAAGTTGAGATTGGCCAGCTTTTCCTCGCTTGTGCCGCCCCATCTGGTGCAAAACGCGTGGGTTATAAAATCGCACCCACCAAGTGCCAGACACTCAAGATACCGCACGCTGCCTCTCCTGAAAAATCTGAATGCGTCTGATGTGCCATATCTCTGATCCGGATTTCTAAACATTATGCACCTGTGAAAAGTCAGAATTGATGGAATCGTAAGAAGTCGTGAACAGGGTCATTGCGAGAAGCGTAGCGACGAAGCAATCTAATGGATACAGATAGTTATAGTGTACGAGATTGCTTTGCTCTGCTCGCAATGACAGTCTTTATGACTTTTTACAAGGCCATCAAACATTATTTCTCGCTATTTCTGAGTTCCCCGCATACCAGCTCCATGTCATGCGGAAGGGGAGATGAAAAATCCATAAGATTGCCCGTAACCGGATGATGGAAGCAAAACTCGCTTGAATGGAGGGCCTGCCTGCGAATCTTCCTCAACGCCACCTGCCGGATATTATCTTTTATCGCTTCAATTCTTTTTTTCGAATTACCGTAAACAGCGTCCCCGACGACAGGATATCCTGTGGCGTTCAGATGTACCCGGATCTGGTGTGTCCTGCCTGTCTCAATCCGGACAGAAAGGAGTGTGGCTATATTATAGCGTTCTTCCACACTCCAGCGGGTCAGCGATTCTTTACCCCTTCTACTGTTGGTGGACATTTTCTTCCTGTCCACAGGATGTCTTCCTATGGACAGATCGATTATCCCCTCTTCTTCTTTCATGTCGCCATGCACAAGAACCCTGTAGACTTTTTTGACAAGATGTTCTTTAAACTGTTTCGCCAACCCGATGTGGGCTTTATCCGACTTTGCGATCACCATAAGTCCTGATGTGTTCTTATCCAGACGATGTACTATACCGGGCCTTTTAACACCGCCAATGCCGGAAAGATCCCCGCAATGAAACAGAAGGGCATTGACAAGTGTGCCGCTGCGGTTTCCCGCCGCGGGGTGGACGACCATGCCGTGAGGTTTGTTCACCACAAGGATGTGCGCGTCTTCATAGATGATGTCAAGGGGTATTTCTTCCGGAACAAGGTCGCATTCCTTCGGCTTTTCCCTCCGGACAATGACCATATCGCCATTCTTCAGACGACAGGCCGGTTTTACTTCAACGCCGTTTACCTGTACCTGCCTTTCATCAATCGCCCTCTTAACCTGCGAACGCGTAACGAAAACGTCTCTCTGCGATAGAAAAATGTCAAGTCTCTTTCCACTCTCGGCGGGAGATACTCTGAATTTGAGCTCTCTGTCATCTACGGGGGTCATCTTCTTTTTCATCGGAAAATCGGTCGGAAAGCAAGGGGAGCGGAGGAATTAAAAAACAGGGTTCTGAAAATCACGAAAGCTCCGCTATGCGCTTCATACCGTCCTTTATGAACACAAATTCTTTTTCAGTTATCGTTCTCAGGTCGAGGAGGACTTTGTCGTCACATATCCTCGCAATTATGGGAATTTCCAGCTTCCTTAATCTTCTTTCCAGCCGGCTTGGCGGGATGCTGCGGGAGTTTACAGCCACGACAACAGTGGGGATCTCCTGCGTGGGAAGTGATCCGCCACCAGCCATGGAGTGTTCCTTCATAACGGAGAAAGTCAGGTCTTTCAGGGATAATTTCTCCAGCAGAGCCAAAAGTCTGCGCGCCCTTTTTTCAACATCGGCGACCGGTTCCGTCAACGACCGCAGAACCCTTACATCATCCACTGCCCTGTCGAGATCCAGGTAATGCATCATCGTCGCCTCAAGGGCTGCAAGGGTCAATTTATCTATTCTCAGGGCACGATTGAGGGGGTTCTTCTTTATCTTGTCCAGGATCGTCTTTTTACCCAGGATTATCCCGGCCTGCGGCCCACCAAGGAGCTTATCACCACTGAACGTCACCACATCCGCTCCTGTCTTCAGGACTTCCTGAACAGTCGGTTCTCCTTCAAAACCATATTTATCCAACTGTACAAAACATCCGCTTCCCAGATCATTCATTACAGGAATATTTTTCTTTTTGCCAAGTTCCACCAGCTTGCCCAGACCTATCTCATCCGTGAAACCAAGCACCTTGAAATTGCTTGTATGGACCTTAAGAATCAACCCGGTATCGTCGCGCACCCCGTCCTCGTAGTCGGAAAAGTGCGTGCGGTTGGTGGTTCCCACCTCTTTGAGAATGGCTCCACTTTTTTCCATAACCTCGGGAATACGGAACGCTCCCCCTATTTCAATAAGCTCTCCCCGCGAAACGATCGCCTCTTTTCCCTCCGACAGGGTATTCAGGGTAAGGAGAACTGCAGCGGCGTTATTGTTGACGATTATGGCATCTTCCGCTCCCGATATGCAGCAAAGTATCTCTCTTACATGGTCATACCTTAGTCCCCTTTTCCCCTCATCAAGATTGAACTCCAGATTTGAATAACCCTCGCTGACATCAATAATTCTTTTCAGGGCATCCCCGCAGAGGGGAGCTCTCCCAAGGTTTGTATGAAGGATGATCCCTGTAGCGTTTACCACGCGGCGCAGACTGTAGTCATGAAGGGCAAGCAGCCTTTTTCGTACCTCATGTGCCGCCCTGTCAGCGGAAAAGGAGCCGGAAATTTTTCCACCGCCTTTTTCCGAATCCAATATGGTCTTTCTCATCTCTTTTACAACCTGCCGGCATTTTTCCACCACGATATCTCTTGAGACGCCCTCAAACGCGCCGTCCTTTTCGAGAACAAGGAGCACTTCGTCAATCTTCGGAAGGGTTTTCAGTAATTCTCTTATCTTGTCATCCATGGTACCACTTTCCTTAAAGTTCGATGTGCGCAGAAATTCGCAACCCGAAACTTTATTCCTTATCTGCCCAGGCAAAAGTCGCGGAAATTGTTGACCGCGGTGAAGAATTCCCGCATCATTATGACCCAATAGTATCTGCCACGGTCTGTAAGGTAAAAAGTGCCGCGCTTGTAGCGCAACCCTCCGGTCAGCATAAAGGCGAATATCTCTCTCCAGAGATGCCCGATGCCCCCTCCACCATATTTCTTCCTCAAGAAGGAGATATCCAGTTTCAGACCAAACAGCTTCATCAGAAAGTCGTATCGTGCCTGCTGCGTGGGTGTAAAATCACGCGCCGCCATCAATGGAAGTTCTCCCCTGTCCAGCATCTCAATATATTGAGGTATGTCGAAGGTGTTCGCATAACTTCTGCCATCCATGTATCCGATAGAACCGCTGCCCAGACCGGCATATTCATCATAATCCACTATATACTCATCAACCATGGTTCCTCTCCGGGAAAAACACCACGCCGAGGAAAAACGGTAGTAAGGGGCAAGCTTTTTGGAAATCAGTTGATAGAACCTCTTTTCCTTCCGGTAATCAACTATCCCCAGCGTTTTCTTCACCTTCCTGCGCGTGGATTCCGAGACCATCAGGGGATAATAGGTCACCTGATCCACGCCTGTATTAATCAGAATATCCAAGTCTCTGTCCAGAGTTTCTTCTGTCTGGACGGGAAAGTTAAATATCATGTCGGCATTCAGGGTATCGAACTGCCCCGATATTTCCGCAATCCTCCCGGCAATCATATTGCCGCTTCCATATTTCTCATATCTGCCCATTGCCTTCAAAAGTCCGTCATCAAAGCTTTGTACTCCCACCGAAAGCCTGTTGATCCCGATCTTCTTAAGGATATCAACATTCTCCTGTGTAAGGTGGTTGGGATTGGTCTCCACTGAAATCTCTCTGATGCTGAAGCAATCCGCTGCCAACAACAGGGTTTTCTCCAGTTCATCCATCATTATCGTCGGTGTTCCCCCGCCCACATACACGCTGGTGAAGTTATAATCTTTATCTTTGTAAAGTTGTATCTCTTTTCTGAGGGCGCTATGATACTTCTGGCAGAGATCTTTATCGAACAAAACCCTGTTAAATGAACAGTATGGACACAAACTTTCACAGAATGGGATATGTAGATAAAGAAGCATGCCGTGATTTGTTTTTCCCCTCGGGAGAGACGCATCCACACCTTCAGTGAATCGCATGGCCCGGGAAAATTCCCATTTTGTCACTTCTGTTATAAGTTTTCCTATCAATTCAACCAACCCCCTTTTTACTCACGTTGCTCGATTATCAGGATTCTCATATTATTTCAATAGTGTTGAAATAATAATCCCATGATGTTATAAAAATAGAAAATCAGGAACAGAAAGGCCCCGTGCGAAAAAATGAAGACCTGGAAATTATGGGAAAATGAAAAGATCAATGAAGAGGAATCAAGGCTTCTGAGGAGACATGCCGATGAGATCCCCATTCCCCTTGATGAAGAGGGAAAGAGAGATATAGAAATCCTTGTTGACACGTTTACTGGAAGGGATGACGCTGCGGGGCTTGCCGCCCCGCAGATAGGAATAAGTAAAAGGGTCGTGGTGTTCAAAAACGGGAACTTCAGCGACAAAACACCAGTAAAAAAGGGTGGCGGCAATTACGATGTCCTTGTAAACCCGAGGATCACACAGATAAGAGGAGACAAGGAAAAAATGCAGGAGGCCTGCCTGTCGTGCCCCGATATAAGCGCCGATGTTGTCAGGGCCACTTCAATAAAGGTTAAAGCATACGATGAGAAGGGAAATAAGATAAACAAACGCTATACGGGATTCCTTGCCCGTGTGGTTCAGCATGAACTTGATCACCTTGATGGAAAGCTCATCGTCGACCGGGGCACAACGATCTATTTTCCCAAAGAGAAGTCCCAATTTTTCGACAAGATTTTCAAGGGTGAATGAACCCACAGTATTCCATCTGTAAGCCATCATATTTTAAAGAGAGATTTGTGTGCCACTAACCAAAGACCATTTGAACAGATATGCCGACGCCCTGTTGTGGGGTTTGTTAAAGGCCAGGGCGGGACGGTTCAAGCGGGGCGACATCGTTTTGATTCGATACGAATATAAGTTGCGCGAGATGGGGATAAATCCCATTCCCCGCTCCGGGCTTACCGTCAACATGGAACGCTCTTTCTTTGACAGAGCGAACAGGCGGCAACTCGTCTTTCATCCTCCAGGGGAAAAAGAGTTATATGAATCGCTCAATGGAAGTATCTTTATCTGTGCCCCTGAATCCCTTACCCACTTAAAAGACGCGGATCCCAAAAAGATAGCAAAGACACTGATCGCGAGAAAAGAGCTCCGCGAGATACTTAACAGAAGAGAAGAAACCGGCGAATTCGGCTGGACACTGTGCACATTTCCAACACCGGAACTCGCAACAAACGCAAAACTTACCCTTGCGCAATATACCGATCAGATAATAAAGGCATGTTTTCTGGACAGCGACAACCCGGCTTCCAGATGGGAAACAGTATACAGGGAGGCTGGCGCAATAAAGAAATGGTTGAACAGGATGGCAGTTTCGTACTATCACATACAATCTGAAAATGTCGACCTTCGTATAAGACCGGGAGAAAAAAGAAAGTGGATAGGTGTTTCGGGTCATAATATACCCAGTTTCGAACTTTTCCTCTCTCCCGACTGGAGAGGGACAGAGGGTTATTACTTCGCAAACCAGCCCTCTTTCAGAAGCGGAAATTACGTGGAGGACATAAGACTTGCCTTTGAAAAGGGCCGCGCCGTCAGAATCGAGGCCACCTCCGGCGAAGACTTTACAATAAAACAACTGTCCATGGACAAAGGGGCCTGCAGGGTTGGAGAATTTTCCCTTACCGACAGGCGTTTTTCCAGAATCGACAAATTCATGGCGGACACCCTCTTCGACGAAAATTACGGGGGACAATGGGGGAATTGTCATATAGCGCTTGGAACGTCTTTCTCCGAAACATACACTGGAGATCCCGCCGAACTGACGAAGGACATGAAAAAAAGGCTTGGGCTTAACGACTCGGCATTGCACTGGGACATGGTAAACACCGAGAAGAAAACAGTAAAAGCACATCTGTTGGATGGGAAAACAGTTACAATCTATGAAGACGGCACCTTTTGTTGTTAGGCTATATGGAAAGGAAAACAGATGTTAAAGACGATTTTCGAAAACTCTCCCATACCAACGTTTGTTATAGGCAGGGATCACAAAATAATATATTGGAACAGGGCACTGGAGAAGCTGAGCGGCATTATGGCCAAAGAGGTGGTCGGTTCGGAAGATCACTGGAGGGCATTCTACCGTGAATACAGACCTGTCATGGCTGATCTTATTGTGGATGAACGCCAAAGCGAAATCCCGTTCTGGTATCCGGGCAAATACAATAAATCAAAATTAATAGAAGATGCCTATGAGGCAACCGATTTTTTCCCGGAACTGGAGGGAGGAGGCAAGTGGCTGCGGTTTACCGTATCCGCGCTGAGGGACTCAGCAGGGGCCATCATGGCGGCAGTGGAAACCCTTGAAGATGTAACGGATCGTAAGCTTGCCGGGGATGCGCTGAGAGAAAGTGAAAAAATGTACCGGGCATTGAGCATCACCGATGCCCTTACCGGGCTTTATAACTCGAGGTATTTCTACGATCAGTTAAGATCAGAGATAGAGCGGGCCGATCGGTATCATCACCCACTCTCTCTTCTCCTTCTGGACATTGACGATTTCAAAGATTTCAACGACACATATGGACATCTTGAAGGAGACGAAGTCCTTGTCAGGCTGGGAGAGGTAATCCGGAATTGCCTGAGAAAGACGGACTCTGCATATCGATACGGAGGAGAGGAATTCACCGTTGCCATGCCCGAAACAACCGGAGACGCGGCAACCATTCTCGCGGAAAGAATAAGGAAAGAATTCGAGAATGAGAAATTTTACCCTCTGGGCGGCGGGAAGGCAGTGCACAAAACAGTAAGCATTGGGGTGACCCAGTATATATCTCAAGAGGAACTGAGAATGTTTTTAAAACGGACGGACTCCAACATGTACCGCGCCAAGGGGCAGGGAAAAAATCGGGTATTCTGCCGTACTTAACTTAAATGCTTAACCAATGGATCTCCAGGCACTATCCCCCCTGCCTTTCGTACCGGTTCAGCGGAGATATTATGTCGATTATTCTGAATATCCCGGCCATCGTGAGGATACTTATTGTCTTCGTTCTCGTTCTCATTGCCATCAGAAGGAGTGTCTCGCTGGGGAATGCATTCCTCCTGGGGGCTATCCTCATAGGTGTGCTCTTCGGATTAACGCCGGGTGCAATGCTTCTCTCAGCCGCCGGCTCAATCGTGATGCCCAAAACCCTTTCCCTTGCCGTTGTAGTTACACTCATTCTAGTCCTCAGCAGCAGTATGGAGATTGGAGGACATATGGAGCGGCTCCTGGACAATTTCCGCGGTCTTGTGACAAATCCCCGGCTGAATCTCGCCATGTTTCCGGCCCTTATCGGTCTTCTCCCCATGCCCGGAGGCGCGATATTTTCCGCTCCCATGGTGAAAGAGATGGGAAACAGAAGCAAACTCAGGCCGGATCAGCTTAGTTTTATCAACTACTGGTACCGTCATGTCTGGGAATACTGGTGGCCCCTCTATCCGGGAATACTCCTTTCTGTGACACTGGCAAACATAGATCTCTGGACAATCATGATGGTTATGTGCCCATTTACCATTGTAGCCGTTTCTCTCGGTTCTCTTTCCGTAAAAGGGCTTGAACTTAAACATGCGGCGGGGAAAAGAGATAAGAGTCGTTCCGCGAGACCATTTTTTAAAGAACTTATTCCCATTCTCATGGTGATATTCGCAGGGCTTGGTGCGGGAATGCTCCTCTCATACATATTCCCCGGGCTTTATATCACAAAGGAGATGGGACTGATTATCGCGCTTATTCTGTCTATTGCTTATGTCTGGTTCCGAAACGGAATGGATGGTGACAGAATCCGGAAGGTTGTCATAGACCCCCACCTCTTGAAGATGTTCTACATGGTTATCGCCATACTGGTCTTCAAGGGAATGCTTGAAGACAGCGATGCGGTAGCGGCCATAAGCAGGGAATTTACGGAATTTTCCGTTCCCCTCGTCCTTATTGCCGTCGCGCTTCCCTTTATAGTGGGAGGGATTACGGGGATAACAATAGCCTTTGTGGGGAGCACCTTCCCCATTATCGTCCCTCTCGTCCATTCCATGGGTGAAGGCTCCTTCATTCTTGCCTATATCATGCTTGCGCTTGTGAGTGGTTTCCTGGGGGTTCTTCTCTCGCCCCTTCACCTCTGTCTCCTGCTCTCAAACCAGTATTTCGAAGCCCCCTTCGGACGCGTATACAGGCACCTTGTCCTACCCTGCATATTCCTCTTCGCAACAGGTTTTATGTACTTTTTCTTCGTACGCTGGATGATTGCCCGATTTGGATGATCCAGGGAAAAGCAGCTATTGGAGGGGCACTAAATAACTATTTCTTCCCCCACCCTCAGGTCGCGGTATCTGTCACCAAATGCCTCTCTAAACCGGGTTACACTCCAGTCGGAGCTGTCGTGGGCGGACAGCGAAACAATTTGCGGATTTTCCTGTTTTATAACTTCTATGGAATCCATAACATCCTGTTCGCTTATGCCACGCCAGGGAGGGTTGTCAGATCCGACGATACCCTGTAAATTCAGAGGTCCTACCATTATCCTCCCACCATTGACCGGGAAATGCAGCCCCCCGATAATTCCGTAAATTGGTTCATCGAACAGAGATTTGGCCCTTTCAATAATTCTCTCAACGGTCTGATGGCCGCATCCGACGATCAGCACGATTCCCTTTCCTTCGACATTGACAGCCAGGCTGTGCTCCAGAGTGTATCCCATGAGAAACAGAAACCGGGGTATTGGTCCTATGCTCGCTATGCCCTTTTTTATGATCTTCGGCTCACTGACGACTTCCACGCGGGGTTTCGGGTTCCACTCCGAAGGCGTGACATTATCTGGGGCATATACGGGTATTTCGGGTACAGACACCGGCCCTTGGGAAAGGCTGAACAGCTTTTTCCGCTGTTCTTTCATGCCGCCGAGATGATCCACATGCAGATGACTGATAAACATCATGTCAATATCTTCGATTTTTACACCCAGTTTCTCCATATTCAGAATAAGGGGTGAAGGGTGCTCCTTTTTTGCGTTGTACCCCACATCCAGCAATATGGTGGTATCGGCAACTTTTACCAGGTATGAGACTCCGGGTTCCGTCTTCAACTCGTCGCCGGTTGAATAAAAGTCTATGAGCGGGAGTATAGAAAGACTTTTTACGGAACCGATGGAAGAGAGTTTCTCATAGACCATATTTCCCAGTTCTTTCTCGGCCCTCTCCCTTCCGCTCTTGAGCTGTGCTAATTTCAAGATAAGAAATAAAGATATAACCGCCGCCAGACCTGCAAGTATATAAAGAATTATCATGATTTTCCCCCTTCTATTCAAATTGCACTCATGCCCTATAGATGATTCTGTTGATTAATGGTCTTTTCGCCCAATCTCTGCGTTATGCTCAAAAAATAATCCTCGGAATATCAACTATATACCTGCGGTTATTTTTTTTCGCACGCCTTGATCTTGAACAAAAATCCTCATAAATCAACAGAATCATAGGTCATACAGTGTTTCGTCCACACGGGGCGTCGACTGCCTGCTCTTTTTCCTGCCCATGCCTTCCAGAGAAAACAGGTCATCACTGTCAAGCAGATCGCCCATCTCTTCTTCTATCTTTTCAGGGTCTTCGCCACTTTCCATCCTGTTCAGCGCCTCTTCCATCTCCGGTTTAAGGTTGAAGCCGGATGCTTCAGAGAGTTTTCTCATCATTGCCGCGGCCTGTCTGGGGTCATCCTCGTCTATCTTTTCCACCTCACTGCCCAGCATTTCCATAGCCCTTTCCATCTTCGATTCATCTATCGGAGGCAGGTTGTTCTCCGTCTCACCCCTGTCTGAAGAAACCACTGAAAAAACCGACATCCGGCGTTGCAAATTCCCGGTCTTGCAGCGGGGGCAGCAGGGCACCTTTTCGGTATTGACCGATTTTGAAAAGAAATTGTAGATGGTGTTGCACTTCTCACAGTAAAATTCGTATATGGGCATATAAACTTCCTCTTGTTTATTATGGATTTCAGCCTATAACAACAGCGATTGCAAAATCAAGCCCCTTGCCCGTCCTGACCGGACGTTGTCCTTTGCCGTTCCTCACCGAATGAATCTTCGAGCGCGTCCATAAAGGCCTTTTCATTTCCCAAGCGAATCACGGACGCGGCGGCAAATCTGTGGCACCCATCCGCGATTCCTCTCACTCTTTGTGCCGCGGCGGGTATCAACTTCATAAAATCAGGAAGAGGACCCCCTTCGATATCTTTCCTCATCCTGGCGGATACCCTGGCAGACACCTTGGAAAGGGATGTCTCTATCTCCCCGATACCTGGCATGTCCGACGGAAGATGCTGGAATCCTATCAGATATTTCCCGGGATCGGTCATACTCCTTTCAATGAGGAGTTCCAGGAAGAGCCCTATGGATTTTACACCCATCGGGTCAAACCGGTCTTCAACGTCTATCCATTCAAAATGGGCGCTTCCGCGTAGCCCCTGATTTTTTATCTTTTCTATCTCCCTGTTGAAGAGAGAATCCTTCATATCCAGCAGGCGCGGAATTATGGCAGTGACCTCCTCTGTGTCTTTTCCAAGAAGGAAATTAACACCTCTGCGCGCGCATCCCGAATAGAAACCCGCAGAGCCCAGAAGATCAAGCATTTTCGCGATCTCATCAGGCGTCCTGCCGCCTAAACCCGGAATCACATATCCATCTTTTGACCGCCGGATAACGTTCCCATCCAGGGCATCTTCCAGAAGCATCCTGTTGACTCCCGCAAGATTGCCATTCACAAACTGCCTGTCGCCAAAGGCCCCTATTACTCCAAAGACCGCCAGTCTGGCATTGGTGAGCAGGGAGCCACAATTTGACAGGCTGAGCAATGCGCGGGCGAAGAGGACGCAGACCGATGCCCCTGAGCTGTCGGTGTCGCCGCTTATGCCGAAGAGCTCCGGATTGATATGAACAACATTTTCAGGGGTATCACCACCGGGAAGATGATGGTCCAGGATCACCGTCAGAAAGCTCCTCTTTGTATAGCGGCCTATCAGTTCTGAACTCTGTCCACCCAGATCCGCGTACACAAGGCATTCTCCCGACCCCTTGTATATCCTGTCGAGCATGAATTCATGGATCTTCTCCACCGCAAGCAGCCGATACTTTATGGAGAGCATATCGAACGCCGTGGACAGCGTGGCGGCAGCGCAGAGGCCATCGGCATCGTTGTGGTGTATCACCGTCAGGCCGCATTGCTTTTGCTCAAGGGTGTCACTCAGCGTTACGGCGCCGCGTGTGTTCTCATTTATGTACTGTTTGTATCGTTTCATGTAAAACAAGCCCTATAAAGGAAGAAGGCAACTTGTTTGCCTGTCGAATATGAGTATATGTTCTGGCGGGATATACATATGGATCTCTTGGCCGGGCATGACATCTATCTCCCTTGTAACCAGTATGTTGAACATGATGCTGTCATGTCTTGCCCTGAGGATTGTTTCGGGCCCTGTAGGCAGCACAGTATCAACTGTTCCTGCGATAGTGTTAGTCCCGGGTTCCGGGACAACCGATATATTTTCAGGCCGTATGGCGGCCACAACATCCAAACCGGCCTTCAGGTCTTGATATGCGGTAGTCAGCGTGAAAAGGTCGTTCTTTACCGTTATCTTTTCTGTATTTCCGCTGCCTTCCGCAACAACCGTTCCCTCTATAAGATTTATCGCCGGACTGCCTATGAAATCCGCCACAAAGAGATTGGCGGGCCTGTTGTATATTGTTTTTGGCGATGCCAGTTGTTCGATAATCCCCTTGTTTATTACGACTATCCTGTTGGCCATGGTCTGACCCTCCACCTGATCGTGTGTCACATATACCGTCGTTGCGCCGGTCTGAGAATGGATATTCTTGATTTCCGCTCTCATTTCCAGCCTGAGTTTCGCGTCCAGATTTGAGAGGGGTTCATCCATCAGGAAGATGTCGGGTTTGCTCACGAGCATTCTTGCCAGGGCGACGCGTTGCTGCTGTCCGCCGCTCATCTCCTGCGGATATCTTTCCGCCATCTCCTCAAGCCTCATGTAGTTCAGGACCTCTTCGACTTTTTCATGGACGATACCGGGTTTCATGCGTTTTACCTTCAGTCCGAAGGCAATATTCTGAAAGACCGTCATGTGTGGCCAGAGCGCATAGCTCTGGAACACGAGACCCACCTCCCTTTCTCTCGCCGGAACCAATATTCCCTTTGTGCTCGAGAACACAGGCCTGCCCCTCAGGAAAATTTTCCCCTCTGTGGGGGTCTCAAGTCCCACTATCATTCGCAGGATAGTTGTTTTTCCGCACCCGGATGGTCCGAGAAGAATAAGGAAATCCTTTTCGTCAATAGTAAAAGAGACATTGTCGACGGCAACGACCTTTCCGAACACCTTTGTCAGATTTCTTACCTCAATAATAGGAGATGACATGGCAATTTCTTTCGTAGTTATTTTTGGTTCTTCTCCAATTTAGTTGGAGAAGAGGGTCCAAGGCTTCCTTGACCCCTTCTTTATAGTTTTTTAGCATTTCACTCGACCCCT
Organism: Deltaproteobacteria bacterium; assembly: GCA_019313905.1. Taxonomy (GTDB): domain Bacteria; phylum Desulfobacterota; class Syntrophia; order Syntrophales; family UBA2210; genus UBA2210. The sequence goes on along the minus strand of JAFDAI010000031.1, from coordinate 3,475 downwards.
TGAATCCTTGACCCCTTGAACCCTTCTATTATTAACGGTAGATAACGCACTTACTTTGCTTTAATTAACTACAACTAATCGGGAGATGATGCTTATTTTGTAACTCAGGGGAATAATACAGGGTGGATTAAGGCAGTAGACCGAAGCACCAAATCCCTGAACAGTTTCATATATTATCAGACAACATCCTTCTTTCCCAGTCTGTTTGCAAGCAGGGTGCCCCCAACCACAATGACGATAATCAGAACGCTTATGGCGCTGGAAAACTGCGTATATCCCTGTTCCTGATAGCGAAATGTCATGGTGGTGAGCGTCCTCGTCGATGGTGTCACAAGGAGTATTATCAGAGAAAGCTCCCTCATAACGGTTATAAAAACAAGTATGAACCCGGAAAGCGCCCCCTGTATGGAGAGTGGAAGGATGATCCTGCGGAATCGTGTGGACCACCGTGCGCCCAGGGTCTCCGAGGCCTCCTCCAGTTCGCCCCCTATCTGCAGCATGGAGGTTATCCCCGCTCTTCCGGTAAAGGGAAGATTCTTGGCAACGCACACCAGCGCGATCAGGAAAAAGGTGCCATACAGTGCGGGGAATGGGCCAATCCTGTGCGAGAAAAGGGCCAGGTAAAGGGCTCCGAAGGCAATCCCGGGAACCAGATAGGGCAGGAAAGACATCTGCTCCACTATCTTGGAGAGTCGCGTGTTCCTCCCCTTGACCACGGCATAACCGATGAAGATTCCCAGAAAACCGGAAATAATGGAGGCGTACAGGGCCAGTTTAATGCTGTTCCAGGCGGCTCCGATTATGGCGGGATTTCGCAGTATTCCCGCCTCTCCCTCCGCGAACGCGGTGCCTGCCTTGCCGATCCAGAAGAGCAGTGTCAGATGCTTTATCGAATAATCATCCGGATAGAGGGTTAATGTCTGCCAGACAATCAGCACAAGTGGCATCAATACAGAAGCGACAAGCAAAAGCGCAACCAGACCAAGCAGTGGATATCTTGCGCCTCCCAGCGATACCCTGGAAACCTTGAATCCCTTTCCAGCGATGGTCACGAAGCTCTTCCTCTTGCCTATCAGGCGCTGGTTGAAATATATGACAGCCGATGAAATGGCGATAAGCACAAACGCGAGTATATATGCTGTTGACGGCACCCTGTTGATTATGTTGGAATATATCTGTGTGGACACGGTATAGTACCGCACAGGCGTTCCCAGAAAATAGGGTGTGCCGAACGTCCCCAACACCCTGGAGAATGTCAGAATAAAGCTGGACAACAGGGCGGGCAGTATCAGCGGAAAGGTGATACGTCGCAGTATGTGTGTCCGGGATGCACCCAGAATTTCCCCGGATTCTTCAAGGCGCGAATCGATACTTGTCAGCGCCGCCGCAACCAGTAGAAAGGTATAAGGAAAATAATGGATGGACAGGGTGGATACGATTGGGAAGAATCCATACGATACCCAGTCAGGCGGACTAATGCCGAAGAAGTACTGAAATATCCCTATAGCCCCCCCGATACGCTCATTCTTGAAAAGGTTTAACCACGCCAGCGCGTGTATGTAGGAGGGGATGACATACGGAATTACCGCCAGTGTTGCCACCAGTTTTCGGAAGGGCAGATCGGTCCGCGTCACAAGCCAGGCAAGAAGAGACCCTATAAGTATGGCAAAAAACGAGACACCGAGCGATGTAGAGATGGAATTCAGGAGAGGTATGGACAGCACATTCCTGGTAATTGTGCTGGCAAACACCCTCTTCCAGTGGAACAGGGTAAAACCGCCGGGGACAGCGTCTCGCGAGAGTCGTGTATCGGCAAACTGCCAGATGAACGAATCCTCAATCATCTTCGCAAACGGAATAATGACGATAAAGAGGAGAACGGCAAGAAGGATTATGGATATAATGATGTGTGGCTGTCGAATATAGTTTTTGAATGAAGCGAATCCGGCGGCCCTTTTTTTTCTGTCCATAGAAACAGCTCAATCCACGGCGCAGACCGTATTCCGAGCCGGGCGGAGATGCTGTTTCGCATCCCCGCCCGAATGAATTACTTCAGGTGTGACACCCAGAATTCGAGTACTTTCTGACCGTTATCCCACACAAACTCTGGATTTGACTTCCATAGATTGAGGTCCGACAGATTCTTCGAACCCTTGGGCGGCGGGACATCCGTTCTGACGGAAAAGTTGCCGAGGACAAAATAGGGGGCATAACCCTCTCCACCCTTGCTGTCCCCCATCATCCAGTGGATCAGGAGTTTAGCCGCATTGGGATGTTTCGCATGATTGACTATTCCGACGACGACGTCGGTGGTTACACCCATTACCGGCTTAACGTTGTACATAACATCGAATTTCAGGTTGGGATTTTTCTTTTTGTCTCTCAAACGGGAAAATGCCGTGAGCCCTATCGGCGGATTTTCCTGACTGGAAAGCCCCACCGCCTTGGCGACGCTGTTGGTGGAGCCCAGTATGATCAGGTCGTTGTTGAGAAGCCTGAGGATCCATTCATATCCCGCATTTTTAACGCCGGGACTGAGCTTGATGGGCTTTCCGAACACGCGTTGATATTCCGCCGCCATTTCATCGGAATGCAGTACAACGGTTGCCAGGACTTCAACAAACTCAGACATCTTCTGAGGATCGGGGAATATAACCCGTCCCTTCCATTCTTTCCTGGTCAGATCCCACAGCGAATCAATCGGAGGACTCTTCATCTTCTTGGTGTTATAGATAAAGGTGTCCACGCTGGCATGGTGGACGAGGAGCGGATTTTTGTATTTCGCTGGTATCAAACTCTCCAGATCCGCCGGCACATATCCTGAAACATATTTTCTGTTATACAGCTCGTGTATGACCGTAGAAGGATCTTTCAGGAAAATGACATCCGCGATGTAGTTTCTGGCGGTTTGCTCCGCCAGAATCTTAGTAACAATTTCCGGCGAGTCTATGTCAAAACCATTCACCTTGACGCCGGGATAGCGCTTTTCGAATGTCTTTCCGAATTTGAACACCCTGGAGGAATAGGAATATATGTTGACCTCTCCCTCTTTTTTCGCCGCCTTGTAGAGCGCGGCCTCATCAAACGTCCCGGCAGCCGATGCGGCAAGCGGAACGAACAACAACAGCGACATGATACACAAAATCGATATAAGTCTCTTCATAACCCACCTCCCGTGTTAGGGGACTGGAAATAAATAACTCATCGTTTTCGCATCCCTGCTTCAGGCCATTTTTAGCTGCTCCTCATTCACAAAATCCTCAAATTAGCTCTGCTAGTTCTGCGGTTTTGTTCAATCGGATCGACTAAACCTAACCTAAATCAGGGCGTGAATTCCAATAACTTATTTATTTCCAGTCCCTAACCCAAGTTTAACCCCATTTTTACGAAAAGCAACAAAAAAAGGGTATTTTTAGTGGTTACACACACGTAACCTGTTGATATTATTGGAGGCAGCTTTTAAGGAGCCGAGTGT
>JAFDAI010000030.1 GCA_019313905.1 Deltaproteobacteria bacterium | reverse complement strand
CAGTCCAGCCCTCTTGATTGCCTCTTTGATAACAAGCGCGCCGAGATCAACACACTTTACATCCTTGAGAGAACCGCCGAAGGTCCCGACAGCAGTCCTCGCTCCACTTACAATTACTACTTCCTGCATAAAAAATCTCCTTTGTTTATTTATCCTCAGACATCAGTTAAACTCTTCTACAAATTCCACCTCCCTGGGAGATTTATATGAAGAGAGGTATTTCCTGCAATGTTTCATTATATCCTTTTCGCTGACGGAGACGGCCTGTTTTTTTATGACAAGCGCCCTTACAATCTCTCCTCTCATGAGATCTTCCTTGCCTGTCACCCTTGTGTCACTTACGGCCGGATGCATTCGCAGGACATTTTCGACCTCTACGGGATATACGTTAAAACCGCTGGTAATGATCATTCGTTTCTTGAGTCCTTCCAGAAAGATGTGCCCCTCTTCATCGATCCTTGCCAGATCTCCGGTATGGAGCCATCCGTTCTTTATTACCTCCGCGGTCGCCTTTTTATCCTTGTAATATCCCTTCATGATGTTGGGACCCCTGACAAGAAGTTCTCCAGTATCACCCGCAGGCAGCGCGGCGCCCGTCTCATCAAGCACTTTTGCTTCAACCCCGGGCATTGGGAGACCGATGGACCCCGGTTTCTGGACTCCGTCTATCCTGCTTACCGAGCATACGGGAGAGGCCTCGGTAAGGCCATATCCCTGAGCCAGTGTAACTCCAAACTTCTTTTCGAACATCGGCATATATTCCGGGGGTATTGCCGATCCACCGGTAATGCAGAATCTCAGAGAACCGATGTCATAATTGTCTGCTCCCTCAAACAGCAGCATTCCCAGAAAGACCCTAGGGACAGCCGCTATATATGTTACCTTTTTTTCTTCTATGGCCTTGAAGATGTTTTCAAGATTGAATTGATCAATCATGACAACGCTGGCGCCTATCTTCAGCATCATCAGCATATTGACCGTAGCCCCGAAGGAATGAAAGAGCGGGATGAGGCAAAGTCCTCTGTCATCCGCAGTTCCGTAGCAGACATCTTCGAGCAGAGGAGCCTGCGTGGACAGATTGCGGTGAGTGAGAACGGCGCCGAGCGGTTTTCCTGTCAGGCCTGAAGTATAGATCATTACGGCGGGGTCATCCCCTGTGATCTCTGGCACGTCAAATTCGGAGACATCCATCTCCATCGATCCGTTTATGGAAAGATTGCCATGGGAGTCGTCGGTTGTTATCAGATGTTCGCACAGCGGCAGCTTTTCCCGTATTTCTTCAAATCTTTTTGCTGATGACGGGATGGTGATAAATGCCCTGGCATCACAGTTGTCAAGAAGATACAGTAGTTCATAGGGAGTTGACAGGGTGTTGATGGTTACAGCAACCGCTCCCAGCTTCAGAATGGCGAAATAGGATATGATGAACTCCGGTATATTGGGGAGCATCATTGCCACTTTGTCCCCTTTTGCCATGCCAAGCGCCTTCAGCCTGTTCCCGAAGGCGTTTACCGCCCTGTCCAACTGGGCGTAGGAGATATTTTTATCTTTATATATAAGAGAAACCCTGTCAGGGTATTTACTGCAGGTATATTCCAGCATTTTTCCCAAGTTTTGTTCCATGCGCAACACCTCCGTTTATTATCATCAAAGCATCGCTAACCCGATTATCACAACAGGCGGCTTACTTCAACAGAATTGAAAACATGATGGTGTTTTGATTGCACTTACGGATGACGCCGGCTGATTATCTTGACATTTTTGTGTTGTGTAATATAAGTGTCAAACTCCGGTGCGGGAAATTCCAGCACTGACAAGAAAAGTTATGGGTGAGAAAATATGCCGGCAATAATTGATGGTAAGAAGATATCGCAGGATGTAAGAGATGAGATCAGAGAAAAGACTCTCCGGTTGAAGGGGGAAAGAGGAATTGTACCCGGGCTTGCCGTTATCCTTGTGGGTGATGATCCGGCCTCTCAGATTTATGTCCGGGGGAAAAAGAATGCGTGCAGGGAGGTGGGATTTCTGTCGAAAGAATTCAGACTTCCCTCTGATACGAGTGAGACAAAGCTTCTCGATATCATTGACGGGTTGAATCGCGATCACGAGATACATGGGTTTCTGGTGCAGCTCCCCGTTCCGGAACATATAAGAACAGATGCCATTATTGAAGCGATAGATCCCAGGAAGGATGTTGACGGGTTTCATCCCTATAATGTCGGCAAGCTTTTTTCCGGCAATCCATACCACAGGGCCTGCACACCGGCTGGTATAATGGAGCTTCTGGATCGATATGAGATAGAGATAAAGGGGAAAGAAGCGGTTATAGTAGGAAGAAGCAATATAGTGGGGAAGCCTCTCATCATGATGCTCCTCGAGAGACATGCGACAGTTACCGTCTGCCATACGAGGACGAAGGATCTTCCCAAAGTTACGAGAAGGGCGGAGATTCTTGTGGCCGCGGCGGGAAAACCCGAAATGATAAGAGGCGATATGATAAGAGACGGCGCGGTGGTGATTGATGTCGGGATCAACAGACTTGATACGGGCAAGCTGGTGGGAGATGTAGCCTTTGCCGATGCGTGCGAAAGGGCCTCGTACATTACCCCTGTTCCCGGGGGTGTTGGACCGATGACGATTGCGATGCTGCTCAGGAACACGCTGGACGCAGCGTCTATTCAGGATAAATAGCGAGTTGCGGGTTACGGGCTACGGATTTAAATCCTATAGCAGTGTTTTGCTATGACCTGTCAGCTATCAGCTTTTCCGGCTTAGGAACTTATGGACTTTAAAATTATTTCAGGAATGATCGGTGGTCTGGGGCTGTTTATATTCGGGATGTATCTTCTGAGTGATTCCCTGAAGAAATTGTCCCAGGGGCTGCTGAGGTCAATGCTTGAGAAGATAACGTCGGGCAGGCTCAGGGCGACAATGATGGGCACTTTTGTCACCGCGGTGATACAAAGCTCGAGCGCGACCTCGGTCATCATCATAGGGTTTCTGAATGCAGGATTTATTCCTCTGGCAGCGGCCCTTGCGATCATGATCGGAGCCAATATAGGCACCACGGTTACCGCTCAACTGATCGCCTTTAAGTTTACGACAGTAGCGCCCCTGTTTGTGTTTGCAGGCACCGCGGTCTTTCTTTCCGCAAAGAAGGACAAAACCAAAAACAGGGGACTGGCGCTTCTCAGTTTCGGATTGTTATTTCTGGGACTTGCAATGATGAGTTCGGCAGTCAAACCTCTGGCTGATGATGAGGCAATAAAAAACATCTTTATACGCTTTGGCACCAGTCCTTTCCTCGGGATATTGACGGGGATGATTATGACGGCTGTGTTACAGAGCAGCAGCACAACCACCGGTATGATCATAGCATTCGCGTCCGCCGGGTTGCTGGACCTTCCGGCGTCTGTTTACCTGGTTTTCGGGGTTAATATCGGCACATGTGCTACAGCGGGTATCGCCAGCATTGGAGGCAATCTGTCCAGTAAAAGGCTTGCCCTTGGTCACTCGTTCTTTAACATAACAGGAACCCTGATCATGTTGCCCTTTATTCCTCTCTATCTGCAGTATATTCCCATGACCTCCGGTGACCTGGCAAGACAAATTGCCAACACTCATACTATATTCAATGTAGTCAATGCGCTAATCTTCCTGCCGTTTGTGCCTCTTTTCGTTAAGATTCTGAACAAGATGATACCCGGAACAGATTACAAAAAGAAGGAAACGAGACACCTTGATGCGAATCTGTTTATAACACCCAACCTGGCGATTAAGGCGGTCATCAAGGAGATGGTTGTAATGCTGGATATATGTTGGGAGATGTTGGAAAAAGCGGAGAAATGTATTATCACCTACAACCACAAACTCAGAAACGAGATAACCCTTGATGAAGAGTCTGTTGACGAGATGCAAAAAAATATTACCGAATATCTGATCAAAATTACCAAGGAGCAGCTGTCCGACCGGGAGAGGAATCTGATTCCCGCGCTGCTTCACAGCGTGAACGATCTTGAAAGGGTGGGGGATTATTGTGAGAGTATCGTAAAATCATCCCAGAGAGGGTATGAACATGACCTGAAATTTTCCAATCATGCGAAGCTGGAGCTCAAAAAGCTTTTTGGAAAGACACATGCCTTGATGCAGCAGACAAAGAAGGCCATCAAAAGAGATGACCATAAAGCCGCTGTCATTACACTGAATATCAACAGGGAGATACACGCCCTTGTAAGACAGAACATATCTAATCATATAGACAGGCTTGAGAAGGGTGAATGTATAAGCGACGCGGGTCTTGTCTATTCGGATGTACTAATGGCCGTTGAGAGACTTACCGACCATCTGTGTAATATCACAAAGGGTATATTGCATATAGGAAAGAGATAAAAGTAGTTGCGGGTTAAAACCTGAAACTCGAAACTTACAGGGAGGGGCGCCATGTTGGAGAATATATTCTGGCTTGGCCATTCAACTATCAGGATAGACGGGGAAAAGGTGATCTATATCGATCCCTGGAAACTCAGAGATCCAAAGGGAGCGGATCTTATCCTGATCAGCCACAGCCATCACGATCACCTGTCTCCGGAAGATGTTGAAAAGATACAGAAAAATGATACTGTTATTATCACCACGCAGGATTGTGCCACTGAACTTTCAGGGGATGTAAGGATAGTCAAGCCGGGTGACACTGTCTGGACAGGGAAGATAGAGGTTGAGGCGGTGCGTTCCTACAATATTGGCAAGATCTTTCACCCGAAGGAGAACAACTGGCTCGGGTTTGTGGTAACTATGATGGGGAAGAGGATATACTATTGCGGTGACACCGACTTTATACCGGAAATGGAAAACATAAGAGCGGATATTGTTATAGTGCCTGTCGGTGGAACCTACACGATGAACGCCGAAGAAGCCGCCCGGGCAGTCAATATGATAAAACCTGAGACAGCCATACCCATCCACTATGGGGATATTGTGGGTTCCGTAGAAGACGCGGAAAGATTCAGGGATATCTGCGAGGTGCCGGTTGATATAAAACAGGCATGAATTTTTCCGACGGCACTTGACAGGGTTGGATTGATGTTTATTTTATGTTCTGTTGAGGTTACAGAAAACTTTTTAACTTTAAAAACAAGTTTAAGGAAGGAGAATAAGAAGGATGAAGATAAGACCATTACATGACAGAATCATCGTCAAACGCCTTGATGAAGAGGAAACGACAAAGGGAGGAATCATTATACCCGACAGTGCCAAGGAGAAACCCATGGAGGGTGAAATAATAGCTGCCGGAAATGGTAAGAAGACTGATGATGGTAAGGTGCTTAAGATGGATGTGAAGGCCGGCGACAGGGTGTTGTTCAGTAAATATGCCGGAACCGAAGTCCAGATAGATGGCGTTGAACACCTTATAATGCGTGAGGACGATATACTAGGAGTAATTGAAAAATAACAATCTGATTATAAGAAGGAGGAAGATTTGATGGGAGCTAAGATTTTAAAATACGATGAGGATGCCAGAAAGGCCATCCTTGAAGGTGTCAATGTGCTTGCCGATGCCGTCAAGGTGACTCTCGGTCCCAAGGGGCGCAATGTCATACTGGAAAAGTCTTTCGGCGCACCCACTGTAACGAAAGATGGTGTTACCGTCGCCAAGGAAATAGAGCTGGAAGATAAATTCGAAGATATGGGCGCTCAGATGGTCAAGGAGGTCGCCAGCAAGACAAGCGACGTGGCCGGTGACGGCACGACAACGGCTACGATCCTTGCTCAGGCTATTTATAGAGAGGGTGTAAAGTCTGTTGCTGCCGGTGGTAATCCCATGGACATCAAGAGAGGGATTGAGGCGGCTGTGCAAGTCGTGGTCAAAGAACTTAAAGGGATGAGTAATCCCACAAAGGACCAGAAGGAGATAGCCCAGGTTGGAACAATTTCCGCCAACAATGATGAAACAATCGGTAATATCATCGCCGAGGCTATGGGTAAAGTAGGCAAGGAAGGCGTCATCACGGTGGAAGAGGCAAAAGGCCTGGAGACGGAACTGGAAGTCGTGGAGGGAATGCAGTTTGACAGAGGATATCTCTCCCCTTACTTTGTTACCAATACTGAAAAGATGGAAACGGTCATGGAAGATCCATTCATCCTGATCCATGACAAGAAGATCAGCAACATGAAGGATCTTCTCCCCATCCTTGAGCAGATTGCCAAGATGGGAAAACCGCTTTTGATTATAGCGGAAGACATCGAGGGCGAAGCTCTCGCGACCCTGGTTATCAACAAGATCAGGGGTACCCTGAATGTGGCCGCTGTCAAGGCTCCTGGTTTTGGCGACAGGAGAAAAGCGATGCTGGAAGATGTAGCTGTTCTTACCGGGGGCAAGGTGATTGCCGAAGAAATGGGATCAAAACTTGAGAATGCCCAGCTCGACGACATGGGAGGCGCGAAAAGAATTGTTATAGATAAGGACAATACGACAATAATAGACGGCGCCGGCGAAAGGGCCAGTCTTGAAGGCCGTGTAAAACAGATCAGGGCACAGATAGACGAAACAAGCTCTGATTATGACAGGGAAAAACTCCAGGAGCGACTGGCGAAACTGGTTGGTGGTGTTGCCGTCATTAAGGTCGGAGCGGCCACCGAAACGGAGATGAAAGAGAAGAAGGCGAGGGTTGAAGACGCGCTGAATGCCACGAGAGCGGCTGTCGAGGAAGGTATCGTCCCCGGCGGTGGAGTGGCATACATCAGAACTCTCCCGGCGCTTGAAAAAATGAAGCTGGAAGGCGATCAGAAGATCGGCTTGAATATTGTCAAGAAGGCCATCGAAGAGCCTCTGAAGATGATAGTTGTGAATGCGGGTTTTGAAGGCGCTATTATCGTAGAGAAAGTAAAGGGCAAGAAGGGCGATTATGGCTTCAACGCGAGGACCGATAAGTATGAAAACCTTGTCGAGACGGGTGTTATGGATCCTACCAAGGTAACAAGATCCGCGCTTCAGAACGCGGCGAGTGTCGCGGGCCTGATGCTTACCACCCAGTGTATGGTTGCCGAGAAACCGAGAGAGGAACCTGCAATGCCTGCAATGCCTCCGGGCGGTATGGGCGGTATGGGCGGTATGATGTAGTATTGTAGCTCAGATATATGATTCTTAAAGGGGCTCCTTGTTTAACGAGGAGCCCCTTTTTTTTGTAATATCCGGGAAATCAGATATTGAGTAGGTCGTCAGGGGAATCGACGATGTAATCGGGTTTTGCTTTTTCGAGTCTCTCCCTCGGATGCCACCCCCAAGTTGCGGCTACGGTTCTGATACCGGCGGTCTTTCCCTCCCTGATATCCCCGGCGGTATCTCCCACATAGTATGTCAGGTTTCTGTGTGCGTGCCATTTCTCCACGGCATGGTTTATCTTTTTACTCTTGCTGAGCATGAAATCGGCGCCCAGGATATCATCGAAGATCCCGTCACATTCGTATCTTGAGAGAAACGATCTTATAGTGGAGGATGTATTGGATGATATGACAAGCAAGGTATTGTGTTCCTTGAGTTTGTAGATTACGGGCAACAGATCGTGGAAAGGAACAATTCTGCTGTAGTCCATCTCCGGAGCGATGGCTATCGCGGTATTGTTGAACGCTGTTGTGTCCACCCCCTTTGCGCGGAGAGACTCGTAGAAATTGCCGTCAAAAAGATCAAGATATTCTTCACGTGTCTTTATGACAGGTGTGCCTGCCTGTTCAAGACATGTCCTCACGAGTTCCTCGTAAAAACTCAGGGAATCCGCGATAACACCATCAAAATCAAAAAGAAACAGTTTTGTACACATTCAACCAATCCTTAATTAAAAACTAAACACTCAACATTAACAATTATGCCAGATCCTTGATTCCTTTCCCGAACGGCGCTGTAATAATTCCCTTTTCTGTTATGATGGCGGTTATGTATCGTTTCGGGGTCACATCGAAGGAGGGGTTGTGCGCGTTGAATCCCTCCGGCGCGATTTGTGTGCCGTGGAATTCCAGCACCTCTTCCCCGCTTCTTTCTTCCAGGGGCATTTCATTTCCGGTTCGCGTGTGGTGGTCTATTGTTGAGATGGGAGCTACCACGTAAAATGGGATTCCGTTTTCCCTGGCCAGGACGGCGAGGCTGTATGTCCCGATCTTGTTGGCCACGTCGCCGTTGGCCGCGATTCGATCCGCGCCCACCATAACAAGATCGACCATACCACGCTTCATGAAAGAACCAGCCATACTGTCGATTATAAGCGTGGCGGGAATGCCTTCATTTTTCATTTCCCACGCGGTCAGTCTCGCTCCCTGGAGGAGAGGTCTGGTTTCATCCACCAGGACATGAATCTTTTTCCCCTCTTCATGAGCGGCGCGTATAACTCCCAGCGCCGTTCCATATCCTCCGGTTGCGAGCGCCCCGGCATTGCAGTGTGTCAGGATGGTATTCCCATCTTCTATCAAGTGTTTCCCATGAACTCCCATCTGCCGGTTCGCGCGGATATCTTTTTCATGGATATAGAGGGCCTCTTCTGTCAGGGCTTTTTTTACCGTATCCGCTTTTATATGAGGGGTGGACGCGAATTCCTTCTCGAAACGGGACTTCATCCTGTCTATGGCCCAGAACAGGTTTACAGCGGTGGGGCGGGTTCGGGAGAACGCGTCACAAATACTGTAAAAATTTTCCTTCATCTGTTTTTCGGGTGAGTTCAAAACACCGAGAGCAATGCCCATCGCGGCTGCTATTCCCACGGCGGGCGCGCCTCTTATAGTCATATCATTGATGGCGGCTATGACTTCCTCATATTTCCGGCAGGTAACATATCTTTCTTCATGCGGGAGGGCCTTCTGGTCGATCATTACCACAGTGCCCCTGTCCCAGGATATGGTCTTTATCATCATAGCGCGGGAAGTTTCTTTTTAAGCAGCTCATTGACAATTTCGGGGTTTGCCTTGCCGCGGGTGGCCTTCATTGTCTGCCCCACGAAGAAACCGAAAAGCTTCTCCTTGCCGCTTCTGTACTGCTCAAGCTGTTTCTGATTTGCCTCCAACACCTCTTCCACAATCTTTTCCAGCTCCGCGGTATCGGTAATCTGAACGAGGCCCTTCTCTTCCACGATCTCCCCCGGAGTTTTCCCCGATTTCCACATATCCTCGAAGACCTCTTTGGCAATCTTTCCGCTGATTGTTCCATCTTCTTTGATATTGATCAGCTCCGCCAGTGTCGAGGGAGTTACCGGGCTTGCTGTTACGTCCAGTTTTTCTTCATTCAGATATGCCAGAAAATCGCCCATAATCCAGTTGCTCGCGATTTTCGGTTTTCCGCAGAGCCGTGCCGTCTCTTCGTAATAATCCGCCAGATCACGGCTTGCCGTCAGGACACCGGCGTCATAGGAAGGGATGCCGTATTGTTCGACAAACCGCTCCCTCTTGTCCATGGGAAGCTCGGGAAGGGTATTTTTTATCTCTTCTTTCCACGCGTCGGATATTACGACAGGAACAAGATCGGGTTCAGGGAAATACCGGTAGTCGTGCGCCTCTTCCTTTCCCCTCATCGAATGGGTGACCCCCTGTGGAACATCCCACAATCGTGTTTCCTGCACGACGCGTCCTCCTCCCTCCAAGATGGCGCGCTGCCTCTGTATCTCGTATTCGAGGGCATGCTGTACGTTGCGGAAGGAGTTCATGTTCTTGAGTTCCGCCCTGATTCCGAACTCTTCTTCTCCCTTAGGCCTCAAGGAAATATTGGCGTCACAGCGAAAACTTCCTTCCTCCATATTGCCGTCGCATATTTCAAGATAGACTAATATCTCGTGCAGTCTCCGGAGATAATGAACCGCCTCGTCCGAGCTTCGCATATCCGGCTCGCTCACTATCTCTATCAGGGGAACTCCCGCCCTGTTGAGATCGACGTAGCTGAAAGGGCTGAGGTCATCATGTATGGATTTGCCTGCATCCTCCTCCATGTGTATGCGGGTAATACCGATCCTCTTCTTTGCGTCCTCAATTTCGATATCCACATATCCGGCTTCCGCTATGGGATGGGCGAACTGCGTGATCTGATATCCTTTTGGAAGATCGGGATAGAAATAGTTTTTTCTTGCCCATGTGCTTGTCCCATTTATCCTGCAATGGGTTGCAATGGCCATTATTATCGCATATTCCACAACCTTTTTATTAAGTACCGGGAGAACGCCGGGCATACCGATGCAGATGGGACAGGTGTTGCTGTTTGGCGCCTCACCGAATCTGGTCGAACAGCCGCAGAATATCTTGGTTTCGGTAAGGAGCTGGGCGTGCACTTCAAGCCCTATAACAGGTTCGTATTCCATTACAGGCCAGGCCTCCTCCTCTCTATTTTCGAGTTTTTTTCGTACGCGGAGGCTATCTGAAGCAATTTTCCCTCTTCAAAATGGTTCGCCATAAACTGGACCCCCATGGGGAGGCCGTTTCTCGTATAACCGCAGGGGACGGATATCCCCGGTATCCCCGCCAGGTTTGTTGACAGGGTGAATATATCGAAAAGATACATCTGCAGGGGATCATCCACCTTTTCACCTATCCGGAATGCCGGGGTAGGTGTTGTAGGCGTCAGGATGACGTCGCATTTTTTAAACGCGTTGTCGAAGTCGCCTCTTATAAGAGCCCTTACCTGTGACGCCTTCTTGTAATACGCGTCGTAATATCCGGAGGAGAGAGAATATGTGCCTAACATTATCCTCCTCTTCACCTCTGCCCCGAAACCGGAAGAGCGGGTTTTCTTGTACATATCCAGGAGGTCTTCTCCACCCGTCGCCCTGAACCCATATCTGACCCCGTCATATCGGGCCAGATTCGAACTGGCCTCTGAAGGGGCTATGATATAATAGACCGCGACACAGTACTCGGTATGAGGAAGCGATATCTCAATACATTTTGCGCCGAGACCCTCCAGGGTCTTAATGGTCTCATCCGCGGCGGCCTTAATCTCCGGGTCGATTCCCTCAACAAAATATTCTCCGGGGATGCCTACCGTCCACCCCCTGATATCCCTTGAAATAAACTTTCTGTAATCGGGGACCTCCGTGGGGACGGAGGTGGATTCATTGATGTCATGGCCAGAGATCACATTCATCATAATGGCGCAATCTTCCACATCTTTGGTGACAGGTCCTATCTGGTCCAGGGAAGATGCGAAAGCTACCATGCCGAAGCGTGAGACCCTTCCATATGTGGGCTTCATCCCCACGACGCCACACAGGGCCGCGGGTTGTCTGATGGAACCGCCTGTGTCGGTACCCAGCGAGGCTATACATTCGTCGGCGGCAACAGCGGCGGCTGAACCGCCACTGGACCCTCCGGGTATACGCTCCAGGTCCCATGGATTCTTTGTTATCCCGAACCAGGAGGTCTCGGTAGAGGAACCCATGGCGAACTCGTCCATATTCGTCTTCCCGACGAATACCGCGCCGGCGTCCTTCAATTTTCTGACTACCGTTGCGTCATAGGGTGGTATAAAGTTTTCAAGGATGCGTGAGCCGCAAGTTGTCCTGACACCTTCTGTGCACAGGATGTCCTTGAGAGCTATGGGTATACCGGTCAGTTCACCGGCGTTTCCCTCTTTTATCCGCCTGTCCGCCTCGCGGGCCTGCCCGATGGCGACCTCCTCCATCAGTGTTATATATGAGTGCACCTTTTCTTCTACAGATGCTATCCTCCGATATACAGATTCTGTAATCTCAACGGAGGTGAGGCTTCCATCTCTCAGCTTTTCCTGCAGTTCATGAATGGTTAACTGGTTGAATTCCATGTTATTTTCCTGAGACACTATTCTATAACCTTGGGAACACCGAAGAGACCCATGTTCCCGTCCGGGGCGTTGGCAAGCGCAATCTCTGTCCCTATGGATTTTTTCTCTGTATCATCCCTGAATACATTATTGAGAGAGATGGCATGTGTCATAGGCTGAATCCCTGCGGTGTCTATCCTGTTTAATATGTCCATATACATCAGTATGGTGTTGATCTGGGAGGTGAACTTTCCCTTTTCATCTTCACTGAAGTCCATTCTGGCAAGGTGGGCGACATGCCCTATTTCTTTCTTTGTTATCTTCAATCTACGTCCTCCTGCTCACCGATTTGGATCCTGATTCGGAGCAATCCGGTTCTGCAAATGAAAAAAGATTTAATCCCATCCCCTGAGTTGATAGTATTCGGACCGCATCTTCTCAAACTCAGCTTCCGTAATACCCTTCCCGCTGTCACCGAGCTTTTCCTGGAAAAGTCTTTTCGGCAGAGTATCATCAGCCGCAGTCATGCCCTCACGCAGGTTGAACTCCCTGGCCTTGTTCGCAATATTTGAGGCAATTTGCTGTAATTGTTCTTTATTGAGTTCCATCCCTGTGGTTCCATTTATAATTAGTGATAACTCTTCCCAAAGGTACAGATCCCGGAAAAACCTGCACAGAACCAGGGAATCAAAGATGTTATGCCTGTCCTCAAGGTCAACGACCGCTTCTGCCTTACCTTCAATCTGCTCCGGGGGTATTTTCCCCGAAAGCTCCGGAGAATAAACGGTTGCCCTTAAATTACATGCGCCCCTGTCTGAAGTGGCATAGGCCAACGCCATTCCTTTCAGGACGCGTGGCTCATAGTCTGACATTTCCAACCCCTTGACATGCATGGCCAGATATTCCAGACCCCACTCCTTTGCGGCATACCGTACACCTTCAGCCAGAATAGCCCCGATTCCCTCTCTCCGGGCTATCTTGTTGAACAGAGCGGCAATACCATCAACATCACCATATTCAAGTTTCTCTCCAATTGCTTTCCTGTGAGAAGCCTCAATGGTGAAGGCGGCAAGGTTGCCGGCGGTTACTGTGTCGATACCCAACCTGTCGCATACATCGTTAAGATAAACGACTTCTGTAATATCGTCGATCATGCACTGCCCGCCAAGGGCATTAACAGTGGCAAATTCAGGACCCTCAAACTTTAATCCTTTGTGTCTTCCCACGGCGACTTCCCCTGCGTTCCCACAGGCTATAAAACATTTTGGACATGCCACCGCCCTGATTTTACATTTTTTCTTCAACGCATCAGTACTCAGGCCCTGCCACTTGTCATAGGTTCCCAGGGACCAGTATTTTGAGGGGAAAGCGCCTGCCTTGTTGGTTAAAGCCACCGACATAATGGTACCTTCTTCACGGTACTTCTCGAGCCTGGGGTTTTTCTTATTTCGACCCCTTGTTTCTTTCCAGAGTTTACTAAGGAGGTCAGGGTTGGATATTTCTTTCTTTTTATCTCCGTAGAAGGCTATACCTTTGACTTTCTTTGATCCCAGCACAGTTCCAGGGCCGGTTCTGGATAGTGACCTCCAGTAGTTATTCGCAATTATACCAAACTTTACCAGGTTTTCCGCGGCCGGTCCTATAACCACGATCCCGGCATTTTTGACCCCCACTTCCTGCCGGATAATATCGTCGGTTTCATAAGTATCTTTACCCCAGATATGGGAGGCATCATGGAATATCACCTTTTTATGGGAAATCTCAAGATAGACAGGCTCACTGGAGGCTCCCTTGATCAAGATAGCGTCATACCCGGTCATGCTTAGCGGTTCAGCTACCTTGCCCCCGGCATAAGCCTCACCATATATACCGGTTAAAGGTGATTTGGTGACTACCAAATGTCTGGATGAACCCCAGACCTTCGTATCTGTAGCCGGGCCTGTTGGAAAAACAATCACATTGTCTTCCGACAGGGGGTCAATACCTGCTTTTGTATTATTCAACAGGAGATAAGTGGCCAGCCCCTTCCCGCCCAGAAATTCTCTGTAAATCTCATCATCGATATGTTCTTCTTCAAATGATTTCTGACTGAGATTGACATGCAACACTTTATTGTAAAAGCCGTTCATTTTTCTATTTCCTCAGCATGGTTTACTTGAAATTTAATGGAAATATCAACATCACATATTACACAACATGATTTTATAAAAATATGTCATTTCTTTCAATTATTGGAAAGCTTTTTCCTTTTGGCAACCCGGATCACCGTCGGCTAGTATCCCCCTTACCCTTTCGAGTTCTTCCGGTGTGTCCACCTCTACGGAATCATGGAGGGTTTCAACGACCTTTATTCTGTACCCATTTTCCAGTGCCCTCAGTTGTTCAAGAGACTCGGTTTCTTCCAGGTGCCCCGCCTTCAGGTTTGTGAAGATTCGCAGGAATGATTTTCTGTATGAGTATATTCCGTGGTGTTTGTAATAGGGGACCCACTCTTTCTTGTCGCGGTCATAGGGGATTGTCGCTCGGGAGAAGTAGAGAGCGTAGTGATCCTTGTCGAAGACGACCTTGACCGCGTTGGGATGGCGTATCTCCTCTTCCCTCTTTATCTCGTATATAAGTGTGCAGAAGTTCAATGACGGGTCGTCCAGAAGGGGACTGGCCACTTCTTCTATCTGGACGGGTTCGAAAAGGGGCTGGTCTCCCTGGACGTTCACGATAATATCCGAATCATTCAGACCGAGGTTTTCCGCGGCCTCTGCAATCCTGTCCGTTCCGGACAGGTGATCTCCGGATGTCATGACGGCGTTTCCCCCGAACCCTCTCACCCGTTCAAAGATGCGCTCATCATCCGTGGCCACCGCGACATACGATACCATATCAACCCCGGCCGCCTTTTCATAGACATGCTGTATCATGGGTTTGCCGCATATATCCGCCAGCGGCTTCCCCTCGAACCGTGATGACTGATATCTCGCGGGTATGATACATATTACATTCGGCATAATTTTTTTCAATCCATCAATTCTAAAGTTCCCTTGCCGCCTCTTCTATTGCGCCTACTGTCTCATTCATTTTCTCTTCAGCCATCTTTACAGGTATTATCATGAAGAGTGTCCTGCTCATGATATCCTCAGAGTGGGGAATGTCTTCCACGCGGTATTCGACCGTTCCCCTGTACATGGGATTGGTGAAGGGGAATTGTTTTGAATTGGCAGTTGCCCGCGCGATAAGGTGTTCCCATCTCGGAGCGTAATGCCACGTGTTGTCTCTGTAGTATATCGTGCTCACTCCCTTTGAACCGAGCAGCTTCTGGAATCTCTTCGTGGTTGCTTCATCCGGGAGGTTAAAGCCCAGAAATGTGGCTGTGTCACCGTCAGGATCGAAGAGCTTTCTGAAGCCGATTCCCTTTATATCACCCAGGGCATCCTTCAGAATGGTCTTGTTTTTCCGCTGCTCGGCGATGATGTAGTCCAGTTTTCTCAGTTGTGCCAAGCCTACTGCCCCTTGGAATTCATTCATGCGGAAGTTGAATCCGAGGAAGGATCTTCCCTCATCTCCCCGGCCTACATTGGGGTTGTGATCATGGCCGTGGTCATGGTACCAGTCGGACCTGTCATACAGGTCTTTACTGTTCGTCAGGACCATGCCTCCCTCGCCGGTGGTCATAGTCTTATAGTAATCGAAGCTCAGGATCGCCATGTCCGCGAATGTTCCCAGTTTCTTTCCATGATAGGTCCCACCGCAGGCCTGGGCGTTGTCCTCGAGGACGGGTAGGTTGTGCTTTTTCGCAACTTCCATGATTTTATCTATACGCGCGGACGCCCCGCACATGTGCACCGGAATCACGCATTTCGTGAAGGGTGTTATCTTTGATTCGATATCGTCCGGGTCAAGATTCAGCGAATCGTCTATGTCGCCCATTACTGGTATTGCACCCACTTCCAATATCGCCTCATAGGTGGCGATAAAATCAAACGCGGGAGCGATAACCTCATCGCCGGGCCCTACATCCATGGCTGTCAAGGCAACCTTCAGCGCCGAGGACCCGGATGTTACACCCAGGGTATAACCAATGCCCAGATAATCAGCGAATGCCTTTTCAAATTCCTTTACCTTGAAAACACCCTTTCGCTCTTCATCAAATCCATACCGCATGAAGACCCCGGTCTCCAGTATGTCCATGACTTCCTTTGCTTCTTCTTTTCCTATTAGTTCAGATCCTGCCATTATATTGCCTCCGACTTTGATGGCTTTGTAAAAAGTCCAACTTCTGCGTTCCGCTGCATCCTTCGTCACTGCGGCGTACGGTAAGTACGCCTCGTTCCTCATGATTTGCGCGCCTTGAATTTGAAGCTTTTTACTTTGCCATTTAAATTTGACTTTTTATGAGTGCATCAACCTTCTATTTTAGTACGCGTCATTGTATATCTCTATGGCGTCTTCTTCTGTCATCCTGCGGGGGTTGTTTTCGAGTGGCCTAGCCACAGTCATCGCGGCCTTTGCCAGCTTTGGAAAATCTTCCTCCTCTATGTCCAGTGTCTCCAGGCTGTCATATATGCCGCAGTCATCGATCAGGTCCTCTACCGCACTGATTGCCAGACCCGCGGCTTCGTTAAGAGAGAGGTCATCCGTGGGCTCGCTCATAATCTCGGCAATCACGGCAAACTTTTCCAGCGTCCCCGGGAGGTTGAAATTCATAACCGCCGGAAGCAGAAGCGTGTTCGCCAGTCCATGTGGGATTCCGTACATGCCTCCAAGTGGGTAGGAAAGGGAATGCACGGCAGTAACACCGGCATTTGCCAGCCCCAGCCCGGCATACATACTCCCCAGGAGCATCTGTTCTCTTGCTTCCAGATCGGATCCATTGTGGACGCATGTCCGAAGGCTCGATGAAATCAGGTTGATTGCCTCCAGCGACACCATCTCGCTCATGGGACTTGCCGTGATCGAGGTATATGATTCTATGGCGTGACACAGGGCGTCAATGCCGGTGGTTGCGGTAACATCCGATGGAATGCTCAGAGTCAATTCCGGGTCGAGGAGGGCGATATCGGGATACAGATACGGACTGTTCATACCCTCTTTCTTGTTCAGATCCTTTCTTATGAAAACGGAGGTGAAGGTTACTTCGCTCCCGGTGCCGGCGGTTGTCGGAACCATGATTGTGGGGAGACCCGGTCCCGGGATCATGCTCAGCCCCAGATAGTCTTTGGCCTTTCCCTTGTTAGCCGCTATAACTGCCACGGCCTTTGCGACATCCATTGTGCTCCCTCCGCCGATTCCAACGACTATATCGCACTTTTCATCAGTGGCCGCCTTGGCGCCTTCGTCAGCCAGTTCCAGGGGGGGTTCTCCCTCCACCCTGTCAAAGATGATTGCACCCATACCGGATTTTTCAAAATAACCCGATACCTTCTCTCGGAATCCTGCAAGGGAAAGACTTCTGTCAAGGACTATCAGCGGCGTCTTTCCGCCAAGCTCCCCTATATGTTCAGCCAATTGTTCAAATGTCCCGTTACCGAATACTATCTTTTTCGCTCCTGTAAAAGAAAATGTCTTCTTCATGTCAAGTTCCCCCAAGGTATCTGTTTTTTTAGAAAATTTGTCTTGTGACCAGCAGTGCCTATTTTAAACAGCTGTTAAATCACTCCCATTCTATTGTGCTCGGTGGTTTTGAACTGATATCGTACACGACACGGTTCACACCCTTTACTTCGTTGATTATCCTTGAGGATATACGTCCCAGGACATCATAGGGAATCCTGGCCCAGTCCGCCGTCATCGCGTCCAGGCTTGTTACAGCTCTCAGCGCCACCACGTTGGCATAGGTGCGCTCATCGCCCATGACTCCGACGCTCTTGACCGGCAGCAGAACTGCGAAAAACTGCCATATTTCCCTGTTTTCATCATAGCGCTCTATCTCTTCCCGCACGATCAGGTCCGCTCCCCGCAGTATAGCCAGGTCGTCTCTGGTGACTTCGCCTATTATACGCACCGCCAGTCCAGGGCCCGGGAAGGGCTGGCGGGCAAGAAGCTTTGAGGGCAGGCCCAGCTCTTTTCCGAGAAGTCGTACTTCGTCCTTGAAAAGCTCTTTCAGGGGCTCGATCAGTTCGAAGTTGAGATCTTCCGGCAGCCCTCCCACGTTGTGATGACTCTTTATAGTGGAAGAAGGCCCTCCGAGTGCCGACCGGCTTTCTATGATATCCGGGTAGAGCGTTCCCTGCGCCAGGAATTTTGCCCCCCTTACATCCGATGCCGCGTCATAGAACACGTCGATAAAGGTTTTTCCTATAATTTTCCGTTTAGTCTCGGGATCAACTACCCCCTTCAGCTCATCAAGAAACAGGTCCGCGGCGTCCACGATTCGAAAATTGAAGGGATAATCATTGGTGAACATGGAGCGTATTTCCTCCACTTCTCCTTTTCTCAGAAGGCCGTTGTCTACAAAAATGGCCTTCATCCGGTCTCCGATAGCGCGGTTTATCAGCGCTGCTGTAACCGAGGAATCTACTCCGCCGGAAAGTCCGCAGATTACGTTATGATTTCCCACAAGAGTTTTGATTTTCTTTACCGATTCGTCCACGAATCTGCCCATCGTCCACCCACCCTTGCAGGAGGCGACGTTGAACAGGAAGTTTCCGATGATGTCTGAACCTTTCGGTGTGTGAACTACCTCGGGGTGAAACTGTATTCCATATATCTTGCCGCCGCCCATTGTGGATATGGGGCACGCGGGAGTACCGGCCAGCGTCCGGAATCCTTCGGGAATCTTTGTCACATGATCTCCATGACTCATCCAGACATTAAGGCTGGATGGCATATCCCTGAAAATACCGGTCGGGTCTGCCACTTCTATCCGTGCGGGCCCGTACTCTCCTTCTTTTCCCTTCTCTACCGTGCCGCCCATTATTTCTGCCAGCAGTTGCATGCCATAGCATATGCCCAGTACGGGGACTCCCATGTCTAATATACGCCGGTCCATTCTGGGGTGCCCGGGGTCAAACACGGAAAAGGGGCTGCCGGAGAGTACAATTGCCGCGGGCTCTAATTTCAACAATTCATCTTTTGAGATATCATGTCTCACTATCTCGCAGTACACTCCAAGCTCACGTATACGTCTCGCAATGAGCTGCGCGGTTTGTGAACCAAAATCAAAAACCACAACGATTTCTTCCATATTGTATCCTATGATCAATTTATATTTACTTCGTTACAGAGCTATTTTGCCTTCATAAACAAATTCAACTTTTCCCTTAAGCCACACATCCTCAAAGGAATTGCCCTCACTTTTGAAATCAACGGTGAGAATTCCGCCGGGCATCTCAACCTGGATCGGGGGTTCTCCCACGCCCTTAAACCTGCTGCTGATAATGGCCGATGCTACCGCCCCTGTTCCGCATGCCAGGGTCTCTCCCTCAACACCTCTTTCATAGGTACGCACGTGTATACGGCCCGGTCCGATAATCTCCACAAAATCAACGTTTGTTCCCGCGGGTTCGAATGCCGGGTGAGATCTGACCGCGTATCCTGTCTTTGTCACTTCATCCGCCGGCATTTCTGCAACCCTGTCCCTGAATATTATGGCGTGCGGGACCCCTGAATTTATGGAATAGAAGGGAATATGCGTGTCGTCTATGTCCAGGAAGTTTTTATCTTCCGAAGAAGATGGGGCTGTAAGCTGGATGGCGACCATTTTATCCTTTACGAAGGCGCCGACCATTCCCGCCTCTGTCTCCATAACCATCTGAGATTTCGCGAAGCCCTTTTCCATGGCAAATCCGGCCGCGCATCGCGCGCCGTTTCCGCACATCTCCGGCTCGCTTCCGTCGGCGTTAAATATCCTCAGCCTGAAATCACCAGCCTTGCCCGGCTCGATTATGAGAAGGCCATCAGCTCCGATAGAGGTGCGGCGTTTGCACCATACAGAGGCGCGTTCGCTCCAGTTTGTGATAATATCTTCGGAGCGGTTGTCTATGACAATGAAGTCATTCCCGTGGCCGGACATCTTTGAAAAGGCAATCGGTCCATTCCTGTTTTCAGTCAAAGCAGTTCCCCTTTGAAACTACGCTAGTATGGCAGGATTAACTACAGATTTAAAGGTCTTTTTTTATAAAGTCGACAGCGTTTCTGAAAATTGAAAGTCCCGCTCCGTCTTCAGGCAGATTTTCTCTCGTCCATCGGGGGTGATTGGTGTAGTGGAGATATGCTTCCGGGTGAGGCATAAGGCCGAAGATCCTCCCTGTTTCATCGCATATTCCCGCAATGGCATCCACCGAACCGTTTGGATTGTCCGGATAATCCATCGTTGCTCTTTCATAATTTTCATCACTGTACTGCATGACGATATGATTGTTTGTGTGTAGTTTCTCCAGTATAGCAGGGTTTTTTGTGACGATTTTTCCCTCGCCGTGTCTTACGGGAAGATATATTTTTTCAAGACCCCTTGTAAAAACGCAGGTTGAATCCCCGTTTATTCTGAGGGAGACCCACCGGTCTTCAAAGCGTCCCGAATCGTTGAATGTCAGCGTAACTGTCTGGGTGGAATAATCTTTGTCAAATGCCGGCAGCAGGCCAAGCTTGATCATGAGCTGAAAGCCGTTGCATACCCCCAGGATAAGTTTGCCGTCAGCAATGAATTTGACAAACTGTGCGTACAGTTTGTCTTTTCCGCCCTTGATATCTGCATGGATGATCCTGTTCGCTCCTGCCTTTGCGGACCCCAGATCGTCTCCATCCAGAAAGCCGCCGGGGAGATTGAGGAAATGATAATCGTCCAAACGTTTTTCGCCATAAAGCAGTTCGCTGATATGGACAATATCCACTTCGGCGGACCCCGCAAGCCTGCAGGCATGGGCCATTTCCATTTCGCAGTTTGTGCCGTTTCCAGTTATTACGATTGATTTTACTCTGTTTGCCATTATCCTTGCTTTTCTAAAAGTTCAGCGGTTTCTGCCACACCTTTTTCAAGTCGTTAATATCTTCTTCTATAATATTCTTTCCATCCGTTCCGGAAATCCTCAAAGTCCCTTCCGATGTCATCTTTCCTGCGCAGGCAATGGTATTTCCCGCCATGATGTCTTCGAACTCTTCTTTCGATTCGGGGGAGATAGTTGTCACAAACCTGCTCTGCGATTCTGAAAAAAGGAGGTAATCATCTCTTTCGATCCCTTCGCGCGGGATACGGGAAAGATCAAGATCCATCCCAAGTCCTCCGGCAAAGGCGGTTTCGGCGAGGGCAATGCCGAGTCCTCCATCTGAGCAGTCATGGCAGGAGGCAACCAGCCCCCTGTCGATCGCCCCGGTCAATGCGTTGTAGAGTTTCTTTGCCTTGACGGCATTTACTTTGGGAACATTATTGCCCGTAAACCCGTGCAGGGCGAACCACTCAGACCCTCCGAGTTCTTCGCGGGTTTCACCCAGCACATACACCAGATCACCCGGCTTCTTCGCGTCCATGGTAATCGCCTTCCTTACATCCTCAATTTTTCCCATTGTGGAAAATAGCAGGGTCGGCGGTATCGATATTTTCGTTTCTCCTATGATATAGTCATTCTTCATACTGTCTTTTCCGGAGATGCAAGGAACCCCGTATGCCTTTGTATAATCGTAGAGCGCTCTGTTCGCACGGACGAGCTGTGCCAGCTTATATTGACCGTCCGGGGTCTTCTCCGATTCCACCGGATCGCACCAGCAGAAATTGTCTATGCCCGCCAACCTGTCGAGAGAGCCCCCCACGGCTATGGTGTTTCTGACGGCCTCGTCTATTGCGCAGGCCGCCATGTGATATGTGTCGATGTCGCTGTAGCGGGGGCAGATTCCATTTGCCACGACAACGCCTTCGAATGAATCGAGTATCGGTCTTATTACCGCCGCATCACCAGGGCCATCGTTTGCGACGCCGACCAGCGGTTTGATCACACTTCCGCCCTGCACTTCATGGTCGTACTGCCTGACGACCGATTCCTTGCTGCAGATATTCAAACGTGAAAGCATGTCTTTCAGGGCGCGTCCCATATCGTCCGGTTCCGGGAACCCCGGTTCTTCATATTGAGGAGGTGTCCACTTCGCGTTCAGTCGCATCCGGGGGAGTCCATCATGCAGGAACTCCATGTCGAGATAAGCCACGGTATCGTCCCCGTAACAAACATGAAACTTTCTGGAATTGGTGAAGGTGCCGAGAATGGTAGCCTCGACGTTCATTTTTTCGGCAAGGTCGAGAAATGCCTCGCAATCTTCAGGGGGTACCGCAAGGCTCATCCGCTCCTGTGCCTCTGATATAAGGATTTCCCATGGTTTGAGCCCGGCGTATTTCAGGGGAGCCCTCTTGAGATCAATCTTGCATCCTCCGCAGAGTGTGGCCATTTCACCGACTGACGATGAAAGACCGCCGGCGCCGTTGTCTGTTATTGCCCTGTAGAGGTTTTTGTCCCTCGCGATAAGGAGAAAATCCGTCATCTTTTTCTGGGTTATGGGGTCGCCGATCTGTACCGCGGTTACA
>JAFDAI010000068.1 GCA_019313905.1 Deltaproteobacteria bacterium | reverse complement strand
TCCATGGATGTCCTCCTATTATCTGATTGCTATATGGCATCCAGATAATAGGGGAAAAACTCAACCATGTCAATACGATTTGCTCTTATGTACCTACTTTTTTGTCGCAGACCCCTGAAAATATATGGCGGAGAGAGGGGGATTCGAACCCCCGGTACACCTTTGAGGGCATACACACGATTTCCAGTCGTGCTCCTTCAGCCGCTCGGACATCTCTCCATTTTCCTAGTTTTTGGGGTCAGCAAAAATAAATTGTTGCTATTTCACAAAGTAAATATTTGTAATTTCATTTCTTTGAGAATCAAAATGAATTTCAAAACGCTCTCTTTCACTATTTACATTTCTCCAATTTGTAAAAACTAAATCATTTTCTGATTCTTTAAAATTTTTGTCGCAAATTTCTTGAAATTTCAAAGACGAACGGATTGTTGAAATTCCTTTTTTAAAACTTTCACTAATATTCTTATAAATTTCCTGAAAGCCTTTTGATTCGATTTCTTTTATTGATATGTGCTGTGCCATAATTTTTAAAAATTAACGACCTTTGTAATTTTTACCTTTTTCGGTCAAAGAATAAAATCCTTTCCCCATGGCAGAACGGATAAAAAGGTCCATATTATCAGGATGTTTACTGCTGTTTTCGTGTTTATTAAATTCTCCTCTTATTGTATTTTTAAATGTATCCATTTTATAATTAAGATTTTTTTCTTCTACAATTTGTTCTAATTCTTGATAGATATCTTGCAACTGAACAAATTCTTGACCTCGTTCTTGTTTTTTTCTGATAATATCAATAATCAAAGATTTTAAAGATGGAACAGTTCCTGGTAAAATTTCTTCTTTTTTCTGTATTTCCTTAATGACTTTTTGTAAACCTTTATCTTCGCGGGATTTATTTTCATTATTCAAGAATGTTTTGTAAACATCTGAATAGCCAGCTAAATACTCTTCATCAGGAGAAAAGACCGAATCGGTAAATTTTACAGAATTGTAAATAGCTTGAAGTTGTGAAAAATAGAGAGGTTTCGTTTCTTTGAAAACGGTATTTACTTCAAAATTTGAAATTAAACCGCCTCTTGTTAAATTCGCACTTCCGACAATTCCGGTTGTCTCTCTTCCATTTTCAAAAAGATAGATTTTGGGATGAAAAACAATGTTTGTTTTGTTCTCTTGTCTATCTCCAAAGCAATAAAATTTAATATTTGAGTATTCTTTTTTTAGGTTTATAAAATAATGAATGGATTGGGGATCTGTTGTTTTAAAGTCTAATCCCGCAATGAGTTCAATATTTCCTCCATTACCAAGACATCGTTTCAAAGATCTCTCAATAATTTTTATACCTGAATACTTCAAAAACGCAACTGCAATCTGCACATTATTAGCATTTTGCATTTCTTGATTCACAATATTACCGATTGGGTAATTTAAATTTGAAAGTAATTGTATTGCCATAGTTATTCTGAAATCTTGGTTAAAATAAAATCAATCCAATGATAGTACCAATACCCAGTGGTTGCATTCTTAACACCAAAACCTCTTAAGAAATCTTTCTCGTGGTCTATTAACTTTTGGAATATCTTTTATCTTTGCCATAAATTATTTTCGCATTAAATTATTTACGCCAACATTGAGAGCTTTGGCAATTTTGGATAGAGTATCAATGATTGCGTTATAAGTAACATCTAAAAGTGATAATTGGCGGAGAGGGTGGGATTCGAACCCACGTGAGAGCTTTTGGCCCCCAAATCGATTTCGAGTCGATCCCGTTACGACCACTTCGGTACCTCTCCACGTAAAGATAAACTGTTTATCCATTTTTACAGGACTTGCCCTCATATCCTTTTTTCGCGGAAAAATCTACTCAAAATTTTACCGCATTCCTCCTCAAGCACCCCGCCCGTTACGTCGACAAAATGGTTGAGTTTTTTGTCACCAAACATGTCATAGAGAGAGATGGCCCCTCCCTTGGGATCTGTGGCGCCAAATACAAGTCTCGCTATCCTCGCATGAATAATTGCCCCCGCGCACATTGTGCAGGGTTCAATGGTCACATAAATCGTTGTTCCGGTAAGCCTGTAGTTCTCTGTTCTGTTCGCGGCCTCCCGAATAGCAAGTATCTCCGCGTGGGCAGTCGGATCTTTCATCAGGATGGGGCTGTTATGGGCTTTCGCAAGCACCCTGTCTTCCATGGTGATTACCGCACCCACGGGAACTTCTCCCGATTCAAGAGCGGACTCAGCCTCATCAAGAGCCATCCTCATAAAATGTTCATCGCTTTGCATTCAAAAATAATATCATAATAAGCAGGAAAAGACCATTTCTGGATGGAAACTATCTCGAAAGTACCGTATATAATACACCAAACGGTAGAGGATATGATTTCAAGAAAGATTTTTGTAATAACCATAATACTTTCACTTGCGGGTCACATAATCGTTCTGGCCTTGTCGGGCTTCCTGGGAGGCAATGGCCATACAGACGGGGGAGATGTTTTTACCGTCAGCCTCGAAAAACGTCTGAACAAAACCGGGGAAACACCCAACAGTGAAAAAAATGCCTTGCGCGATTCACCGGAGAATATCCGTAAATCCACCAGGAGCGGCGCTGTAGATACCATAGACCTTGACAGCACGGACACGAGATACTATCCATATCTGCTTCAGGTAAAACAGAGTATAGATAGAAAATGGTCATATCCCGACGATGCCTTTGCCCGTGGGGAGGGGGGAACTACAGTAGTCGAGTTTTCAATAGTGGAAAAGGGTATTCTTGCGGCTTCACGCGTCATCACTTCATCAGGTTATGGGTTGCTCGATGCGGAATCGCTACACGCCATAAGATCGGCCGCTCCATTTTCACCCTTTCCCACAGCGTTCGACCTGGCAAAGCTCAATATAGTGGCGAAGTTCAGATATACACTTGGAGATTAATAACGAATAACCAGAGACAACCACTCAGGCATGGACTGTTACAGGGCGTAAAAAATAAGGAATCACATTTATGAACAATGAAAAAAAGATAATGATTTTTACCTGCGTTGCCCATTTTTTCACGCATTTTTACGAGATGATATTCCCTGCGCTGGCCATACCACTCATGATTTCGTTGAAGATGAGCCTGGGAGATGTATTGAAGATAAGTTTTTTCATGTATCTCCTGTACGGACTTGCCGCTCTTCCCTGGGGAATGATTTCGGATCGATTCAATAACCGCATCACCTTGATAATCTTTTTTGTTGGGACGAGCTTAGGCGCCATGCTGACCGCCTTTTCAGATACCAGGACATCAATGATGTTTTCCCTCGCTGTTATCGGTTTCTTTGCCAGCAGTTATCATCCTGCCGGAATGGGGTTGATATCGCTCGGCATGAAGAACAGGGGGATGGCCCTCGGCATTAACGGCGTAGCGGGAAATCTTGGGATGATCAGCGCGCCCTTCGCAGCCGGCCTCCTGAACTGGCTGGTCGGGTGGGAAGCCACCTATCTAATAATTGGCGCCTTGAGCATTATCTGGGGAATCATGTTATTCATGGTGGATATCGACGAGACACCAGTACACACGGAGGCAAAGGAAGATGCCTCGAGTTCTGAAAATGGTAATAGCAACGTGAAATATTTTCTGATTTTGTGCGTTATCATGACCATTGCCGGTCTTGTCTATAGAGGCAACAGCGTTGTTCTTCCGGCTTATCTTGAACTCAAGGCCTCTTTTCTCTGGGATTTTCTCAGTGGTATAAATCTGCATAATCTTACCGGGGCAAAGACGGCAGCTGCCACGCTGTTGGCCTCACTCATCTACATGATCGGTATCCCGGGACAGATTGCGGGGGGTAGAATGGCGGACAGGTACGATCTCAGGTGGATGTACCTTGCATTCCACGGTCTCAGTCTCCCCTTCATCATCCTGATGGGCGCGTTAAGCCAAGAGCTGCTCGTTATATCGGCCGGTATTTACATATTTTTCGCACTGGGCATGCAGCCCATCGAGAACAGTCTTGTGGCAAGATATACACCGGGCAAATGGAGAAGCACCGGATACGGCATAAAATTCATCCTGGTTTTCGGGGTTGGGTCACTTGCGATCTACAGTGTGGGGTGGATCAAGGAAACATGGAGCCTCGGCGCGGTATACTTCTTCGCTGGAGGCCTGGTTGCTCTCCTGGTTTTCTTTATCGCCATCCTTATTTGGGTATCGAAGGGAACTACCTGCAGGAATAATGAGTATAAAGACAATGTTTAATTTTGGATGTTTAACTAAACATAATCAAGGGACTAAACAGTACACGGGGTTGATTGGAGCCAGTTATCGCGGCCTTGCCTCGTAATCACTCGTAACAATAATATCGGCCTGTTCCCTCAATCCCTGTATGATCCGATGTTCTATCTCCAGAATCCTCAGAATGAAGTCAAAATCCTGGTCCGGATCGCGGGCCAGATTTCTTTTCTTCACAGCAGCTATTCTTTTCCTGTAATCTGATTCAAGAAATACCTTCAGAGTTGCGTTCTTCAGGACCAAGCCATAGGTCAGATCAACAAGAACAACATCTACCCCGGCAAGCGCGACCGGCACGCGCGCATATCTTCTCGAACCGAGCCGCCTGCAGTCAGATGGCACAAAGACCTCATTTACACTCCTGTCAGCGGCATTTCCCAGTATGGAATCCAGACGTTCCAGATCCACTTCGCCCGGGCCCACATACTGTCTTAATTCTCCTCTTGAATATGCGTCAAGACGCGCCTGGTGGTTTGCTTCCGGCGCCAGTTTGAAGAAGGCGTCTCCCGCTATTGTGACGCCCCGTATTTTTTCACCCCTTAGAAGATACCTCAGGTATTCCGCTATCTCGGTCTTTCCCGCCCCTGATTCTCCCCCAAGCACAACAATTGTTCTTTTTCCCTTGTGTCGCAGGTCGTTTGTCTGTTCAATAATGTAAGGGAGCAGATCCTTCGCGGCCTTTTCATGCCGTGATTTAATCTCCGGGGGATCTCCACGCCAGGTGAAGACCGCTCTGTGATAAGCACGCCCCTCTCTTTTTCTCTGTGTTATGCTCCCGTCAACGGCGCCGCCGGGAATTTCACCCCGGCAGAGAGAATCTATGATCTCCCCCTGTCGTGTTCCGATAGCCTTCCAGTTGAATGTGTCCAGCGCGAGAGCATGCCCGCTGGAAGCGATCTTCCCCAATGCGCCGCTCTTCTTCATAATCCCTGTCAATTTTCGAGCGGTGCCGCACGGATCACCGGGGTCCACGACAACAGCGTCACGACCATCCTTTATCCACTTTGTTATACCCGCCTTTCTGGAAATGACAGCGGGGGCGGATGCCGCCATGGCCTCCGCGACGCCCATGCCGAAGGGCTCCATAAACTGCATGCCGATATAGGCCAGACAGTGGTGCGCGAGAACCGCCAGGACACTCCAGGGCTGGCTGGGAAGCCTTACGATATTGTCGTTTGTCAATTTATATTCTGTTATTGTATCCGACACGTGTTTCTCAACAGATACCTCCTCGGGCAGAGGATCTCCTGGAGATCCTCCCACAAGCACAAGCTTTATCTCTTCCATAAGCTGGGGATCGAAGCGTTTTGCCTCGCCAAAGAGCTTCACCACCCCTTGGACATTTTTTGCTTTAGAGAAACGTCCGAAATAGATGAGATATCGGCCCGGGATTAGGCCGTATCGTTCCAGCGTTTCCGTTTGGGGGTCCCTGCCAATATCAAAGAAGGCCGTTCCGGCACCGGCCGGCATGACAACATTTGGAAAATCACATCCATAGTATTTGTTCAGCACGGCAGGTTCTCTGAGCGTGTTCGCTATCTCGAAATCAGCTCCCCTGAGGGATGCCAGCTCAAAATCTTCTCTTGTTCCAAAGTTGTATTGCCTGTCGAACCACATGCCGGGATCATCCGGGTCCAGTCCGAGGGAGATCACCTTGTTTATTCCGAGTGAATGGGGGATTACCACCACCGGTATACCGAGTCTTTCCCCCGTCTCCAGTGCGCAGACCATCCCGTCCGCATAGTGTCCCATCACGGCATGAGCGCCAAAGAGTGAGGACACGGCAACCACACCCTCCGCCAATTCCGGAACAAGAGGATAAATATCCTCCTTGCGCACAAACTCATCTCCGCCCGCCGGGATCCGGACAAGCCACAGGTTCTCCGCAAACCGCTCCACACGTGGATAGGAGTTAAAGTGCCTTGCAACAATTATTACTTTTCTTCCCTGCTGTGCCCATGTTTTTGATACCTCCAGTACGTAGTATGTCTGTCCACCCGTGTCAGGAACACCGGCGGGAGGCGGGTCTCCCCAGTAACCATGGGTCGAGACCATAACTATCCGTTCCGCGCGCTCCGGTATTTTCCCACTGAGAGAAACAGGAATTCCGTTTTCCCGGAATATCCCGCGGTATTCCCGCAGAAGATCCGCGGACAATCCATACTTCAAAGCCAGTATCTCAAGTTCCCGATCATCCATATCGTCCCTCCCATTTGCCATGACAGTATTCCTTCTGCCGCTCATCTCGTTGCAATTGTCCAGTAAACAGTATATTTGTCAAGAGGAAACGGCATAAATACATAAATAGATAGATATTTAAATAGGGACAGCGCCCTTTTTTATTGACAGACTGGTTGTTACAATTATATTGTAACTGCATGCCACGCGTCGCACGAATCATTGCCAAGAATTATCCATACCATGTGACCCAGAGGGGGAACTACCGGCAGACCGTTTTTGAATCTGATGCAGATTACCGGCAATATCTTGCATGGCTCAAGGAATACTCGGAGAAGTATTCGCTGGACATCTGGTCATACTGTTTAATGAGCAATCATGTTCATTTTGTGTGTGTCCCCCGTAATGATAATTCACTTGCCCGTACCCTCAACACCCTCCATATGCGGTACTCACAGTATTACAATCGAAGAAAGGGAGTAACCGGGCACCTCTGGCAAGGCCGGTATTATTCAAGTATTCTTGATGACAGGCACCTCTACGCCGCGATTCGCTATGTGGAGAACAATCCCGTACGTGCAGGGATAGTGGAGGAGCCAGAAGACTATACATGGTCAAGCGCACGAGGCCATTGTGGAATAGCATCAGATGGAATTCTGTCGGACACCTGCCATCTCTGTGACGAGATTGATAACTGGTCTCGGTATTTGAGAGATACTGAATCAGCGGAAGTCGTAGAACGGCTGAAGGTGAATGTCATGTCGGGCAGGCCTTGCGGGGATGAGGATTTCAGGAAGGGCATTGAGGCGATAGTAGGGAGATCGCTGAATATTCGACCCAGGGGAAGACCCCGAAAACAATAAAAGGGCGCTGTTTGAATGCATAAGTCAAAAAGATTGAAGGAAACCTCCAAGCGGTTCACAATGTTTACATGTAAACTGCCGGGTCGAGATGAACTCGCCCGGAAATAAACCACAAGGAGGTTTCCATGAAGCGATATTAC
>JAFDAI010000132.1 GCA_019313905.1 Deltaproteobacteria bacterium | reverse complement strand
AAAAGAGTCATGGTGCGCGTATAACGATGGGGTTGAAACACGGCAATGATCCTGTTTTTCCACACCTCCCGTACCGCTGCCAGGGTTGCCTTGATCTCTGTCGGATGATGGCCGTAATCATCCACTATTGTGATACCGTCCACATTGCCTTTGATCTCCAGTCTGCGATGCACACCTCTGTAAATCTGGATGCCCTCCTGAATTACAGGAAATTCCATGTCAAGTTCACGTGCTATGGCAATTGCGGCCATGGAATTGTAAATATTAAACAAGCCCGGAACATGAAGCGAAATATTCCCCAAAAAATCCCCCCTGCAGTACACTGAAAACATCGATGTTAAACCATTAAAGGATATATCGGTGGCCCTATAGTCGGATCCATCAGAAAGCCCATATGTGACAACGCTCCTTTTAACTCTTGGCAGCATGTCCTTTATGTTGTTGTCATCGTAGCAGAGTACGGTAGTGCCGTAGAAAGGAACTGCATTGGCAAACTGCAGAAATGCGTCCTTAATCTCTCCGATACCCGGATAGTAGTCGAGGTGTTCGCGATCGATATTTGTAATTACAGCAATGGATGGATTTAATCTGAGAAAAGAGCCGTCACTCTCATCGGCCTCCGCCACAATAATCTCTCCGTCTCCCAGCCTTGCATTGCTCCCTATGCTGCCCAGCTTTCCCCCTATCACCATCGTTGGATCCAGACCGCCATGGGCAAGTATCGTTGCAATCATGGAAGTTACTGTTGTTTTCCCGTGACTGCCTGAAACAGCTATTGAAAATTTCATCTTCAACAGCTCGGCCAGCATTTCGGCCCTCGGGATAACCGGAATATTTCTGTTGTGTGCCTCGGTAACCTCGGGATTATCTTCCTTGATCGCCGTTGACGTCACTACAACATCAACATCTCCAAGATTTGACGGTCTATGGCCATAAAAAATTACGGCACCTAGTGATGTCAGTCTTAGCGTAATATCCGATTTACTGGCATCGGACCCGCTTATTGTATAGCCCAGGGTTAAGAGCACCTCGGCAATACCACTCATTCCTATGCCACCGATACCCACAAAATGGATATGTTTTATCTTTCTTTGCATCAGTCCTCTTTTTATGCCGGCATTCATACTTTTATCTATCCGATCAGGTCCAGACATTCGTCCGTGATATCTGCCGCTGCCCTTTTATTTCCCAGTATGGCAGATTTTTTCTTCATCTCTCTGATCCTCTCAGGGGCCCGATAAAGCCTTTCAATAACCTCTGCAAGACGCTCCCCGTTAAGACTTCTTTCGGAAATCATTTCCGCCGCCCCTTTATCAACAAGCGCCCGGGCATTCAGCGCCTGATGATTGCCTGCCGCAAACGGATAAGGTATAAACAGGGCCGCCTTCCCGCTTGCGGTTATTTCAGCTATAGAAGTGGCTCCCGACCTGCATATAAGCAAATCGGCCGATCTGTAGGCTGAAACCATATCATTGATAAAAGGATAAACCTCGGCATCTATATTACGGTCATTGTATGCTTTTGACACCTTATCCAGATCCCTGGTTCCCGTCTGATGAATAATTTTCAATCTATCTTTTATTCCTTCCAGGTAATTGAGCGCTTCAACAGCGGCCATGTTGATGCTCGAAGCGCCCTGGCTTCCTCCAAAAATGAGAAGCGTAAATTTATCATCTGATTTATGAATCTTTTTGCTATAGTTCAAAAATCCGGTTCTGACGGGATTTCCCGTTATCACAACTCTTTTCTCCGGAAACCATTCTTTCGTTTCCGGAAAGGATATAAAACTCTTATCAACGAACTTTCCAAGAATTCTATTTGTAAAACCAGGCAAGACATTCTGCTCGGCAATTGCCGTCCTTATACCCATAAAATACGCCGCCATAACCGCCGGCCCCGAAGCGTATCCCCCGACACCCAGAACAATATCGGGATGGAAATCGCGAATAATTGACCGGGACTGCACCATGCTGCGGGGAACCTTAAATAGGGTTCTGATGATATTTATCACGCCTCTCCCCCTTATTCCCTCCATCTCGATCGTTTTAAGTTGAAACCCCATACCACGCAGAATCTTCCCCTCCAGGCCTCTCTCTGTTCCTATAAAAAGGACAGCATTCTCGGGATTCCTCCCCAGAACTTCTTCGGCTACAGCAACAGCAGGAAACAAATGTCCCCCCGTTCCTCCTCCGG
>JAFDAI010000131.1 GCA_019313905.1 Deltaproteobacteria bacterium | reverse complement strand
GCCCGAGGAGGTTTCATCTATGACTATTGTAATGATATCATTGAGATACCTTGCTTTATTGTCGGCAAAGAGCGAGTTCTTAGCGTTTTCACCTGGCCAGATGGATCCTGTGGGTGGAAGCGATATTCCCTCCTCCGGAACAGGAATGAATTCATCTTCTTTCACTATATTAATATGTGAAGAACATCCGGCAATAACGAAAAGGAAAAGGATACCTAACAACATTATGTTAAGTAGTCGAGCGGTCGAATAGTTGTTGTCTGATTTCATATCGTTCACCTTAAAATTGGACGTTTGCCGATCTCTGCACTCAGAGCTCCACCTTTGCCAGAGAATTACCTGTTACCCTGACATAAATCACCTTTTTAGATGATACATTCCTGACCTTTATCAACTCCCCGCACATTCCATCCTGCTCTGAAAGTCCAACGGTCGTTATTCTCATCGGGCCGTTTTCAAAAACAATTTTTACCGGCTTCCCTCTCTTTACCATCGGTATGCTTTTCACCATATTCCCTTTTATTTCAGCATTCGGCTTAACATTGGTACGAAGTTTCATACCCACAACCGTACCAGGGTTTGAGATAATCTTTGAAGGCAAACGGTCAAACCATCTTTTAACCAATTTCACATCATCATGGTCAATCCTGACATTTCTATGAATAGATTTTGTACTGACTACAACATCCATCAGCACCTCTATCCTTACTCTGACCGTTTTCTCACTCAGGAATGTATCATTTTCATAACACCTGACAGTAAAGGAAGAATCTCCGATAAAATCCTCATTCCTTCTGCTCAGGACACGAAAGGTAATTTTCTTTCCTGTCAGGCTCAAATTGGACACCCTGCCGGGAAATTCCACCCGCACAGCGTTTCCCGGCCAGGGCATGTTTTTTTCGATATATGCCCTGACAGTTGCCTTTATCGTTTCCCCTCTTATCACTGCTGCGGAAGCCTCGCACAACAGATAACCGCTGAAGAGAAAGAGGAGGGCAATACTCGTAATTAAGAAAACTATGTTATGTGTTTTGCCTGATATCCTCACCCGCAATACTCCCTCATGATAAAGGGTTATAGTTTACAGTAAACATTTCCGTTAACTGTAAACCGTGAAAGTTTATATTCTTACCTCTTAAGTCCATTGGCCATCTGTAGCATGGAATCTGCTGTTTGAATGGCCTTTGAATTTATCTCGTATGCCCTCTGTCCCACGATCATCTTGACCATTTCATCCACAACATTTACATTTGACATTTCTAAAAAACGCTGGGAGATGGTACCGTTACCATCTTCTCCGGGATTTCCGACAGTAGCGTCACCGGAGGCATCGGTTCTGTCATAGAGATTTCTCCCCAAGCTGGTAAGTCCCGCAGGATTGGTAAATCTGGCAAGCTCTATTCTTCCGATCGCCAGGGGATTGCCTTGCCCATCGGTCGCCGTCCATGTGCCTCCACTGTCAACGGTAAAATGTACCATTTCCATAGGTACGTCCACTGCAGGTATCAATTTAAGCCCTTCAGAATTGCAAAGAGAACCATCCTTATCAACCTTGAAATTGCCTGCCCGCGTGTAAACAGTATCCCCATTCTTATCAAGCTGGAAAAAGCCGTCCCCTTCAATAGCAATGTCAAATGGATTGTCAGTCTGCATATAATCACCCTGACCAAACATTTTTTGAACAGCCATCGGTTTTACGCCCATACCGATCTCTATACCCAATTGACTCCCGCCGGATGTCTCGGCCCCTGATTTCGAATATATCTGATACATGAGATCCTGAAAATCGGCCCTCGCCTTTTTAAATCCCACGGTATTGATGTTGGCCAGGTTGTTTGCAACAACGTCCTGGCTTATCTGCTGCGCCTCCATGCCGGTTGCGGCCGTCCATAAAGCCCTTATCATATTGATTCTCCCTTAGTAGCTATTGAGTGGTTGGGTGAGAAAACAATTTCCAATTATTGAAGCTCCCCGCAACAAGTTACGGCGAATCTCCGACTGTTAAGGAAAATTTTATTTTTTATTCACTCGCTAACCCCTCTGCAAGCAACGGGGAATGCGCTCGCTGTTCAGTTCAACCCTGTCCGGGTTACAATTTCCCGATGCGGTTTGTTGACAACCTGTCCTGTTCCGATATGGTTTGAATCGCTTTCTGGTACGATTCAAAAGTGCGCTGTATGTTAATCATTTCAACCATTTGCTTTATAACCTGTACATTGGAAAGTTCAAGGCACCCGGATTGGACACGTACATTCCCTTCTTCCTCTGCACCCGCCAGGTTATCATGATTGCGGTAGAAACCCGCACTAAGCCTGGCAAGGGCAGACGGTTCGCGAAAGCTAACAATCTTCAATGCATCAACTTCATTGCCATCCACACTTACTAAGCCGTTTTCACTTATCTGGATGTCGCTCCCCTCAATGACGATTTTTCCGCCTCTGCCAAGAACATAATCTCCGTTAAGGGTCACCAGCTCTCCGTTTTCATTGAGGGTAAACCCTCCATCTCTCGTATAGGCAACACCGGCTTTTGTCTGAACAGCGAAAAATCCTTTCCCTTCTATTGCCAGATCCAGGGCATTGCCGGTTTTCCGTATATTTCCCGGGGAACAATCGACTGCTGTTGCCGGTCTCTGTATGGGGCTGCCTTTACTTATTCCACCTATCACGTTCCCCTCTAAAAAATGCAACAGCACCGCTTTGAAACCAGGGGTGTTAACATTCGTAATATTATCCGCAACGCAATCAAGCCGAGCAACCTGCCCTATGGCCGCATTTGCAAGTAATTCGATGCCGTGGATCATACTTTCTGCCTTCCTTTCTTCTTTCCTGTATACACAAATACAGCAATTTGTATGCCACATGGATCGGGGGGGTAAAAGAACGAAGGACATTAAATAGTTGACTCGTTTTCACGCAAAAGCGTTGGAACTAGGGCTTTTGTTAGCGTCAAGAGACAGGCAATTTTGTTCATAGCAGGCAATTTTTTCCTGACTGCCGATTGACTCTTTCAATCATTGGCTTTTTTAAACAGGAAGGAATATAAAAAGAGATGCTTAACGAATCGTACCGTCTTTAATCCTTAATCTTTAATCTCTGGCCTCTGCTCTCTGTACCGTTCATTAAGCGAATAAACAAAGGCCAGAATTTCAGCAACGGCCTTGTAAAGTTCAGGGGAAATCTGTTCATTTATATCAAGCCTGCTAAGAATCTGTGCCAGGGCGGGGTCCTCTTTTATCGGCACCCCATGTTTTTTTGCGAGGTCTATAATCTTTTCAGCAATAACGCCACGTCCCCTGGCTGCGACCTTCGGCGCCAGATCTCTTTTGCTGTCATATTTCAGGGCAGCGGCAATCGTTGTCTCTTTTTTGTCTTTGTTCATGAAAACACCTGAGATAGCAACAGTTCACAGTTATCAGTTTACGGTTCACACCTTTTTCAATAAACTAACAACAACTGAATCATTTTGACTGTAAGCTGTAAACCGTGAACGATCACTAATTACCTTTATTTCACGCCAGAATGTCCACGCCTTCCAAGGCAAACAGGTTTTGAAACTCGCGATGCTCATTTTTTATCTTTAAATTATCCTTCTCTGTCACACACTTCAGATAATCTATCTCATATCCCAGAGCCATAAGCCTATCTCCGAGTTCTTCCAGAAAAGGTCTGATAAAATCGCATACATTTTCATCCCCACACTTTAATACGCAGCCTATTTTTTTTGTTTTAATCTTTGCTTCGACAACAATATCCCCCAAGACATCCATGTTCAGCAGAAACAGGACATTCTTCTCTCCCCGGCGGCCCTTATTCTTTGAATCCCGATCTCCGAATTTCACAAATATCTCTGCCAGGCCCATATTCTCCGGAAACAGCAACGGAATTTGAAATATATATTTGCTTTCATATTCC
>JAFDAI010000130.1 GCA_019313905.1 Deltaproteobacteria bacterium | reverse complement strand
ACCAAGGCAGCCCCAGCCACCGAGTTTGTGATCTTAATGACTGTGTTAGCCTTAGTATCTGAATCAGGATCAAAAATCAAATCCCTACTGGCTATAGTTGCGTTGGGCATTCCCGTTTCGCACTGTAAACCAGCCGTGTCAACAGCCGTAATAGTATTGACTGCGGTAGAGTCCCGATAAAGTATCATCGTATCATCTGCCTCAACGGTAGCATCCTGCCAGACTGCCTGCGCCCCAGACACATTGCCTCTGCACGGGGCAGGGACATAAACAGTTGCACTGCTTGCTACTGCTACTTGTAGTCTAATCATTTTATTTCTCCTTTATTGCAGGGATGTTAAAACTTCCCCTATTAAGTGTCCGAGTCAGCGGCTGGGTCTAACAAACCACTTGCTGCGGCTGCACCTGTAATATAATTTTCAAAACACCACATTGTATTTTCGCCTGTAAGTGCGGCTGCAATACTTGTGGTACCGCCAAGAAAATTCTTTGCCAGAATACCAGTTGAGCTTGTCCCGTTCAATGCAATACCAATAGCCGCTTCCGCATTTACAAACGAATTGTCTGTAATAACAGCACGGGTAAGAACCCCCGAAGTCAGCATAACCCCCGTGGCGAACTTGCCATAGGCTATGTTGCCCCGAACGTCAAGATCAGTAACCGCAGCAGCTAAAATTGCGTTATTGGAACCAGCAGCAAGCGTGGTTCTGAAA
Source organism: Deltaproteobacteria bacterium (assembly GCA_019313905.1). Classification (GTDB taxonomy): domain Bacteria; phylum Desulfobacterota; class Syntrophia; order Syntrophales; family UBA2210; genus UBA2210. The sequence goes on along the minus strand of JAFDAI010000130.1, from coordinate 1,492 downwards.
TCATTCTTTAGTATCTTAACACCATGCGCCGCCGCTGCGACAGAAACGCCAACAAGAAGTTCTTTGGCGGCCGCACTGTCTCGAAACTCACATTGTTCTATGATAGACCTATCCCCAGTAGCTGTTATAGTAATTCCAACCGCAACATCCGCTACTGTGCTTAATACTTGAATATTTGAAATCTTTACATCAGCTGCAGAAACGGTCAAGGTAGCTCCTGCGTGGCCTAAACTAAAGGTTGGGATTTGGTCTCCACTACCCAAGCCAACAATAGTAATACCCGCAATATCCGCTGTAGCAATACTACCTGTAGCGTCTTTTGCCTCTGCATGATTTGGCATAAGGTAAATGACATCACCTTGGTTTGCCGTACATTTACCAATTGCTGCGTCCAATGTCGCAAGTGACGTCTCCACGCTCTTGCCTGCCCTACCGTCATCACCATTAACAGAATCTACATAATACACATCTGTTATGTTGATACCAAAATCTGTAATTGGTCTTGAGGCTTTGTTGCCTCCGACCGACAAAATTCTTTCTCCCATGATATTCCTCCTTTTTGCAGGTTCTCAAAAAACAACCCACCAGATTAAAGGTCGGGAGAGGGGATTACCCTCTCCTGTTAATATTGTGTTGATTTTATTGATCACGCCGGCTCAGTAAGCGAATTTGCGTATACGTGCATACGACGGTTGCTACACATGAGGTTACCGCGCCACCTGGTATCGGCTGTGATTACATCGGGCTGCCCCAGAACAGTCTTGGCATTCCAAACAGGGCTCGTAAAATTATACTTAGGATGCGATCTCAGGCTAAGAAAGTTCAGATTCAGAGCATAAAGACCACCTGCCGCAACGCCCTTATCAGAAACCATCAAAGCGCCCTTGTGGGTCATGTTCTCCCACCCTGCCTCGACTGCTGTGGTATTGGTATAGCGTTGCTGTGGATGGAGTGACCGTTCGTATCCATCAAGCAATTTCTGGGTAGTGCAAACAAAATTTGGCAACATACCTTTAAAAGTTCCCATGTCCGGCTGGCGGAAAATCTTCTGCATTACCTCAAATGAAATCTCTTCCACTGTGGTAACGTTATTCGGTTTCCAGTTCGCCATTTCGGCTTCATCAATACTTCCATACTCAGTTGTATCTGTGGCATTAAACAAATCTCCAAGCCCATTGATAGATTGACTATCAGCAGCCGCAGAAATCACATCAGCGGCCATCTTTACCCGGGCAGCTTTCTTAATGCTCTGCATATACTGATTTGTCAGGTCTATAATGGCAGCATCGCCAGTATTTTGGGTAAGATCGTCAAGATTGAGAGTGTTGCTTCCATAGATACCAGCCCATCCAAACCGAGCCGCATCCAAGATATCAACCTTGCTCTGATTAATTACCGTGGTTGCCCCATAGCTCCCAGAATTACTGTTAGCGTATTCAAGCGGAACCTTAACCATTTTCCCGCCATCGACCATTTCGTGAGGCTTGACCTC
>JAFDAI010000067.1 GCA_019313905.1 Deltaproteobacteria bacterium | reverse complement strand
CCTATCCCCGATATGTCCGGACCTCCCAGCATTTGTACGAGACCGTCGTATCTGCCGCCGCCTGTAACAGCGTTTTGCGCTCCCAGCGCTTGTGTGGCGATTTCAAAGGCGGTTCTGGTATAATAATCAAGGCCCCGCACCATCTTCGTAGTTAATATAAATGGGATATGGAGAATTCCGAGGTATTGCTTCACTTTTTCAAAATGCTCCCGGCACTGGGCGCATATAAAGTCCAAAATCACCGGGGCTCCGGATATAATCTCCTGGCAGGATTCATTTTTGCAGTCAAATATTCTCAGGGGGTTTGTAACGAGTCGTCTGCGGCAATCCTCGCACAGATCCTCTTCCCTGTTTTTCAGGAACCCTGTTACCTTTTCCCGAAACGCCGGGCGGCACTTGTCACATCCCAGAGAATTAATTTCAAGTTTCAGATTATCAAGACCGACTTCACTTAAGAGATACATCAGAATGAACATAAGTTCAGCATCTATGCGGGGATCTTCCTGTCCCAGAAATTCGACATTTATCTGGTGAAACTGTCTGAATCGCCCTTTCTGCGGTCTTTCGCGTCTGAACATAGGCCCTATGGTAAAGAGTTTTGCCACAGGGTCCTTTTCGTATATGTGATGTTCTATGTATGCGCGGATGACGGAAGCGGTTGCCTCCGGGCGCATTGTAAGATACTCATTTCCGCGGTCGAGAAATGTGTACATCTCCTTTTCAACTATATCGGTGGTTTCACCGATGCCCCTCTTGAAAAGCTCGGTTTTTTCCAGGACTGGAATTCTTATTTCCTGAATGCCGAAATTGAAGAATATCTCGCGTATCTTTTCTTCGACACGCTGCCATTTGGGTGTTTCATCCGGCAGTATATCGCGAAATCCTCTTACCGATGTTATCTTTGCCATTGCAGATTATCTCCCATGAACTGAACAGCGAGCGCATTCTCCACTGCTTGCGGCGGGGTTAGCGAACGAATAAAAAATAAACATTTTTCTTAACAGTCGGAGATTCCCCGCAACTTGTTTTGTTGCGGGGAGCTTCAATTCAAACAAAAATTACTAACATATATCAGGGGGAAAGGCAAAGGAGAAAGTGGCTCCCGAAATCAGATGTAGCTTTGGATAGGATTGCTCTTCCTGGGGTTTTTCCCAAATATACAAAAAATATGAGATAGGTGCTGATAATGAGAGAAATAACTTGATTTCTATGGAAGGATACTATAGTGAAAGCGCTTTCCTTAACAGTATCTATTCAGAGATGAATTTTTCAGGAGAATGGAAACTGAATACAAAAAAGGGACTCCTTGCCCGGATCAGGAATTCGGGCTATAGAGCCGCGAGGAGGATGTATGTTAAGAAGGTACGAAACGATATTCATTGTGCGGTCTGATTTGCAGTCAGACGAGATGAACAGCCTGATTGACCGTTATGCCGGGATTATTGTGAGCCTGGATGGCAAGACAATCAAGGTTGAGAACTGGGGTAAACGGAGGTTGGCTTACCCTATTGAGAAAATGCAAGATGGTGTTTATGTGCGGATTGATTTTGTTGCCCGGCACAAGGTTGTCATCGAGATAGAGAGAAACTTTAAGATTGATGACAATGTGCTGAGATTCCAGACTGTGAAACTGAGTGACAAGGTTGACTTGGAAGAGATTGAACGCGAGATAGCGGACGCCCTGAAGAAGGAAGAAGAGCGGAAAAAAGAGGAACAGAGAAAAGAGGAACAGAGAAAAGAGGAACAGAGAAAAGAAGAACAGGAAAAAGAAGAAGTTATTTCCGAGCCTGTTGTTTCCGAAGCCGTTGCTGAAGAACCGGATAGTAAAGAGGTTAAAACGGACGATGAAGAGGTTATGCAGGAAACTTCATCTGTTGAGACAGATGAGAAAAAGGCGGAGGAGGAATAAGAAATGGCATATACAGCGAATGATCGCGCGAAGCGTCCCAGCAGACCGAGACCCAGATTTTTTCACAAAAGAAAAGTCTGCAGGTTTTGTGTGGATTCAGATATAAAGATTGATTATAAAAATCCGGCTATCTTGAGAGGCTTTCTAACAGAAAGAGGCAAGATTATGCCGAGAAGAATTACCGGGACCTGCGCCAGACATCAGAGAGCATTAGCAGTGGCAATCAAAAGGGCCAGGACTCTGGCTCTGTTGCCCTATGTAACTGCCAATTAATTTCATCCAGGTTCACCTCCAGTAAATTCTGAGATGTCTGCCGGTTGAGCAGACACCTCCCAATCTTTTAGACTAACAGGTGGGGTATGTTTGGTCTGTCGGGGGGAAGTGCCCCCTATAGAGACTTTTTCCTTGCTGTTGCGGTCATCTCCATTGTTTTCATTGCGGTAGCCGTGAATTCGGTGCTTGGTGCACTTGGCGCAGTGTTTGTCCCAATGCCGATATTATACTATTATTCCAAGTTGGGCAGATTACACGGTCTCCTGGTTTTTATCCTGTCTCTGACGATTACAGTGATCACACTGCGGGCGCTGGGTTTCCAGACCGGTGTTATATACCTTTTCTTCTTAGGCTCTATCGGACTTGTTCTTTCGGAGGTGTTGAGGAGAAATTGGTCCATAGAAAAAACAGTTGCCTATTCTGTTAGTATCCTTCTGATTCTAAGTTTTGTCATCCTTCTTTATCTAAGCCTGATTTCCGGAAAAGCACCATGGGGCATAATCGGGACCCATATGTCCGCGATAGTACAGGAAAACATCGATTTGTACTCCCGCACGGGTGTTTCCACGCAATATATCGAACTCATGAAGGAAAACTCCGACCGGATAACGAGTGTTCTTACCGGCTTGTTACCTTCCCTTATTCTTGTGGGCGCCGCTTTTTTCATATGGCTGAATATTCTGGGGGGAAAATGGTTGTTCAGAAAGAGGGGAATGTGGTATCCTGATTTTGGTGATCTGTCCCTCTGGAAGACCCTTGATAAAACGGTCTGGTTTGTTGTAATCGCGGGTGTCTTTATCCTGATTCCCTCAGAAGGATTTCGCATTCTGGGGCTGAACATAGTGATTGTCCTCCTTTTTATATACATGTTACAGGGCTTGGCGATAATAAGTTTTTTCTTTAAGAGAAAAAACGTGCCTGTGGTCTTCAGGGCCTTCGGATATTTCTTGATTTTTGCTCAGCAGTTCCTGATTTTTATAGTTGCCGGATTGGGCTTGATTGATACCTGGACCGATTTCAGAAAACTTGGCAAAAAGTTGGACTGACCGGTTGCCTTTCAAAGTTCAACAGATGTGTAAAAAATTCACAAAGTTCAAGATACAAAGCCATCAAGCTTCGGATTGGAGGAGTTCTTATGAAGATTATTTTAAAAAAGGATGTTGAATCTGTAGGAAAAGCAGGGGATCTTGTGAATGTTTCTGATGGCCATGCCAGGAATTTCCTGATTCCCAGGGGGTTGGGTATAGAGGCCAGCAGCAAAAACATGAAAGCTTTGAAGAATGAAATGGAGACCGCGGCGAGAAAGACTACGAAGGAGAAAGAAGCCGCACAGTCCGTGGCCGCGCGGCTTGAGAACGTAACCTGTAATATATCCAGAAAGGTGGGTCAGCAGAATAAATTGTTCGGCTCTGTTACCACAAAAGATATAGGCAATGCCCTGCGTGAACAGGGAATAGAGATTGATAAGAAAAATATTGTCCTTGAAGAGCCCATAAAAAGCCTTGGGGAATTTTCCGTAAAGATAAAATTACATTCCGGGGTATCTGCCAATATCAAGGTTGTCGTTGCCGGTGAGGTATAGGTATAGGGATGAAGGATGTAGATTATTCACTTCACAAGGTTCCTCCGCAAAATCTGGATGCAGAACAATCAGTCCTTGGCGGTATCCTGCTGGATAATAATGCTCTGAACAATGTTCTGGAAATACTGAGTATGGGTGATTTCTACAGTGAGGCCCATAGAAAGATATTTTTGGCAATTCTTGAACTGTACGAGAGAAATGAACCAAGCGATCTTATTACCCTGAGTAATATATTGCGTGGCAGTGGACATCTTGAAGGTGTAGGAGGAGAGGTATATCTGACATCTCTTGTTGATGGTGTGCCCTCCGCGGCGAACATAGCCTACTATTCGAAGATAGTTAAGGAAAAAGCCATATTGCGTGGATTGATAGGTGCCGCGACCGATATATTGAATAAAAGTTATGATGCGGGTTCCGATATAGACTCTGTTCTTGACGAAGCGGAACACGCGGTGTTTGAGATATCGGAAAACAAGATAAGACCCGCTTTTTCTCCCATAAGAGAGATAGTAAAGGATACTTTCAAAAACATAGAAAAACTTTATGAAAAGAAGACTCTCATCACCGGTATCCCCACGGGATTTCAAAAAGTTGACGAAATTACATCCGGACTCCAGAAATCCGATCTGATAGTAGTGGCGGGGCGCCCCAGTATGGGAAAAACAGCTTTTGCCATAAACATCGCGCAACATGCGGCAATTGAGGATGGTGTGCCTGTGGCGGTATTTTCCTTGGAGATGTCAAAAGAACAACTTGCGCTCCGCATGCTTTCTTCGGATGGGAAAGTGGATTCACAGCGTATAAGGAGGGGATTTATCGGTGATATGGACTGGCCGAAGTTGACTGCCGCAGCGGGCAGGCTTTCAGAGGCACCTATTTTTATAGATGATACACCCGCGATATCTGTTCTCGAGATAAAGGCAAAAGCGAGAAGATTGAAGGCGGAATCGGGGCTGGATCTGATTATTCTTGATTATATCCAGCTGATGCGGGGTAGAGATGCTTCCGTACCGAGAGAACAGGAGATATCCGAGATAAGTCGCTCTCTCAAGTCTCTGGCCAAAGAATTGAACATTCCTGTTGTGGCGCTGTCACAGTTGAACCGGCAGGTTGAATCAAGGACAGATAAACGTCCGCAGCTTTCCGATCTGAGGGAATCGGGTGCAATCGAGCAGGATGCCGATGTGATAATGTTCATATACAGGGATGAGGTATACAACAAGTCGGAAGACAATCCGGAGAAAGGCAAAGCGGAGATAATCATCGGGAAGCAGAGAAACGGTCCCACCGGCGTGGCTAGTATGGCTTTTCTGAAAGAATACACATGTTTTGAGGATTTAGCCTACGACCGCGACGAGTTTTAGAGTATTTTCGGACAGCCCCCTAATTCGTGATAAGTTTGGGTTCATCAGTCAGGCAGGGTATTGCCACCCTCAGTTTTTTCAGGGCTTCTTTTTCGATCTGCCTTGCTCGTTCCCTTGTTATGTGGAACCTGTTGCCTATCTTCTGAAGGGTTTCAGGATCGTCAGCCATTGTCCTGTATCTTATGATGTAATCTTCTCTCTCGTTGAGTTTCTCCAGGGCGCCCGCTATGTTTTTCTTCACCAGGGACATCTCTTCCTTCTTTATGAGTGCATCCTCCTGGCTCTTACCTTTGTATACCAGGTGGTCGATATAGGTCGATTCCCCCTCGTCATCTATCGCGGCATTGAGTGAGACATCGCGGTTGTTAAGGCGAAGCTCCATTTCCTCTATTTCTCTTTCTTTGACATTAAGCATTTCCGCGATTTCTTTGAACTCCGGGCTTTTTTGCGATATAGCCTGCAACTTTTTTTTAGCCTGGTTCAGTTTGAAAAACAGTTTTCTCTGTGCCTGGGTGGTGCCTATCTTGACGAGACTCCACGACTTTATGACGAAGTTCTGCATATACGCCCTTATCCACCAGACGGCGTAAGATATGAGCCTGTATCCTTTGTATGGATCGAACTTTTTGACGGCATGCATAAGTCCGATATTACCCTCCTGAATCAGGTCTATGAACTTTACCCTGTAATTCTTGTATTCGTGGGCGATTTTGACCACAAACCGTAGATTAGAGGTGATCAGTTTTTCGGCCGCCTGCATGTCATTATGTTTTACAAATTTCACCGCAAGCTTGAACTCTTCCTCAGCTTTCAGAAGAGAAAAACGGTTTATCTCTGCTATGTAAATATCCACCGAATCGGTTACTGCGGGCAGGTTCATTTTTAGTCCCTCAAAAATCATAATAGTTGTTCAACAAAAAATTATAAGTATATTCTCCTCAATAGTCAAGACTTTTTAGCTCTTTTTGAAGTTTTAACGATTATTTTCCCTGGCTTGACATTGTTCTGATTTGTGTTTATCTTATGAATAAAACAGTAGAAAGGGATTTCCTATGAGTTCTCAGAATGAATCGATTATGGAATTTGCGTGCAGATTTGCAGAGGAAATAAACGCGAAGGCTATTCTGCTGTATGGTGAAGTGGCTCAGGATCTCCTTGCGCAAAAGGACACCAAGCTCTGCTTCGACACTATCCTGATAACCAGAGGCAGTGACAGCATTCCGTATAAAACAGAGCTTTTTCAAAGCGTTATCAATATCCCCAATGTGAATGTCACGCGTCTTGGCCAGATAAAGATCGTCATAACAAAGGGACTTGCCACCGGACTATTCAAAAAGGGCGATAAACTGGTTTGCCTTACAGGTGTTCCAAAATTTGGATATATAGACAGTATATTTGTTATTGATGTGGGCAGGGAATTTGAGATCCTTGTGTCAGAAGATGTGTCGAATATCTTTAAAGATATTCAGCCCGAGGTATTCGAAACGGTATTGAATATTGCGTTGGAGCTTGCCGCCCAGGGGAGGGAAGGGCGTCCGATAGGCACTATCTTTGTCCTTGGAGATCATGAGAAGGTGCTTGAACTGTCCAGACAGATGATAATCAATCCGTTTATGGGATACAAGGAAGAGGAAAAAAACATTCTTGATCATAATTTACGAGATACTATCAAAGAGTTTTCCGCTCTGGATGGCGCGTTTTTGATAAGGGGGGATGGTGTTCTTGTGACGGCGGGAAGACATCTCAGCGCTGCTCTGGAAAGCAAGGATTTCCCCCAGGGGCTGGGCAGCAGACACATAGCCGCGGCAGGCATCACAAGTGTCACCGATGCGATTACGATTGTCATTTCGGAGTCCACGGGTACCGTGCGAATCTTCAACAAAGGGAAGGCCTTTGTCGATATCGAGAAAGGTGTGGGATAAATAGTCGTGAGGTTTGACAAATTTACTTTAAAACTCCAGGAGGCCCTCCAGGATGCCGAAGGACTGGCAAACAGCAGCGGTCATCAGGGGATTGATGTTGAGCATATGCTTCTGGTTCTTATAAGGCAGCCTGAAGGAACTGTATCAGAGATATTTAAGAAACTTGGCAGTGAACAGAAACAGATTGAGACTAAAATTGAGAAAATTCTTGATGGTCTTCCGAAGGTCTCGGGCGTCGGCCAAAGTTACATAACCACAAGATTGAAAGATGTATTGGACAAGGCCCTTACCGAGGCAGCGAGGTTGAGAGACGAGTACGTAAGTGTCGAACATGTTCTGGTTTCGATTGCTGATGATAAGATGCCGGAAAGGTGCTTCAGGACAGTGGCGTGACCAGAGATAATATCCTGAAGGTACTGGTAGATATAAGGGGTAACCAGAGGATTACCGATCCGAATCCGGAGGACAAATACCAGGCCCTTAAACGTTTCTCCAGGGATTTCAATGAACTGGCGTTGCAGGGGAAATTCGATCCGGTAATAGGAAGGGATGGTGAGATACGAAGAATAATGCAGGTGCTCTCACGAAGGACAAAGAATAACCCCGTGCTTATTGGTGAGCCCGGTGTGGGTAAGACAGCGATTGTGGAGGGGCTTGCCCAGCGTATAGTCGATGGTGACGTGCCCGATAACCTGAAAAGCAAAAGGGTAGTCGGTCTGGACATAAGCTCCATGGTGGCCGGAGCTAAATACAGAGGTGAGTTCGAAGACCGCCTGAAGGCCGTGCTTAAGGAAGTGACAGAGACTAGTGGAGAGATAATCCTGTTCATTGACGAATTGCATACAATGGTAGGAGCTGGTGCCGCCGAAGGCTCTATGGACGCCTCAAATATGTTGAAGCCTGCCCTCGCAAGGGGAGAATTACACTGTATAGGCGCCACTACTCTGAATGAATACAGAAAATATATTGAAAAAGATGTTGCGCTTGAAAGAAGATTTCAACCGATCATTGTCCCAGAACCCACGGTGGAAGATACCATTGCCATACTCAGAGGTCTGAAAGAGCGATATGAGGTGCACCATGGGGTGAGGATCAAGGATTCAGCAATTATTGCCGCCGCCACACTTTCGAACCGCTATATAAGCGACCGGTTTCTACCCGACAAGGCGGTGGACCTGATAGATGAATCGGCTTCCCATCTCAGGATTGAACTGGACAGCCTCCCGTCTGAAATAGATGTGGTGGAAAGAAAGGTTATGCAGCTTGAAATTGAAAAGGAATCCCTGAAAAAGGAAGACGACAAGACATCGAAAAAGAGGTCTGACGGCATAGAGGAAGAACTTGAACAGCTGAAAAAATCCAGGGACGAAATGAAAAAACACTGGTCTGCTGAAAAGGAGGCAATCGGGGAAATCCAGTCGATTAAAGAAAAAATAGAGGAATACAAGACGTCGGAACAGAATGCCCAGAGAGAAGGTGATCTGGCAAAGGCGGCAGAGATTCGTTACGGTACATTGGTAAAACTGAATAGTGAGCTGGAAGAGAAAACCACCAGGCTTGAAGACCTCCAGAAAGACAAAAAGACGCTGAAAGAAGAAGTTGATGAGGATGATGTCGCGGCTGTTGTTGCAAACTGGACCGGCATCCCCGTGGCCCGGATGATGGAAAGCGATGTGGAAAAACTAATCCACATGGAAAAGCGGTTGAAGCAGAGAGTTGTTGGCCAGGATGAGGCCGTTCATAATATTTCCAATGCCCTGAGAAGAGCCAGATCCGGACTGCAGGATCCCGACAGGCCTATCGGATCGTTTATCTTTATGGGGCCGACGGGAGTGGGAAAGACCGAATTGGCCAAGGCGCTTGCGGAATTTATGTTTGATAATGAACGGGCAATGATCAGAGTCGATATGTCCGAGTTTATGGAAAAACACTCTGTTTCCAGATTGATAGGTGCCCCTCCCGGTTATGTGGGGTATGATGAAGGAGGATACCTTACCGAGGCCGTCAGGAGGAAATCATATTCGGTAATCCTGTTCGACGAGATAGAAAAGGCGCATCAAGATGTATTCAATATACTCCTCCAGATACTTGATGATGGAAGACTTACAGATGGGCATGGCCGGACGGTTGATTTCAGAAACACGATAATCATCATGACCTCTAATATAGGCAGCCAGTGGATGCAGGATCTGTCATTGGGGGAAGAAGAAAGGCAGCAAAAGACCATGGAGGTGCTGAGGGAGACCTTCAGACCGGAGTTCCTGAACAGGGTTGATGATATAATCAATTTCAAGGCGCTTACCATAAGTGATATTCGTAACATAATCAGTATTCAGATCAGGTTGATACAAAAGAGACTCCAAGCCAGGAAGATCCACCTTGAACTGACGGACAAAGTCAGGGAATACATATCGGAAGAGGGGTACAGCCCGATGTATGGCGCGAGACCACTGAAAAGGGCACTTCAGCGGATTATAGAAGACGGCCTGGCTATAAAGATACTGGAAGGGGATATTGTAGAGGGTGACAATATAATAGCCGATGTGGATGAGAATGGTGAAATAGTCTTTAGTAAGACGGCCGGCGGGGCAGAGTTTTAACATTCAACGTTTTAACCCATCACCCACCGCCTGTCTTTTTCATCGAAGTTAATGGCTTTCCAGTATTTCCACACGTTCCATTTTGTCGCCCTGCCGGATCGCGTCCACAATATCTTCACCCTTTACCACCTTTCCAAACACTGTGTGATTTCCATTCAGGTGCGGTTGCGGTGAATGCGTGATGAAGAATTGGCTCCCATTTGTATTCGGCCCCGCGTTTGCCATCGATATTACATGACCCTCATGCTCCAGCGGGTTTCCTTTTATTTCGTCCTCAAACTGATAGCCCGGTCCCCCTCGTCCGGTGCCGGTTGGATCTCCCCCCTGGATCATGAAATCACCGATCACCCGGTGAAATATAATTCCATCGTAAAATCCTTCCCCTGCCAGAAAAACAAAATTGTTGACGGTCTTAGGTGCATGCTGGGCGTACAGCTCCAGTTCAATGACGCCTTTGTTAGTCTCCATTGTTATCCGGTAGATTTCCTCCGGGTCAATCTGCATTGCCGGCGGGTTATCCCACTGATTCGTAGCCATATGTTATTTATCCTCCATGTTATTATTATCGGACTGATATGTCCTGCTCCCGTTTGTCAATAAAACACAAGCAACCTAACAGGAGTTAAGACAAGTGTCAACATCATGAGACCTTTGATTCTACCGTTTTTTCCCGAATATTCGATCATACCAGATACTATGCCTTCGCTTTGCGTATTCCAGGTCGATCTTGCCCGTGAAGATTCCCGGTAGCATGGGCCAGTTCTCCTTGAATATGAAGGCGCCAAGGTGAATCACGATTCCGATGATGATCAGAAGAGTGCCCAGGTTGTGGATCTGAGTGACCCAATAAACAAAACCTTCGGAAAAGTTGATATGTGGCAGGTTCTTTAACATTTTTATAGTACCGGTAAAGACTAAAACCAGTAGGGAGAAGCCAATAAATACGTAGGCCAGGCGCTGTTCGGCCAGATATTTATCGTTTTCGGGTTCCTTTCCAAAACCGAAAACAGCCATAATAATCTGTGCAGATTGCTTCATATCTCCTCTGCGTGGTAGCATGTCGAAGTCCCTGCGCATTACATGGAAAACAATGTGGTACGTAATGGCAAATATAAGGACAGTTGCCGCCCAGTAGTGAATGGACAGGGTTACGGAATAATCGGAAAGCCAGGACAGGCCGGGCAGTTGATCCAGCATGTAGCGTTTATACAGAGGCATCTGCCCTAATCCGCTGAAGATCAGGATAAATGTAGAAATCGCCACCGTCCAGTGTACAAAGAGGACAGAAAGACCATGACGTTTGATCGTTTTCTTGTTCTTAGCGATTTTTTCAGTCATCTTTTTTGCCCCCCTTCATGGTCTTGTATGCCGCTCCCGCAGCTGCGGCAATACCCGCGACAGGGGCTATTGCCATGCTCCAGGCTATACCATTTGCGGTTTCTGTGAAATTTTCCACATTAACAGGCATGCCTGGAAAACCGGGTGCCTTCGGGTTGGGTTGCGCCGCTTTCTGTTTTATCAATTCAACATCAATTTTTTCAAAGGGCACAGGTGATACGTAAAAAGTGGATGTGCCGCCATTTTCCTTCTCACCGTAAATATATCCGTTGATTTCGGCTGCTCTCTTGTGGGCCAATGCACGCATTTTTTCCTTCTCTCCAAAAATGATGGCATTACGCGGGCATGCCTCCACACAGGCCGGTTCACGTCCTGATTTGACCCTGTTGTAGCAGAGATCACATTTATACATTACCCCACCGCCGGCAAGCTTCGGCGCTATCTTCAGATATATCCCGACCCCGGCCTGACGGGCCGGTATTCCCCAAGGACATACGTCACGACACTTTGCTCCGCCAAAACAGAGATCATGGTCTATGATGACCGGACCTTCGGGTGTCTTGTACTGTACGCTGAAAGGACAAACGTTTGCGCATGGCGGATTATCACAGTGCATGCAGCGCCGGGGAACTGATAGATCATATCTCTTGCCGCCGTGCTCTACATTTACATTTTGTACGAAGGTCCAGTTGTACGGTGTCAAGCGGCTGGTCAGCCCCCTTTTTTTAGACCAGTCTTCTTTTTTCTTGTGTGGCCAGTAATTGTCTATATTCTCTATTGGTTCAGGAAAGACATCCTTATTTTCCTCCCGGCAGGCGGTTACACAGGCGGGGGTATCCAACCCTTTACAACCGTCACACCTTGTCAAATCAATTATGGTACCAACTTGTGCGACATCGGACGCCACGGCATTCTTGCCAAAACCCGTCAGGGCGACTCCACTCGCCACACCGGCTGCGGCAGACCGTTTCAAAAATTCCCTTCTTGAAAAATCAGACATTTTTAATGCCCTCCCTCGTTGATAAAGAAGATATCGATCGGTTATTAAACATGGTAATTGATTAAGTTTTGGCACCCATGTTAGAGGTGTCAAATGGACTTAAAAGCTTACTACAAGCTGGTTTACAGCGAAAAAGCAGCTCGAAAATATCTTACAAAAAAATGT
>JAFDAI010000129.1 GCA_019313905.1 Deltaproteobacteria bacterium | reverse complement strand
ACACCTGATTAATTGTAGGGACCGATGCCCCCATTGGCCTTAAACATACTTTGTAAAAGTTACTTTCCATTATAATGCCGTAAAACGGCATAGTGGCGTTTTGCAAAGGTCTCAATCTAAAAGACCAGCGCGCCAACTTTCTTTAATGCAGTCACAACTTCCGTAAGCGGAAGGCCAACCACATTCGTGTATGAACCCCGGATCTCCCTGATAAAAAATGCAGCCATCCCCTGCACGGCATATCCTCCCGCCTTGTCGTACGGTTCCTTTGTTTTTACATACCAATCCATTTCATCTTCCGATATTTCTTTAAATATGACAAATGACTCCACAGCATCAGTTATCATTACGTCAGCGCTCTTATTCACAATGGTAAAGCCGGTTATTACCCGGTGTTCCCGACCACTCAGCCTGGCCAGCATTGCCCTTGCATCATTCTGTGTCCCCGGTTTTCCTATCACGTCCCCGTCGATTATAACAATCGTATCCGCACCCAACACCCATGCATCGGGGTTATTACGAGAGACAGCGGAACTCTTCTCTTTAGAGAGCCTTAATACATGTTCCCTTGGTGTTTCACCATTCAGGAAGTCTTCGTTGATGCCACTGGGAATCACGTCAAATTCGATACCCATTCCCTCAAGGAGTTCCTTTCTCCGGGGAGAAACAGATGCTAAAATGAAAGACGCCAACATGATTATCTAATCTCCTCTTCTCCGATCTAAAACGGATACGATTTCCCCCGCAAAGAGAGTTATACAAGCAAGATAAAACACCCATATGACCACATATATTAAAGCCTTCAGTGAACCATAGACAAAACTGGCGGGATTTCCTCCAGAAGACAGATAGAAATTAAACAGGAGCTTTGCAATTTCAAGGGAAACAGTACACATTATGCCACCGGTAAGTGCATGGACAAAAGAAATTTTCTTATTGGGGATTACCTTATATATGAGTGTAAAAAACACGACAATGACCGAAAGAGGAATAATATACCTTATATGGGTGCTACAAAGAAGAAATTGACATATCTTCCATTTTTCCAGAAATTGCGCCCCAGCATTTATCACTATGGAAAAAAGGATCGCGCCAACGCCTACGGGTATTACTCCAACACCCACGAATAAGGATCTGAAGGCATGCCTCTTGTTTTCTACTCTAAATATCGTTGTAAAAGCCGCTTCCAGAGAAGTTACAAACATTGTAGAAATCCATAAAAGAGACGCAAACGCCAGCCACCCTGTGAAGCCACTGACATCTGACAATTGTTTGATCTCAAAAAGCAACTTTTCCTCCACATAAGGATGGAGATCTTTTATAAAGTCAACAATGGCTACATATGCACTTTCCGAAGATCCTAACACAAACCCGCTTATATAAAAAATGATATAAAGGATCGGTATGACAGATATAATGGAATAAAATGATACAGCTGCCGACAGATTGAGACAATTGTCATCAAAGAAAGACCTGAGAGCCTCCGCAAGAATGCTCTTTGATAATTTAAAATAATATAGAATTCTTGTCATCTTCCACCTAAGGCGGCAAAGCCGCAAGGGCTGAGCAACGAGCAATGAGGACTGAGAGCTAAATGCTAAAGGCTAAAGGTTTTTCCTTTTACCTTGCTCCTTGATCCTTTGTCCTGTAATTCAAAATTGCCCTTAATGTCGTGTCAAGTCTCGAGTGTCATTGCGAGCGAAGTGAAGCAATCTCCTGCTACCAGGGGCTAACTTGGCATAATCCAAGAGATTACCACGGCCTTCGGCCTCGCAATGACGAAGGCTTGTGCGTCATTGCAAGCTTGCCGCGACATTAGTGGCATTAACTCTATTGTCAAAAGTTTAACTCTTTCCCGTTTAGATATTTGTATTTTTGTCATTCGATATTGTTTCGAATTTCGAAATTCGAATTTAAGTTTTGCAAGGACCTATCAGTCATAAAGAAATTCTTTTGCCGTTCGGCTGAGCTCACGCCGAAGCCATTTTTGCAAGAATTTTACAACTAAGGGACTAAGGCGGCAAAGCCGCAAGGTGAAAGGTCCAAGGATAAAGGTTCAAAGGTCATGGTTGTTTTTTGCTTTCACCCCTCAGCCTTCAGCCTTTTTTATATCAAAACGTTTCAACACCCAGAAGGGCATTTTCCCTGTTCCTGATAATATCGCCATGACCAGGATATATAATGACAGGTTTAATAGTATCACGCAAATAATTGAATGAGTCTTGTA
>JAFDAI010000128.1 GCA_019313905.1 Deltaproteobacteria bacterium | reverse complement strand
TAAGTTTTGTAAAAAATATGCTTTTCTACTATTTAGAATTATAAAATTTTGGTTATTTTTACCCGTTATCTACTATGACATTTTTTACCATTTAACTGTGTGGAAAAACGTGTTTTAAAATGCTTTGCCTGAATGCCGGGTTGTGTGAAACGTGAGTGACCCTGTGATTTTATGATTCTGGAGTAGGGTGGTGTATAACTTGTGGATAATTTGTTGACAGAAACATTTCTAAGTTTTATAATTTCATTGAAATTTAAAACAATTGGAAAGGAGAGAGTGAAATGGCAAGGGTGACTCCTGAAGAATTTGCGGAGAAACACAACCGTAGGCTTAAGGCTGCACTCCCGGACATGGAAGCCGGAATAAGAAAGGTGACTGAAGCCCCTACGGCGAAGGCTGCAGCGAAGCAGGAGAAAATGAAGCAACGCCTTATAGCTAGAATTGATGATGGGACATGGGCTTCTCGTCTGAAGGCGGTTGGGTTGGATGAGTGGAAGGAAAAAGCTGTAAGTAAGGGGATTCCTCGTGTTTCTGCGGGTATTGATGCCGCACGTAAGAAAGTTGAAGATTTTGCCAGTCAATTACTCCCTCACATTGATGCCGGTAAAGCGGCAATTGAGAAAATGCCGGATATCACGCTTGAGGACAGCATTAACCGCATGAGTGCATTTATCCGTCACATGGCTAAGTTTAAGAAGAAATAAGGAGGTGAATTGGTGTGCCTCTGCTTAATCAAAATATGATGAAATCTTGTACTTGGGCTGATACTCTTGAATTGAAGGCCGATGTGGGAAAGTCCATTCTCGTTAAAGACATATTTGTAACTAATACTAGTGACGCCTATCTCATAGTCAAAATAGACAGGACGACAGTTGGTTATTTCAGAGTTGATAACGACAAACTTGGTAACCTTCTCCATTTTCCGCTCCCTGATTCAGAGAAGAAAACCCTTTTGGGTTACTTGGGTGAAAAGGGTTTGTTTGGCGGTTACCCTGTGGCAGAGGGGCAGACATTTGAACTGAGTGGTCTGGATAGTGGTAAGCTTACGGCAGTTGTACTCTATGACGAGTATGACGCCGGTGATATAACCCCTTCTATGGAAAACGGCACTGAGTCCGATACTCTGGTTTATGTTTCCTTTGGGAGAAGTAAGAATGTAATCAACACAACTGGAGAGCACCTGTTAGACGTGTGTGTTAACCCGTCTGAATTTCCTGCTTTTCCGTTTGGTGCGGATGTACCGGCTAAAACAGAGATTGATGTTTTAGGGATGTTGGCATGTGAACGGGCAGCAGATGATGGTACAACACCCGAAAACTACATTAAGACACGGTATTATAAACTTATGAGGGGCCGTGAAATCCTCTTCGACCCTGATAGAAAAGGTATTCTGGCTTATGCAAATACTATCGGTAGTGGTGGTGCTTTTGAGTGCGAAAATGGTTATTCTCTCTTGGGTGAATATTCCAGCACGGCGCAGAGACCTCCATTCTTGTTTCCTGAAGGATTCACGTTCGTATCTGGTGAAGAGTTATTGGTCTATATGATAACGGAAGTTGGAAGCACTCCGGGGCAGCTTGAGTTGGACGAACAGGAAGTGGGCTTTATCCTTCGCATGAGGAAGGTGGAGTAGAATATGGCAAAGTTTTACAGTTATAAAGAAGTTTCTGGTACAGCAAATACCGAAGTTACTTCCACGTTTTTAACATCAACTGAGGAAGAACCAAAGAAAATAAATAGACTTTTTATATATGAAACGACATCAACAAGGCAGAATGATGCTGTAGTACGTGTATATGTCGAAAGAGAGCGCATTGTTGACATCCCTATTGGTATGTTCTTAGATTGGGCAAGTACGCCAGTATACCCGAATGCAGCAGGCGTAATAGAAATAGACGTCGAGCTCCCGGTAGGTCAAAGTCTTATCGTTGGGCACGTTTCAGGTAGCACTGCATCCAATATTATGTTCGTAGCAGAATATGAAATAATCGGGTAGGGGAAGTGTTATTATATGCCTAGAAAACCAGCTAAGTTAGAGGAAATACCTTTCAGGTTGGATAAAAACTTGCTACCTACTGCGCTGAATCCTCACCCTTCGCAGGTGCGAAGGTGGTTTACCACCAACGTCCTGCAGGGGACTTGGGGACTTTTGTTTGCTTTACACGGTGAAACGCTTCAGGAGATAAAAGCCAGGTCTGATGGTGCCTTATTAGTAGCAGACATTGGGGCTGGATTTGAAACTTACGAG
>JAFDAI010000127.1 GCA_019313905.1 Deltaproteobacteria bacterium | reverse complement strand
GGAGCTTTAGAAATAATGCTCGCAGGCGTCATAAAGGCAAGGTTCCAAGTAGCCTACTTCGACATAGGGGAAATGGAATGGAAGACTGGATGGATTAACATACCAGTAGCCTTCCTACCACCTGAGAGAAAGCTAATGGAGCTTAGAGCATTAATGGACAGAGCCTTGGACATACTCCGTGAAATCGCTAGAGACCTAAGCAGAGGATACCAAGAATCCATAATACGGGACTACAACGAGTTCAAGTCGAAGCTTACAGGTGTAATAATGTCGCTAAACGAGTTCTACGCCGAAGACTACAAAAATATAACGGGTGCAGAGCTTCCAGACGCTCTCAAGCTGAGATTCGTGGAAGAATATTACAAGCCGTATGTCGATGGTCTGAAGATATGGCGTGATGTCTACACGGTAAGAAGGATCAGGATGTGGACACAGAGATGGATCGGCTGGGTTATGTACAGGGTGGCTTACGGAGCCGTAACCAAAGACGACATCGAAGACTTGCTTTCATATGTAAGAAGCTACGCCAAGCTCACGACACAGGAATACAACTTCATCAAGAAAATAGCAGACCGCCTATACAGCATAGCATCCAGAGAGTACTCTCCCACTCCATCCCAGTTAGCCACGTTAGCCGAATACGTAAAGATTTCAGAGACACATATAACCAAGGTGTTTGAAGCACGACAGATACCCACAGAATGGAGGAGCATATGGAGGGAATACATCAAAGTAAGACCAGTTGCAGACGACATCAAAAGCCTACTGACAACATACCGTAGAGCACTAGTGTACACGACACTCCCAGACGAGCTAGAGAAAGAAATACTGTCATACGCCAAGAAGATAAACTTCGGAGCCGAAGAGCTAAAAATACTACAGCTAAGGGTACAGCTTGAAGAGCTAATCCTCCAAGCAAAAGAATACCTACCCACGCCATCAATGTTAGCAACCCTCTCAGAATACCTCGCTCTACCAGAAAACCTAATAACGGAGACGTTAGCGAAAAGGAGGGTTCCCGAAGAATGGATGAAGATATGGCTTACATATGTAAGGGTAAGACCGATCAAATCAGACGCTAAAGCCTTACTATCTACGTATATTAGAGCGTTCCGCTATGGAGTTGTAACAAAAGACCAGCTTGAAGAGTTCATAAAAACGCTTCCGAAATACGGCTTCTCAAAGCAGGAAATAGAGTTCATATCCCAAGCGGTTAATCTTGAGGAGCAGATAATTCAGGCAAGGGAGTACATACCGACTCCATACATGTTAGCCACCATGTCTGAGTACATGGTGATTCCCAAAGACCTTATGAATAAGGTGTTTGAAGCCAGACACATTCCTAAAGAATGGATTGAAATATGGATGAAGTACATATCTATACGACCCATAGCCGACGACGTTAGGGGCTTACTCTCAACATACCGTAGAGCACTACTATACGCCGAGATACCCGAAGACTTAGCTAAGAGGATCGAAGGCTACGCCACGATGGTAGGCTTCACACAGACAGAGTGGGATATACTGAAACTTAGAGTATCGCTTGAAGAACTCATACAGCAATCCAGAGAGTACATACCGACCCCATACAGCTTAGCCACCATCTGTGAATACCTACCTGAAGCTAGAAAGTTCTTCGACGAAGTAATGACCGCTAGGCGTGTACCGCCTGAATGGCAAGAACTATGGGCTAAATACATAGACTACCGACCCATAATCTCAGAGGTAAACAGGATGCTTGCAGTCGTCGAAGACCTCTACGAGTACTTCGCTATAACCGAGGATGCATACAGGAAAGTACTGGAATCGGTCAAATACCTCGGATGGACTGATAAAGAGATAGAATTCATGCTCAGTAAGTCTAGATATGCTAGGTTCCTGAGAGCATACAGGGAGCTTATAGGCGACGTAGACAGGATGGTGATGCTGAGCGAGTACTCCCCACGTGCACGAGACTATGCGTTAGGTCAGCTATACAAGATGATCGACGCCCTACCCATAGACCCTGAGACCAAGGAGGTTCTCAAAGAGATGTGGACACAGTTTATACGTGTAAAACCCGTCTACGACGAGGTTAAAAGGTACATAACAGACCTCATCAACCTCTACGTCGAAGGCTTAATATCCGACCTAGACTTCACCCAAGAGCTTGAAAGCCTCAAAGAATGGGGCTTATCAGACGACGAGATAATGTTCTACAAAGCCATAGCCGGAGCGAGAAGGGCTAGAAAGCTTAAGATACCCGTCGT
>JAFDAI010000126.1 GCA_019313905.1 Deltaproteobacteria bacterium | reverse complement strand
TCTTTATATTTTTGAGTTAAAACCACAGGTTCTACAGCATCAGTTATAACAGTGTCACCAAAGTTGGCAGCGGCAAGCGCAACAGCGTCAACTATGCTGGTTCCAGAATAAGCAATACTCATTTGGTCAGTATTATTAGGACTTGATTGGGCCAATACTAAGGTTAAAGTATCAGTTGATTCAGAAGCGCTTGAAATAGTAACTTCTGCGTCACCAGTATTTAAAACTGTAAATTCACTTGTTGACGCGGTTGAAGCGCTAATATCTTCTGAATATTTAATAGTTATCTCTTTAGTGTATTGATTTGCTGAGGGGTTAGGGTTGCTCTTGGTAGCGGCATTGGTTAATAAAACAACAGGGACAGCAGCATCTGCTTCGTTAAAAGGAGCTCCATCGCCAGCGGCAAAGGTAGCTAATTCAATAACCCCGGCTTCGTCAGTAACACCGGAAATGTTATCGTCTGTATAAGCAATGGTTGGTTTAACTGCAGTGCCGCCATTAGTGTATCTATTGTCTCCTGTGTCCTCACTAAAAGTAAGATAAAGAATTGTGTAATCACTGCTCGTGCTAATATTAGTGCCATCGGCTGCGGCATCCAATTGCTCGCTTGCTCCGCCAGCAGCGCCAAAATTAGTTATAGCAAAACCATTGGCCCCGCCAACAGTCAAAGTTGTTCCTTCAATCGCCTCGGAGAAAGTTAATTTGTAGTTATCAATTAAACCATTACTATCCTGGTCGCCAGTTTCAGCAGTTAGGATTACTGGCTTGGATTTATCAGTATTGCCAGAGCCTGCGTCATGAGCAATGGCTTGAACTGCTCCTGAATTATTGGGAGAAGTGGCCGCATCAGTAATGGCATCTTCTTGAACCTGAATTCCCACTTTAGCTGTTCCAGTTAGGGCAGTGCTTTTAATAGTTAAGTATTTATCATTGGTCTCATCTGTTTGACTATGATTAGTGCTTGATGTGGCCTCTAATGTGCCATCAGTTTCATAACTACCATCGGCATTACCGTCAATTTTAATATCTCCGACATCTACGCTTGAATCAGTAATAGGTTCAGAAAAAGTTAAATAAATTTCATCGTTTTTACCATCGGCAGCCGTATCAACATCATAGTTGGCAATTGACATAAGAATTGGTCTAGCTTTATCAGTAGCAGCAACTCCAGCATCAGTAGCAATATTATTTCCTAAATCAATATTATAATAATCGTTATTATAGTAGTCGCTTAAAGAAGTACTCGTGCCAATAGTAACAAGCGCTGTAGATCCAGTATCAAGCACCCCGTCAGTAAAGTTAACCCAGAAAATATTGTCATTGGCTGTATCGCCAGTATCATAAGTAATTCCTGAAGCTCCAGCAACGGTAATGGCTAACCCTGAAAAATCATCATCCAATTTAGCATTGGCATTATCAGCAATAGTCATTACAATTCTATCAATATAACCATCGTCATCCGTGTCATCTGTTTCTCTGGCCGAAATAGTAGGAGAGGTAACATCAAGAGTAATATATTCGGAACCGCCAAGAGCTGACTCTGTTGGATGATAAACAGGAGCACCCAGAGCATTAAAAGTCATATTGCTAATATCAATTCTGGCATCAATTGTATTCCCAGTAACTGCTGAAGCAGATGTATTCACAGCAATAAAGTAAGTAAGTGTACCATCAGCAGCAACAGCTCCAATATCATCAGCATAATTACTGGCTAAATTTAAAGTGGCATAACCACCACTGATTGAAGCATTAGACACCTGAGTATCAGTGCCATCAATTTTACCAGAGGTTGCTCCATCATCTAATATCAAAAGCACGCCATCTGTAGCTACAGCTCCGGCATTACCAAGCATAGTTACCTTTACTGAATCAAGAGTATCTAAATTCACCGGATTTCCTTGAGTGATAGTAAATTTAAGCAACTCCACCCGAGTGGCGCTTTTGCCAACATAATCAGGAATCTGGCCTTGGTTGCCAGCTACACTTCCGACAACGGCTTGAACCAATTGAACTGGATATAAACTGATTAAACCGATAAGCATGATTGAAGCAAAAATCTTTGAGAGTGTTTGAAACTTAAATATTTTTTTGTTTAACATAGTTATTTTATTTATTAATTTTTTATTTTTATTTTTTGAATTCATATTTTTGTTTTGAACTATTATGGTTTTATTATTGCTCAATTTTTTTATCGACTTTAACGAGCAAAACAAAACCTAACAGCTTTTAATCTTAAAACTATTAATTATTTTAC
>JAFDAI010000005.1 GCA_019313905.1 Deltaproteobacteria bacterium | reverse complement strand
GAAAACGCTCTGAACACCTCCGAGACCGAAGAAGTTCAGGTTATTTATCAAACCAAACCAGGTACCGGCTGCTTTAACCCATATTGTTGCGCCGAAACTGTACCCGGCGACAGCCAATCCCGTAACCATTCCTTTCTTGTCGGGGAACCACTTTACCCCGACGGCAATGGGGACAACATAGGCAAGCCCGATACCCGCGCCACCAATGACTCCGATGAAGAGTAACTGGCTAACGAATGACGTTCCAAACAGTCCGCCCAGAATATAACCGGCGCCAAGGACAATCCCGCCAATGGATGCCAGCTTTCTCGGTCCCGTAACTGCAAGCATTCTTCCGGAAAGGATCATTACAACTGCAAATACCAGAAGACCGATTGAAAATACCCACGCTGCCTGAGTAGCGCTGAACCCGTACATTCCACCATCAGCTAAGGACAGGGTCAGCTTGGGTGTAAAAACAGACCATGCATAAATAGCGCCGAGACACAGCTGTATTAATACAGCGCCGATCACGACATACCAACGATTCATTACTTTTCCCTTTGTCATCAAATTCCTCCCAACCCATTGATTAATAATACCAAATACTTGATTAATAATACTTAAGCGAATTGTCGAATGACTTATCTGGAATCGGATCAATTGTCAAATAAAAAATAGAATAAAAACCGATAGTGTCATATGGTTTTATTTATCTGTCAAAACCACTGACATTGTCAGTGGTGGGGCGTGGGGGCGGAGGCCCCACACCATTAGCGCATCAACATTGTTGATAAGCTGACATGATTTGTTATAGTCTATCGTTGGAGGCAATCAGATGGAAGACTATAGCAAGTCATCACATGCAATATATAGGTGCGAGTATCACTTTGTATGGGTGCCAAAATATCGTTATCATGTTTTGGTTAATGACATAAGGCCGCGATTAAAGGAAATATTAGTTGAGTTATGCGAATGGCTCGATATAACTATCATAGAAGGAGCCATATGTTCTGATCATGTGCATATGTATCTATCGGTACCACCGAAGCATTCCCCATCTCATGTAATGAAGATACTGAAGGGGAAGAGTGCTGAGCGGTTAAGGCATGAATTTTCGGAATTGAGTAAGAAATACTGGGGAATGCATATATGGGCTCGCGGTTACTTTGTCAGCACCGTAGGGATTAACAGTGAAACAATTAAGAAGTATGTAAGAGAGCAAGCCGAGAATCAAATCAAAGAAGCGCAGCTACGACTCTGGAGAGACGACAGCGAATGACATTGTCAGGAGGTGTCGTCTTTAAAAAGCCACCGACAAGGTCGGTGGTAGTCTACTGACATATTGAAGCTCCTCACAACAAGTTGCAGGGGATCTCCGACTGTTGAGGGAAATGTTTATTTTTTATTCGCTTGCTAACCCTGCCGCAAGTAGCGGGGAATGCGCTCGCTGTTCAGTTCAAGACTTGTCAAACGGGTATCGTAAATGTGAAGCTGCTTCCCTTGCTGTCCCCGGCGCTCCGGGCCACTATTGTCCCGCCGTGCAGCTTCACCAGACTTTTGGTTAATGACAGTCCCAGACCGGTTCCCTGGTATCTTCTGCTCAGAGAGCCATTAACCTGTTCAAATGGTTTGAATATTCGTTCAAGGTATTTGCGGTTTATTCCTATGCCTGTATCTGTGATTGAGACCTCGATAAATTTTTTCCCCGCGGGCCGCGATTTAAGTGTTGCTTCAAGGTGTACCTCTCCCCCGTCAGGAGTGAACTTTACCGCGTTGGAAAGGAGATTGTAAAGAATCTGCTTGAATTTTCGCTCATCCGCCATGATTATTTCAGGCAGCTCCCCTATGTCTGTAGATAGCCGGATTCTGTGTTTCATGGCCTTTTCCCTTACCATGATAAGGCTGTTTCTCAGCAGCTCTTCCGGGTTGATATTTGAGGGTTCCAGAACCATTTTTCCCGCGTTCACCTTGGAGATGTCCAGCATGTCATTGATCACTGAGAGCAGATGGTGACTGCTCTGAAGCACGTCATCCAGATACTCCTCCTGTTTATTGCTCAGGCTTCCAAGTTTTTTGTCCATGACCAACCCTGTAAATCCTATTATGGCATTCATGGGGGTGCGAAGCTCATGACTCATGTTTGCGAGAAAATCACCCTTGGCCCTGTTAGCCGTCTCGGCGGCCTTTTTCGATTTTTTCAGTTTTGTCGCCATCTCCTCGCGTTTGACAATTTCTTCCCGGAGGGCCAGGTTTTTTGTTGCGATTTCCCTTTCTCTTATGGCCGCTTCTTCAAGATGGGTGTTTAGTACCAGGTTACGTGTGTTGGTACGCAGGAGCAGGCCCATTATGATCAGGGTAACCAGTGACAGGGCAACCATTACCGGGAAAGCGCCCCCGGAAATCGAATGACCGGGCAACTTGCTTGAAGGATATACGAGGATCATGGATAAGGGAGTATCCCTGATCGGGACACCGATGGCGGTCATCTCCTTTTTAGTTCCGTTTTCACTGATTGCCTCGAAATCATACGCGTTGCAGGACAATATTTCTGCGGGGTCGGGAAGAGAATTAACTATATACGCCGGCACTCCTGCCATCGGTGGAATGTATTTCCCATTGCAGGTTATGCAAACACATCCCGTTGAAGATCCCGGCGCTGTCTCTATAAAGTTGTTATAGATGACTTCGGGCGATATCCACGCTACAATCTGTCCTTCGTATCCGCCCTTGAAGAAATAAGGGATGGATTCCATGAGGCTGAGCGTCTGTGCATAATGTTCAACAATAATGTTTATGCCTGTGTCTTCCGGGGTGAGGTAATTTTTCCATTCATAATTCCCGGGGTATTTCTCTTTATGACTGTTGACCAGCAATTCTCCGCTCTTATCGATAAAGACAATACGGGTGTAGATGTGGTCTCCAGCGATCAGCTTCTTTTCCATGAGCCTGTCGAAACTACTTGATATTCCGAACAGACTGGCCTTCAGACCGTATTCCATCGACATTCCGAGCGCCCTGTTTTCAAAGAAAGCGGAAACAGTCCTGCTCTCCGCAAGGTTTCTCAGGTCATTCCCCCTCTCGGAGAAGAAATAGCTGGCCGCCGCCGCGTGCTTTTCCATGTCGTATCTCAACTGTTCCATCCCGGATTTACGCAGTTCCACCTGTGACAGGTAATTCGTAGTGAGAAGAAGCGTAATAAGTCCACACAGGACAACACCGGCCGCGATACCAGCGAGATTCCTTTTTCCGCCGAGAAATTTTCGGATCAAGCTGTCCATTAACGTTCCTTAAAAAAATCGGGGTAGTAGTGAAACACATCCGGATAATATTTTTTTACAATCCTCAGATATGTTCCATCTTTTCTGCATTTCTCAAAAAAGCGGTTGAACGCGTTCCGAAGTTCGGGAGAGGTCCTGGCAAAGCCACATCCCATTTCCTGTCTGGGTGAAACGGGACCTACCACCTTTATCCTGCCGGACCATTTTTCCAGGGCTACAAGAGTATCGGGCACATCCAAGAGAATGGTATCGGTTTCCCCTTTAATAAGGACGGGGGCGAGTTCGTTCAAATTCCCTTGAAACAGCGTGATCTTTGCCCCTGTTTCTTTGATTCCATACAGGTCCGGATCCAGGCATGTGCCAGCTACACCGAGGACACTCCTGCCGCCAAGAAGCGCCTTTACGGCGGCTATGTCTTTCTCAATATCGCCGCCCGGTTTTATCGGTCTTATCGGCGAATTTTCTCTGACAACAAGCCAGACCTGGGTGGGAAAAGTGGGAATTCCGTAATCAATCACCTTTTGGCGCCATGGCAGAATAGTGAAGCCGTTGGCTATAATATCGCCCTTTACCGGGACTGTTCCGATTATGTCGACATTATCGCCCCGGGGTTTTACCTTCTTGCCGGTCAGGTCACCTATGATTTCCCCCCATGATGTCCTGACGTACTCATACCTGACACCAAGATATCCGGCGAAGAGCCTGATCATCTCCACATCCATTCCGTCTCCCGAACCGGTTACAAAATTCGCGTACGGGACACCGAGGTGGCGCAGGACGCCTCTCTCTTTAACCTCGGAGAGATTTCCTCCGAATGCGATCCCAACGGAGATGATTGTCAAAACGGTAATGACAGCTACCGGGGTTATTAGACGATATATGGTTCTCTTTCCCTTTTTCATATTATGACCTCCGTTTTTCATGGAACAAGATGTCTTGTTACGATTTTTCTTTGATGGCTACAGTTTATCTAGTGTCCATCCAGAAATGAGATAGTTTTCTCAAGGTCAAGGAAGACGATGATTTTAACCACAGGAATACATTGCAGTATTTCGAGGATTAAAATCCGAGCCTGACGCAGAGATTGTGGAAAATAGCCATTTATGGATGGACACTATCTATTATTTCCCTTAAATATCCGACAATCCTTTTGTCAAGTTTTCCTTCGTCTGCTTCTTTATTCAGGATTTCAAAGGCCTTTTCCCTGGACATCGCGCCGCGGTACGGGCGGCTTGATGTGAGAGCGTCAAAGATATCGGTGATGCACATTATCCGGGATATGACGGAGATATCCTTTCCCTTCAGACCGTCCGGGTAGCCGCTTCCATCCAGTTTTTCATGGTGGTGTCTGATTACATCCAGGGCAGGGCCCAGTGGCTTTTGCAGGGGTTGGCATATCCTGTAGCCTGCTTCGGGATGGGTTTTTATAATCTCGAACTCATCTGGTGTAAGTGCCCCGGGCCTGTTGAGGATTTCCCCCGGTATTCCTATCTTTCCTATGTCGTGCAGTATGCCCCCGATGCGAAGTGCGTAAATCTCCTCTTCCGGCAGATTCAGCTTTCTACCGAGACTCAAGGCCATATTCGACACTCTCGCGCTGTGTCCCTGGGTATATATATCTTTTGCTTCCACCGCGTTTGTCATGGATATAAGGACATTCTCTATGCTGGTAAGTTTTTTGTTAAGGGAGTTTGCATTCAGCAGGGAATTCATCCTCGCTATCAATTCAGACCTGTCGGGTGGCTTTACAATGAAATCGTCCGCCCCCGCTTTTATGCCATTGATCTTATCATCACTGTCACTCAGAGCGGTCAGCATGATAACAGGGATCATGCGAGTTCCTTCGTTTTCCTTGAGGCGGCGACAGACCTCATAACCATTCAATCCCGGCATCATGATATCCAGCAGTACCAGATCCACCTCTGTTCCGCCTATTATTGAAAGCGCCTCGTTTCCGTCGTAGGCCTTGATAACATCGTAGTCATAATCAGAGGCGTCGAGGAGCGCTTCCATGAATCTTACATTTCTACGGTCGTCGTCGACCAGCAGTATCATGGGTTTTCTACCGGCTACCGGCTGCACCTCGCTTCTGGAGAAATATACCCTGTTTTCTCCGTCGGTCTTGGCTCTTGACAGGACCTCCATTGCTTTTTCAATGAGCGAGTTTCCATCCGCAGCATCCCGGGGGCAGGTGACGAGTCCGGCGCTCAGGGTCAATTCCCCCCGGGTGAAGGTTTCGAATCCAAGCCTGATACGCTCCACGGCTGTGTGTGAAGATTCGGCATCGGATCTTGTCAGGATGACCGCGAAGATATTGCCGGAATATCTTGCCGCGATATCGCATGCGATATCGCATTGGCGGATAGTTTCTTTTATGATCCTTGCAGTTTCCCTTAAGATGCTGTCTCCCTTTGATGTGCCGTTTTGCCTGTTGTAGAGGGGGAATGAGTCCAGGTTGAGAAGGGCAAGTGTGAAGGGCGTGCCGTATCTGCGCGATTTCATGGATTCCAATTCAAGGATAAGTTGAAAGACATCATGATTCAGCAGGCCGGTCAGATCGTCTGTAAGAGAATCAGCCGCCATGCTGCCATGCTCCTTTCTGACCTGCTCGTTCATAAAATTTCCTCCATATTTCTTACCCCTCAATCTCTAATCTCCAGTTTTCATTCCGCATGCCAACGCATGGCACCAACATTTCGTAGCGTTGCCCCTCTGCGGGCAACATCCCTGTGGGGTGCAGAGGCCTCAATCACTTCACCCCCCTGAATCTCAGGATAAAGACTGCTCCCTTCGGCTCGTTATCCTCGACAAAGGCATATCCGCCATAACTCTCCATGGCCTTTTTGACTATATGGAGGCCGAGACCGGTGTGACTTGTGACTCCGTGCGTGAATCCCTCTTCAAATATCCTTTCCTTTATCTCATCTGGGATGCCTGTCCCATTGTCGGCAATGCGCACCTCGCACATATCTCTTTTTTTGCCTGCGGCTATTGTGATTCTGTCGGCCTTTCCGTGGATGACGGCATTTCTTATGATGTTGTCTATGACGGAAACAAGAGAATCATCGGCCATGGCATAGGCCTTGCCTTTGACTTTAAAGTCTATAAATGGGTAGTTTTTGATGACTTCATCTATGGTGCCCCTCATCTCGCATATCTGCAGTTCTCTGTGGCGGGACATGAAAGATTCAAGCCCTCTCATCCTGTTGATCAGCTCAAGACTCTTTTCCGCGTGGGAGGATATCTCCTGCAGCAGCTCCTCTTCGGGAGATTTGTTGTAGAGATTGATTGCGCTCTGTATGACCACCAGGTCATTCGTTATGTCATGGCAAAGGATCTGGTTGATGAGAGCGATGTGCTCCTGATGGGTTTTTATCTTTTCCTCGGCCTGCTTGCGCTCGGTGATGTCTCGGGCAACCCCGGTTCTGCCTGTTATCTTTCCAGTAGCATCCAGAAGCGAGGACACATTCAGTTCTGCCGGCACCGTTCCTCCATCTTTGTGTTTCACTTCAATTTTATAAAGAGAGATATCTTTTCCGGCAAGACCCTTTTTGAAACGTTCAACAGTTGATTCCATGTATTCAGGAGCAATAAATTCCGTGAAAGGGCGTCCGAGGAAGTCCTGCCAGGAATAACCTGTTAATTCTTCTGCGACAGGACTGATGTAAGTAAATTTTCCATCCAAATCTAAAACAAAAGTGGCATCTTTTGTTGTCTCGTCAAGCGTGCGATATTTCTTCTCGGAATTGCGCAGCGCTTCCTCTGTCTGCTTTTGCTCCGTGATATCAATTACCGAAATAATACCAGCGGGTTTGTTTTTATATTTGGCTAATGCTCCCCCTGAAAGATCTATCCATCTTTCCTCACCGCCCTTTGTGATAATCTTAAATTCATAGCGTTGGATATCCAGGGTTCCTTCTTGTCTTTGTCGCCCCCTTTTTTTTATCAGTTCCTGATAATCAGGATGAACAAAGTTCCAGTAGTTCATAGATAATATTTCTTCTTCCGAATAACCACAAATTTTACATGCTGCTGAATTTGCGTACATCCATTTGTTGTCCTGGTACACCATTACAGCCACAGGCGTGGTTTCCGCAAGAATCCGGAATTCCTCTTCGCTTTCCCGCAGTTTCTTTTCCATCCTATATTTATACAGGGCCATCTTTACTGCGGCGCGCAGCTCCATATCCTCGAAAGGTTTGAACAGACAGCCGAAGGGTTCTGAGCGCGTGATATCTTCCAGCCTGGCATTACTTACATTGGCGGTGACATACACAACAGGAGTTCCAAAACGGATACGGATCTGATCGGCAGCCTCAACGCCGTCTATCTCTCCCTGCAGGATGATATCCATTAGGACCAGGTCCGGTTGCAGCTCCTGTACTTTTTTGATGGCTTCTTCCCCCGAAGAGACAATGGCCGGTACATCATATCCCATGGACTCCAGCTTGTACTGCATTTCCCTGGCGATGATCCGCTCATCATCAACGATCAGTATTTTTGCTTTTTCATCCATTCTCACTTTCTAATCCCCATTCCAAAATCCCCAATCCGAATTCCCCTAGCCCCTGACCCCTGATTTTTCGCAACTCGTAACCCGCAACTCGCAACCCGCAATCCTTATATCCTCTTTTTATACTTTTGTTCCTTGAATACGATCTTGAATGATGTTTCTTTACTCCTGTCAAGCTCCACTGTGCCGTTGAGCTGTTCGGTGAGCATACCCACCAGCTGGAGGCCGAAGGTCTCCGTGTTTTTGTAATCTATCTCTTCAGGAAAACCGATACCGTTATCTGTGACGGTCAGCGTGTACTCCTCTATCTTTCTGTTTTGTGTGAGTTCTACGGAAATGTTTCCTTTTCTGCCTTCGGGGAAAGCATGTTTCAGCACGTTTGAGATAAGTTCATTTGCTATAAGCCCTAAGGGTATCGCTGTTTCGATACTGAAGGAGACGTCTTTTATATGTGACGAGAAACTTACGACTCTTGAATCCACTCTGTGGACCTGAAACAGCCGAGTTGCCATACTTTCCACATAATCACTGAAGTCGACCCTGGACAGGTCCTCTGAGAGATAGAGCTTCTCGTGGACAAGAGACATGGATCTGATTCGGTCCTCACAATTTTTGATCAGTGAAAGGGCTCTTTCATCTTTTATGTCTCTGGACTGAAGGGAGAGCAGGCTTGAGATTATCTGCATGTTGTTCTTGACTCTGTGGTGGATCTCGGCAAGGAGGGTTCCCTTCTCTCTGAGGGAGCGCCTGATCTGGTCTTCGGCCTTTTTGCGGATCTTTTCCATCTCTATTCCATGGAGGGCGAAGGCAATATCTCCCGCGACCTCTTTAAACAGGCCCTGCTCTTCTTCATTCAGGACAAAATCTTTGAGGATGGAAACGGACAGAACCCCGTAAACCTTTCCCCCATGTTCCAGACGCACGGTCATCGCGCTTCTGCCGGCATATTTTTCAGAGAGGGGACAGTCAGTACAGGTGGACGCCGGATCCTCTGTTACCACAACACCCGCCTTGGAAAGGGCATTTTTGACGCGGAGGGCAAGTTCGCCTCTTTTCAACATCTCAACCATGGGGAGAAAATCCTTGCCCAGTCCGGCCTCCGCGGACGTCACATATCTGCCGGCCTCGTCGAGGAGAACGATCCAGGAGTTGTAATAGCCGCGGGTTTCGGTCAGGTTGTCACAGGCGCGCTGAATCAGATGTCCCCTGTCCTTTTCCGTTACGACAATCTGGTTGACATTTCGGATAGCGCTCAGCACAAGATTGAGGTGTTTTATCTTCTCTTCGGCCTTCTTGCGGTTGGTGATGTCTCTTGTCACTCCCAGGATCCCGACCCACCGGCCATCCGGATCGCGTAGGGCCGACACCTTCATCTCAACCCAGATGGCAGAACCGTCCTTGCATATATGTTCCAGCTCAAGAGTACGTATCCGGTCGGGATCTGTTTTGCCCGAGGCCTCCAGCGCCAGTTCTTCCTCAAATGTCTTGTAACAGAGCTCCAGTGAAGCGGGCGGAATAAACCTGCCAAGCGTTATATCCATAAAGACAGATGGACTGATGTAATCAGGCCGCAGTTTCATGTCCGTCGTCCAGATAACATCCGCCGCATTTTCGGCAAGGAGACGGTATCTCGTTTCACTTTTCTGCAGCGATTCTCTCCCTGCCAGGATTTCACTTGTCTTTCTCTTTACCTGTATTCCTGTTGCGATTATTACAAGAACGAAAACAACAAATAGGGCCGCGATGGTTTTTAATGTTGTGCCAAGCCACTTTGGAAATACTTCCTTTTCCGCGATTTCCGATTCAAAATATTTCTCTAACAACCGGTAATAGATGGAATCCTCGTTCTGTTTAAGTTGCGTTATACAATAGTTTATTCTTTCGGCAAGGTATGGGGTTGATCCGGCATCCTTTGGAAAGGCAAATTTTATATCAGTGGGATTGAAAATAATTGGTGACTTTTTAAGATTAAATTTGTTTGCGTTCTTATTCCCGAAGTTCCTGTTCGTTATCCCGGCATCGGCCCTGTTTTTTTCCACTGCCTTGAATACTTCCGTGTAATTATCCAGTTCCAGGAAAGTGCAGTTTAAATTGAATCCAAGAGCAATTTCTCTTAATCCACCAGGGCCCTCAAGGTTGACACTGCCTTTAAGTGCGGCGATCTTTTTGCCTTTCAGGTCGGTGATGGACTGGATTTCAGTATTCTTTTTATTGATATAGAGCCTCGTCCAGCTCATGAGAACAGGGGCTTCGGAGAAGGCGTAGAGTTTATTGCGCTTTCCCGTAAACGCCACATCAGGCATTATATCTATTTCTTTATTTATTAACCGGTCGAGTCCATCACTCCATGTCCCCCAGACATATTCTATCTTCCAGTTTTCTTTTTTAGCTATGTCTTTTATGAGATCAGGCCAGAATCCGGAAACCTTGCCGTCAGCATCCATGAAGATCTTAGGGTGATTCGCATAAGCGCCGATCTTTACCGATAACGGTTCCTGCCCGATGGCAACGGTAGAAAAGAAGGCGGCTATAAAGATGAAGATAAAGGTGAGAATCAGGAAAGGAAGAATTTTACGTTTTATGCGCGGAGTGTATTGCTGGCCGATTATGAATGATTTTATTTTCTGCATGAATTTCCCTCTGGATTTTTCGGTAAATTGAGGTGTTTATATCGAGAATAAAAAAACGCCTTGAGGTATATTTGCCTAAAGGCGTTATGAATATTCGGTAATCTGGCGAGCATTGCTCTCCGCTTTAGACCCATGGTTTTGCGCTACCCCCTTTCGGAAGTGTTGCCCTTCTCGATACTGATATGTAATCACATACTTTATCGCGTAACACCGATACACTTGATTGTCAAGAAATCAATGCCCCCAAATCCAGCTCCGGGTTGTTAAAGAAAGTTGTTTTGTGATAGTAGAAGCAGTGGAATTGTACCGGTTGAAGGGGAGGGGTGACGGGTGAAAAATCTTACGCCGGCGATGAGACAGTATCTCGAAATAAAGGAAGCTCACAGGGATTGTATCATCTTTTTTAGGATGGGAGATTTTTATGAGATGTTCTTCGAGGATGCCGAGGTTGCTTCCAAGGTGTTGGAGATTACGCTGACATCCAGGAACAAGGGTAGGGAAGACGCGATCCCACTGTGCGGGGTGCCCTGGCACGCGGCTTCATCTTATATAGCAAAGCTCATTGAAAATGGGTACAAGGTTGCAGTTTGCGAGCAGATGGAGGACCCGAAGGATGTGCAGGGAATAGTGAAAAGAGAGGTCGTACGCATCGTAACGCCGGGACTGGTTGTCGATTCCGACAATCTCTCCGCCAAGGAGAATAATTTCCTGGCGGGTATTTCGGTGCTGGACGGCGTTTTCGGGCTTGCCTTTGTGGACATCTCGACGGGTGAATTTCGTGTCACAGAGTCTGATGACAAAGAGGCCTTTCTCGATGAGATAGCGGGACTTGATTTCAGGGAAATGGTCATATGTGAAGAGTTGAAGGAAAGCGAACTTATGGAGGCATTTGCGGGGCGGACCATCGGCTGCAGCGTAAGCTACCTCCCTTCCGATTATTTCTTGCTGGATGATGCGTCGGGTCTTGTAGATGAGTTTTTCAATGGTGGGAGAGAAGTTGATTTTGACGGACATCCGGCGATGACAGGCGCGGCGGGAGCGGTTTTGCGGTATGTGAAGGAGACACAGAAGGACAGGCTTAATCACATAAATGACGTCTTGTGGTACGACATAAGAAATTATCTGGTGTTGGATGACACTGCGAAGAAAAACCTTGAGCTGTTTGCCACCATCCAGGGGGGCAGAAAGCGCGGTTCTCTGTTCCATGTCCTTGACGAGACAACCACTGCCATGGGTGGAAGAAAACTTCGCTGGTGGCTTAATTACCCCCTTGTGGATCCGGACAAAATCAAAACAAGACTTGCCGCTGTTTCGGAGATTAAGGATGATCACCTGTTGAGAGAAAATCTGCGCTCGTCTCTCGCCGGCATCTATGATCTCGAGCGCCTGGGCAGCAGGGTTTCCATGGGTGTCGCGAATGGAAGAGATCTGCTCGCCCTTGGGAGATCGCTCCGATTGATACCCGTCATAAAGGATACTATCTCGATGCTGGAATCCTCTCTGATATCCGCTATTCGTAATGAACTCGATGATATGCCGGATGTGGCGGACCTGATAGGGAACGCGATAGCGGAAGATCCGCCGGCAACCATTCGTGACGGTTATGTGATCAAAAAGGGGTATGATGATGAGCTGGATAAACTCATATTGCTTGGCACGGACGGTAAAAAATGGATCGCAGCCATGGAGGACAGGGAGCGGAAGAGAACAGGCATAGGCAGTCTCAAGGTGGGTTTCAATAATGTGTTCGGGTATTACATAGAGGTGACCAGGACTAACAGCAACATGGTTCCCGGTGACTACGTCAGGAAGCAGACCCTGGTCAACGCGGAACGGTATATCAATCAGGAACTGAAGGAATATGAAGTCCTTGTCTTGGGCGCGGAGGAACGCAGGAAGAAACGGGAATACGAATTATTTGTGGAGATAAGGGAAAGAATAGCATGCGAGATAACGAGGATACAACAAACAGCCTCGCGCCTTGCCGACCTTGATGCTATAGCCTCTCTGGCTGAGGTGGCGGAAATGTATAACTACTGCTGCCCGCGCGTGAATAATGGAGATCTGATAGATATAAAAGGGGGGAGACATCCTGTTGTGGAGAGGATGAATCCGGATGGCGGCTTTGTGCCCAATGACACGCTTCTGGACCGCAATGGCAACCGTTTTCTCATTATTACAGGACCCAACATGGCCGGCAAATCAACCTATATACGCCAGACGGCGGTAATCGTTCTGATGGCGCAGATGGGAAGCTTTGTTCCTGCTGATGAGGCGGAGACAGGCATAGTTGACAGGATCTTTACCAGGGTCGGGGCTGGAGACAGTCTGTCAGGCGGGCAAAGCACCTTTATGGTGGAGATGACAGAGGTGGCCAGTATTCTGAAAAATGCCTCTTCAAGAAGTCTGATACTTCTGGATGAAGTGGGAAGAGGCACGAGTACATTTGACGGCCTCAGTATAGCCTGGGCGGTGGCAGAGTATATACATGATTCGGATAAGCTCGGGGCACGGACACTCTTCGCGACTCATTACCACGAGTTGACGGATCTCGCGAGAACCATGGATGGGGTCAGGAACCTGAGTATCGCGGTTAAGGAATGGGGCGACAGGGTTATCTTCCTGCGCACCATTGTTGAAGGGGGAACTAACAGAAGCTACGGTATCGAAGTTGCCCGTCTCGCGGGAGTTTCCGAGGATGTCATATCAAGGGCCAGGGAGGTCTTGAGAAACCTGGAAAAGGGTGAACTGGACGAGGTAGGCCTGCCGAGAATTGCCCGGGGGAAGCCACCACGAAAGGGTAATATCGGGCAGATGGACCTTTTCGCCGGTAAAAGAAGCCGCTTGATTAATGAACTGAAAGAGCTTGATGTACTGAATATGACTCCCATGGAAGCCCTCGGCAGAATAATAGAATGGCAGAAAATGGTGAAAGACTGACAAGGCAATGTTTAATTTTGGATGTTTAATGTTTGATTAAAAAGATTATCACGAAAACATGAAGACAATGTTTAATTCTGGATGTTTAATGTTTAATTAAACCTTAAAAATTCAACATTCAAACCTATTTTATGCACACCCTGCGTACCTGGCTGAAATCCGTGTGACCCGCTATAACCTTGGTTATTCCATCCTGCAGCAGTGTTGACATGCCCTGGGAGATTGCCATGTTCCGTATTGTCTCCACATTTTCATGTTTCTGTATGAGCCGCTTGATCTCATCTGTTGCGACAAGGAGTTCGTGAACTCCCATTCTTCCCCTGTAACCTGTCTTGCCGCATGTGCTGCAGCCTTTGGCTCTGTACAGCTTGAAATTGTCGTTGTATGGTATATTCAGGCCGGTAAACAGTTCCTCTCCATAGTTAGCTGCCAGTTCATCATATTCCTCTCTTGTCGGGTGGTATTCCTCTTTGCATCTCTTGCACAGAGTTCTTACCAGCCTCTGGGCCAGTATGCCCAAGAGTGAATCCGCGAAATTAAGAGGGTCGATTCCCATATCGAGCAGCCTTACGATCGTTTCGGGTGCGCTGTTTGTGTGAAGAGTGCTGAAGACCAGGTGCCCGGTGAG
Organism: Deltaproteobacteria bacterium; assembly: GCA_019313905.1. Lineage (GTDB taxonomy): Bacteria > Desulfobacterota > Syntrophia > Syntrophales > UBA2210 > UBA2210. The sequence continues at coordinate 91,548 of JAFDAI010000005.1, read as the reverse complement.
TGATGCCTCAACCCCTATCTTTGCGGTTTCGTAGTCTCTCATTTCTCCAACCATGATGACGTCCGGGTCGGCCCTGAGAAATGCACGCATGGCATGGGCAAAGTCGAAACCGATCTTTGGATTGACCTGTACCTGCCTGAGACCATACTGGGAAATTTCCACTGGATCTTCCGCCGTCCAGATCTTGGTTTCCGGTTTGTTTATCTGGTGCAGCGCTGAGTGGAGGGTCGTTGTCTTTCCGGATCCTGTGGGACCTACAGCGAGGATCATGCCATAGGGTTTTTTAAGCAGTCCTGTGATATTTTCGTAATTGCTGGGTGACAGGGCCATGTCATCAAGCCGCATTATTTCTCCGCTGGTCAGGATGCGCATAACCACGTCTTCGACCCCCCCCTGCGTGGGGACGGTAGCCACGCGCAGTTCTATTTCATCTCCTTTCGAACGCCTGAATTTTATCTTTCCGTCCTGCGGTATCCTTCGCTCCGTAATGTCAAGATTCGACATGATCTTGATTCTTGAGACCAGGGCCGACCTGTAGTTAAAGGGGACAGTCTGGTATGTTGCCAGGTCGCCGTCTATCCTGTATCTTACCTCAACGTTCTTCTTCGTTATGTTTGGCTCTATGTGAATATCCGAGGCGTTGCGTATGTAAGCATCATTGACTATCCGGTTGACCAGCTGCATGATGACACTGTCCGATTCAGTTATTTCGTCCTCTTCCTCTTCAAACTCCTCTTCGGTGTCGAGTTTTCCGATGATATCGGAGATCGAATCAACATTGTCTCCCGCCTGGTAGAAGTGATTTATGAATTTCAGTATATCGTCATATAAGGCAACATCATATTCCACCGCCCTTGTCCTTAACAGATTTTCGATCATATCCTGTTTCAAGACGTTGTTGGGATCGTCTATAATAACCTTTATCTTGCCGTTTCTTTTCTCCAGGGGAACCCACAGCTCACGGCGCAGGTATTCCTCTTTCAGGTTTTTCAGGAGATCGAAAGGAATCGGATATTTGTTGTTGAAAGGGACGAAGCGGCAGCCATAGAATTCTTCCAGCGATTTGCCCATATCATCCTTCGATACCCTGAATTTTCTCATCAGGTGGCCCTCGACCGTTTCCCTGTTCTTTTTTGCCGCCCTCCATGCTTCTTCCAGGTCTTCTTCCATGATCAGGCCGTGGGTCAACAGATAATTGAACTTGGACTTTCTTTTTTGACTGATCCTCTCCTGGTTGTAAAAAGCGGTTCCGAGGACGTTTGCCATTTCCTTGAGAAAAGTTTGATCCTCTTCGGTGAAGCTTTCTCCATTTTTCCTGTTCAGTATCTGGATAACACCCATCAGAGTGTTCTCATTCAGGATCGATACGGCCAGTACCTGAGCGGTTTTGAATCCCGACTTTCTGTCCCAGCTGGAGTCAAAATGGAGTTCAGGAGATATGTCATGCAGTTCGCTGTTATTATAGGCGTTGGCTATGTTCACGGTCTTTCCGTTATTGGCCACGTATCCTGCTATGCTCCTGTTATCTATGGGCAGTCTAATTTCCTTCAATTCAGATCCTGCCAGGAACATCGAATATATCTCGTTTCTTGCCCTGTCTGCCACATAGATGGTAATGGAGTGGGCATTGAAGAGACCGAGGATGTCATCCCTCAGATCGATAAGAATCTGCCTCAGGTTGATAGCGGCATGGATACGATTGGTTATATCCTGCAACGCCTTGCTGAGGTTGAGTTTTTCTTCAAGTGCTGTTATCTGGGCCCTTGCCGTCTTGTCGTACCGGTTTATCTTTTCCCGGTTTGTTTTTGATTGAAAGATGTCCATATACGTCCTGTTCTGCGGTATGTTTCCTGTTCTCGCGATAAGACCCTCTAAGTATAAAACATCCTTTCAGAAATTTCAACTCGAAACCCAAAAACTTTGCGACACGCCTCAGAGTCTTTATTGTTCTGTGTTTTGTAGCTGTTCATGCCCGAGTGGTTACGTTTATTCTTGACAAATCCCGGCAGTGCAACTACCAACAGTTATTGAAATGGAACGGAAGATCAAGCCGGTAAACACAATAAAAAAGCTCTTGTCGGGTGTTCCCGTTGTCGTGGTGGCTCTGGGTGATTCGCTTACTTATGGGTGGATGGTGGATAAAGGGTATCTGGATTTTCTGGGTGAGATGATTGGTGAAAGGTTCCCGGATGCCAGGTTCAGTCTGATAAATTGCGGAATGCCTGCAGGCACCGCGTGGGATGGACTGCACAGGTTGCAGAAAGACGTCTTGTGCCGCAATCCGGATTGTGTCTTTGTGCAGTTTGGTCTTAACGATGCGTTTTCCGGATACACGCCGGAAGAGTTTAGAAACAGCATCGAACTGATTATAAAGAGAATAGGGGAAAATACAAATTCCGAGATTGTCCTCGTGACCTCGGTATGTCTTGGGAACTGGAGGGATAATGCACTTGTGGAAAGGTATTATGGCCAGCTTGAGAAATTAGCCGGCCTGTACGGGCTGCCTCTGGCAGGGGTGCACATGTACTGGAAAGATAAGATATCACAGGGTTTCCAATTTGGTGACCTGGTCCAGGACGATCACGTACACCCGGTTTCTCGTGGATACAGGTTTATGGCAGAGGCGATCATGGAATTGCTGCAGTGATGTATTGATGGTTGCATTGACAGTGGTTTTAATGTATTTTAAATAGTAAGGACTTGTTATATTTATTAAACATTTTTGTCTCAAGAGGATGAAAAATGAAATTAACTGGATATATAAAAGGGTTGTTTTCGGAAAACAGGGACTTGTACAACTGGATGAACATTATCTTTGCCCTCTTTTTCCTGTTTCCTGTAGGTGGATTTACCTTTTTCGGTGTTAAGTACGGTATTATGACTGACAAGTATGTTCTTATCTTTTTTGTCTTTTTCCTACTTTTTTCACTGCTCGGCTTTACCCTGCTCCGCAGGATATTTGACAGGGTAGGAATGATATCAAGACAGGTTTCGGAGAAGGCCGCGTCGGAATTTTTTATCGATCAACCGCAAAAAGGCTCTGACGAAATCAGTAATATTGCTCAGACTTTCGGTACGCTGGAAAACCAGTTTGGAATAACCTTCGGGCATCTTCAACAAAAGATTTCTGAGATAGCTGTTTTCAAGGAGCTTTCGGATCTCTGCTATGTGACCTTTGATAGCGAGGAAATCCTGTATGTTACCTTGGAGAGAGCATTGAAACTGGCGAACGCTGATGTCGGTTCCGTGCTGATCCTCGAGTATCCCCACAGGAAATCGTTTGTTGTAAAGGCCACCATCGGTCTTGGAGAACAGTTGAAATTGGGTGACAGGGTGGATTTTGCCGACAGCATTGCCAAATATGCGGTTATCAACAAATCGCCTCTTATCGTTGAGGATATTGAGACAGATAGCCGTTTTGGCAGAAAGAACCGCCAACAGTATGGAACAAAGTCATTTGTCTGCATGCCATTTAAAACTATAAGGGATATTGTAGGAGTATTTACGATTTCCAGAAAGAATGATGACATTCCTTTTACCAGCGAAGATACTGACATACTGGGACCTCTCTTGGGTAACGCGGCGTTTACCTATGAGAATCTACGTCTCTTAAAGGAGAAAAATGAGAGTGCAACTCATCTCGACTCTATCCAGAAGATTGTCCAAGCTATCAATTCCAGTCTCAAAGGTGGAGAGTTGCTACATGCCATACTTAGCGAGATGCAATCGGCGCTTTCGTTTAATCTTGCGATTATTCTGGTGGAGGATGATACCAGACCAAACAATATAAGAACCCTTGATTTTATGGCTACCGGACCTGTGCACCTGTCAAAGGATGCATACCATCCCTATCAGGGATCAATTTTTGATAAGGTTCTGAAACAGGGAGTCACACTGATCGAGGAGGATACCTCTCCGCTTGTCCATGAGAGTGAAAAAGAGTTTCTCGCCGGGAACAGATCCTGCATGCTTGTTCCTTTGAAGACGAATGGAGGTGTTGCGGGAATCCTGGTTTTGTGTGCAGATGAGTTTAACCCCTTTTATGAATCGCAGGAGCTCATAGAGAGAATGGCAGACGCTCTCTCACTTGCGATGGAGAGGAATCGGCTCGGTGATTATGTTGTCAAACGGGATCGGGAACTGGACACGCTGAAACAGATTGGAAGCGCCCTTGCATCTTCCACTTTCGATATAAACCAGGTTCTCAAGTATACCATGGATATGATCAGGGCGGTCATGAGCGTGGAGGCCGGTGCGGTTCTGCTCATGCGTGAAGACGGGCTTGAGTTTACCGTTGCGCTGAATATTGACATGAAGACACTGCAAGGGATTCGGATAAAGGTAGGCCAGGGAGTTGCCGGTTATGTGGTGGCCCAGGGTAATGCGGTAATAGTAAATGATATCAATAAGTCTTCTCTCTTTTATCCCGATGTGGATGAGATTGCCGGCTTTCATACGAAGGCTATTCTGTGCGTGCCCATGATATCGCAGGGAAGAGTTATGGGAGTTATAGAGGTGTTCAACAAGATGGAGGGCGATTTTAATGCCGGTGACAAACAATTGCTGCAATCCATTGCATCCTCGGTCAGTGTAGCTATAGAGAATGCCAATCTTTACAATGAGACAGTATCTATGGCGGAGAGTGAACGTGAGATACGCAGCATTTTTCAGAAGTTTGTTCCCAAGGAGATAGTGGACAAGATTGTCTACGGCACCGAGACAGAACAACTTGAAGTTGAAGAATTCAGGATGCTCACGCTTATCAATATCGATATAAGAGGATTTTCACTTCTTGCCCAGAAGATAGGACCGCAGAAGACTGTGCTTATGCTCAACCATTTCTTTTCCATTATGGGCGGGATCGTGTTCAAACACCATGGTATTGTTGATAAATATCTTGGTGATGGTTTTCTGGCGATTTTCGGCGCCCCGGTTTCGAGCATAATGGATGCTGATAATGCTGTTGCCGCGGCAATCGAGATGAGAGAATCCATTGCTGAAGTCAACGACTACTGCCTGAAAGAGATAGGTAATTCAGTGGATGTCGGTATAAGTGTTCACACGGGGGAAGTTGTTGTGGGGAATATAGGTTTTGACAAGAAGATGGACTATACCGTTATCGGTGATTCGGTCAATATCGTATTCAAGCTGCAGGAGTTCACGAAATCTTATCCCAACAGTATTCTGATCAGCGAGAAAACCCTGAGCGCGGCAAAGACACACCTGGATGTACGGGAGACAGACATAAGTGACAGCGGTGCAATCGGGGACTTGAAGGTTTATGAGCTGATAGGTATAGATCAATAGACTCATAAATACAGGGGATAGCCTGTAGGCTGATAGAACAGAAGTTAAAGATCTGACAGTCTTCAGTCTTCAGTTTTTTCTATACAAGCATAAGCATTGTGATTGTGTATGCTCTCCATGTTTTCCGCTTCCACGCTGTACCATGTGAAGTTGGGGATTTTGTTGAGCTTTTCCGCGATGGTTCTCACGACATCTTCTACGAACATCGGGTTTTCGTATGCTTCTTCCGTTACATATTTTTCATCCGCTCTCTTGAGGAGCGAAAAGATTTCGCTGCTTGCTGATTTTTCCACCAGCCTGATAACATCTTCTATCCAGAAGAACTTCTCAAATTTCAATTTAATTCTTACGGTACTCCTCTGATTATGCGCGCCCGCGTCGCTTATTTCTTTTGAACAGGGACACGTGGTTGTAACGGGTACGGAAATGCCGATAAGAAAATTATCCTTTTCACCGTTGTTTTCTCCACAGAAAGAACACTGGTATTCCAGAAGACTTCTTGCATTCGAAACGGGCGCGGTCTTTTCCACGAAGTATGGAAAGTTTATTTCTATGTGGGCGGATTCAGCGTTAAGTTTTTCCTTCATTTTGCACAGGATCTTACGAAAGGTTTTTATATTAATTTGACCTCTGTACTCATTCAGGATCTCAACGAAACGGCTCATGTGTGTTCCCTTAAAGCGGTGTGGGAGATTAACGTACATATTTATGGTAGCATTGACATGCTGTGTTCCGTTTATCTTGTCGAGGACGATGATAGGGTACTTTATTCCCTTAACGCCTACCTTTTGTATATCTATTTTTCTGTGATCTTTGAGATTCTGTACATCTACCATTTTTATCTGTGCCTTTACCTTTATGAATTTGAACAGTTCTTCGTATATACGGCCTTCGAATTTTCAGATTCCCATACCGCGATGCGGGATACTTTCAGATCTACCGGAACCGTATTCTTTTCCAGCCTGTCGTATATAAACTTGGCGATGTTTTCCGCTGTAGGGCTTATGTTGCTGAAAGGGGGAAGATCGTTGAGAAACGTGTGGTCCAGATCTTCAAGGATTTTATTCACCCATTTTTTTAACACCCTGAAATCCAGAACGAGACCATCTGCATTCAATTTTTCGGATGCGACCGTGGCTTCCACTCTGAAATTGTGCCCGTGGAGATCTTCACGTTTGCCGCCTATATTCAGGGTATGTGCGGCGGAAAAAGTTTTTTTTACTGTAATTTCATACATATTCCTGTGTCCTGATAAATTAGTAACTACTCAGGTTGTTTAGACTGTAGGCTGAAGGCTAACAAAAGCCTAACAGCCTTCAGACTAAATAGCTTCAGCATAATCCAGAGTCGTCTTTTTCCCGTATCCTTCTGCTATATCTTTATTTCTTTCACTCGAATCCTCGAATCCTTGGCCCCTTGAACCCTTCTGGTATTAGCCGGGTTATATCCGCGGCCCTTTCGATAATCAGATCTGCGCCCGCCTCGCGCAGGGAAGCGACCCCTGAGTATCCCGTTAGAACACCTATGGTGTACGCTCCAACATCTTTTCCCACAGTGATATCCATGGGATGATCTCCCACCATTGCCGCGAATTTTGCATCCGTGTCCAGCGCGTCAAGCGCCGCCAGAAGGTGGTCGGGATGCGGCTTTACCCTTATGGTAAATTCCCTGGTGATTACTGTGTCACAATGGGAATCTATATCGGGAAACAGCTGTTTTACCGCGGACATACAGTTTCTCGTCACAATGCCGGTTTTTATATGTCGGCTTCTCAGTTCATGCAGCATATCTTCCGTGCCTGCGAACAGTTCCCCTTCTTCTGACCCCTCGGTTTCCATATGACTTATAAGTTCATATGCCCTGTTGAAAAAATCGTTTTCCCTGCCGGAGTTGTTCCTGGAGATGAAATTTCTTCCCGCTTCGATCATTTCCAGCACGTAAAGGTTTTTCATGTCATCCTGCGGGCTGCAATAATCACCCATAAGATCCAAAACAGCCCTGCGCATCTGGAGAAAATCTATGTTCAGTTTGGCCAGCGTGCCGTCAAAATCGAAAAGAATGGCTTTCAGGGGCCTCATCATGCAAGATCCTTCAGATATTTCTCTATCCTGTCGATGCCTTCCCCGATGTTTTCTATGGAGTTCGCGTATGAAAATCTGAGATATCCTTCACAGTTCTTCCCGAAGTCAATGCCGGGCGTGACACCGACGTGAGCCTTTTCAAGGATATCGAAAGCCATCTCATAGGAGTTTGTGGAGAACGCCTTGATATTTCCCAGTATGTAGAATGCCCCTGTCGGTTCCACGGTGATACCGAGCCCTATCTCACGGAGGCGTTTTATAATGAACTTTCTCCTTTCGTTAAAGATATTCTTCATACGAACCACATCATTTCCCGCCTCCCGGAGAGCCGTTATTCCTCCCCACTGTACAAAGGAGTTCGCGGAGATAAAGAAGTTCTGCTGGATTTTCTGCATGGGCCTTATGTATTCTTTCGGCGCGATGAGATATCCCAATCTCCACCCGGTCATGGCGTATGCCTTGGAAAATCCGTTCAGCACGAAGGCATTATCGGTGAATTCAAGGATGGAATGTTCCTGGTTTCCTTCATAGACAAGGCCATGGTATATCTCGTCTGAGATTACAGGGATGCCGTATGACGCTATCTCCGACATCATTCCGGCGCTGAGGAGATTGCCGGTCGGGTTAGAGGGAGAATTGATCATAATCCCCTTTGTTTTGGGGGTTATTCTTTCCTTGATGCCCTCGGGTGTGTACTGGAAACCATTCTCTTCGGAGACATTAACGCGGGCAGGAACACCTTCGAAAAAACTGATATAATTTGGATAGCACGCATAATGCGGGTCGGATATGATCACCTCATCGTCTTTTTCGATGAGCGCGGAGAAGAGCAGAAACATGGCAGGCGAAGTGCCGGAGGTTACGATGATCCGGTCCGGCGAGATATCCACGCCATATTTTGTGAAATAATGCTCGCAGATGGTCTCTCTCAGCTCTATAAGCCCAAGGCTGTGTGCGTAGTGTGTCTTCCCATTTCTGATGGCCCTGTAACATGCTTCTTTTACGCATTCAGGCGTATCAAAATCCGGCTCCCCAACCTCCAGGTGAATGATATCCTTCCCGCTTCTTTCCATTTCCTGCGCCTTTTCAAGAATATCCATAACAATGAAGGGGGGAATTTCAGATGCTCTCTTTGTAACCATAGGTCTCTCCAATTCTTGTTTTTAGGATGGAAAAGTTACCTGTCCTGACGAATCTTGTCAAGGAGTTTGAATCGCCTGATTGCAACACTTATTTCATGACAGGCTCCTATTTCCTGTAAGATAGTCGGGGTGCAACGTTTTTGTGATGATTCTCTCTGGTTGTATCTCCGGGAGGGTAAAGTCAAAAGCAATATCAAGGAAAGACATAATAATATTGAATGTGGCTCCCCACAAGATCTCTTCTTCTCCTTTGATGTTTTTATGTATCAGGCAGGGGAATTTCCACTCATTTTCCGTTCCATCTGCTGTGTCGTCCGGAGAACGGATGGAGAAGAATCCGTAATTCTCTTTATTGTAAAACGCTTCCAAGGGTATTTCGACCATCTTGTCCACCTCCCGGCTGGGGCGAAATTTCCATTTTTTTTCAACAAGGCCTATCATAGGAAAGATTGTTTTTGTAAACAGGTGTAGACGGTAAGAGGGGAGGGGGCCGAGAAACCGGATATTGAAGGGGCTGAGTCTTATCTCTTCCCATGATTCCCTCACGGCGTTGGCGAGGAAGAGGGCTATGTTGTCAAACGTGATTTTCCCCCTTTCCCTGGCGTACATCAGCGCATCTCCGCCCAGAAGGGAAGGAAAACCATGGGCGATGAAGAAGCTTAAAAAGCGATCCAGAAAAGGTTCCAGCTTTCCTCCAGGCCCACTCAGATCTCCGGACTGCGGGACGGCCGCCGATCTCTTGCTCAGCAGGAATATAAATTCACCATTATCCATGGATTGATCTGTTTTGAAGAAAATAGGAATCAATACTCCGGCTTCGGTCTGCCTTTTATGTCTTCCTGTCTGTTCTCTGGATTTAACCCTCTCGTGGTAGTCGATCTCAGTGGTTCTCAGCCGTTCTACTATATGTTTGATGATGGTATCTTTGTTCATGGCGATAGTACCCAATCCGGATGAAAACCTAAAACTCTCTCGCCTCTGGCAATTAAACAATTAAGATTCTTCTCCAATTTAGTTTACCCAATACACCTTTCACTCGACCCCTTGAACCCTTTTAGTATTAACTGTAGATATGCACTTATTTTGCTTTAATTAACTACAACTAATCGGAAGATAATCCAATAATACTATAACACTTCAGCACGATCTGGCAACAGGAAAAGTTTGCAAAACAGGTTTGTTCTGAATTAGTTTTTTTGTTGACAAAATATTTATACGGGCATAGAAGGATAGATATGTTGTAGAGCCTTCGAGTGTGACTGCCTAAAGGTCTCGGTATGATCCCATGGCATCATACCGACGGGTTTTTCCGGAAACGGGAAAGCCTCCCGTGATTGGAAAGGAGGTTAAATTTTACATAACTGTTTGTATGAACTCTTCAGAAGGGGTGATAATACAATGGTTATCTCACGGGTGTCTCGAAAGCATAATCGCTTTCCGTATTTTCCTTTCTATACATTCGTATGTCTTATCTCTCCTTATAAATTCCTGTCTTCAATTCATTCATTCTTCAAAAAAAGCATAACGGCAGATTGTTGTTGTAGCGATATGCTGAACCGTTTTAAGATCATGGTGATCAAATTCCCTTTTTAATCTTTTTTACGTTTTATCGACTTGCTGTTCAGAAAACAAGTACGAGAAAATCAGAAGGGAGGTGTTAGATTAAACTCCCAAGGCGGCAGAGCCGCAGGGACAAAGGCAAAGGACTGAAGGATGAAGGATTCAAAGCTCAAATTTCCGGATTAGGGGGATTACAGGATTGGAGGATTGATCCTTTAACCCTTTCAGGGATGGTACAAAGCGGCATTAAGCGTAATGCTTTAACGTGAACGAAAGGAGGACGATGTTATGGGAAAGATTCTTAGGGTTAATATGACTGATATGACAGTCAAAACCGAGGAGTTGGGTGAATATGCCGGACTTGGCGGGAGAGCACTGACATCCTCAATAATAGCCAGGGAAGTTCCCCCACTCTGTCACCCCCTTGGTCCGAACAATAAACTTGTTGGTGCAACGGGACTGCTCGCAGGAACACCTGCCGCAAGTAGCGGAAGGTTTCATATCGGTTGCAAAAGCCCCCTCACCGGGGGGATCAAGGAGGGAAATTCAGGCGGTCTGGTTTCACAAAAACTGGCACGCCTCGGATACAGTGCCATAGTTCTCGAGGGGAAACCGGCGGATGATAAATTGAGAATGATTCACATTAACAAGGACAAGGCTGAGATTCTTCCGGCGGATGGATACAAAGGCATGGGCAATTACGAAACAGTAGGCAAGCTGTGGGAAAAATACGGCAAGGTGGGAACAATCTCAATCGGATCAGCCGGTGAACAGAAATTATGCTCCGCAAGCATCGCAATGAATGATCCTGACAACAGGCCGACCAGGCATGCCGGGCGCGGCGGTCAGGGAGCGGTTATGGGTTCAAAAGGTCTGAAGGCAATCGTGGTAGATGACACCGGTGCACCTGGCGTGGAGATCAAAGACAAAGATGAATTCAAGAAATGGTCAAAGATCTTCACCGATGGTCTGTTAAAACATCCTGTTACAGGACAAGGTCTCCCGACCTACGGCACCGCCGTATTGATCAATATTATTAATGAGGCAGGGGGACTGCCGACCCGCAACTTTTCAGACGGACGATTTGAGTATGCCAGCGAGATCAGCGGCGAGAAGCTTACTGAAAACTGCAGGGAAAGGGGAGGAAAAGAAACTCACGCGTGTACTCCCGGTTGCGTTATCAGATGTTCAAATGTCTATAATGACAAGGACGGTAATTATCTTACTTCAGGACTTGAGTACGAATCGATATGGGCGCTTGGCGCCAATTGCGATATTAGGGATCTGGATGTAGTCGCCAGGTTAGAGCGTCTCTGTGATGATATTGGCATTGATACCATCGAAACAGGTGGAACTATTGCCGTAGCTATGGAAGGTGGCCTTCTTCCCTTTGGTGATTGGGAAGGTGCAATAAAACTTCTTGATGAAGATCTCAGAAACGGCACCCCCATCGGCAAGATTATCGGCAGCGGGGCCGTTACAGCCGGCAAAGCGTTTGGTGTAACAAAGGTTGCAGCCGTTAAAGGTCAGAATATGCCTGCCTATGATCCAAGGGCCATCCAGGGAATCGGTGTTACATATGCCACATCCACCATGGGCGCGGATCACACAGCTGGCTACGCGATTGCTACCAACATTATGAAGGTGGGCGGTTACGTTGATCCATTGAAAACAGAGGGTCAGGTAGAACTTTCAAGAAATCTTCAGATCGCTACGGCAGCAATTGATTCCGCGGGCCTGTGTCTCTTCACCGCCTTTCCTGTTTTGGATCAGCCTGAAACCTTTGAGGCAATCTACAGAATGCTCAACGCCATGTATGGGTTGAATTTGACGGCAGATGATGTGGCAGAATTAGGCAAGACGGTTCTCAGAACTGAAAGGGATTTTAACACAAGAGCCGGTTTTACTAACAAAGATGACAGGCTGCCGGAATTCATGTATATGGAACCTCTTGCGCCTCACAATCAGGTATTCGAGATCACAGATAAAGAACTGGATGAATTCTGGAACTTCTAAACATTCTTCCTAAGGGGGTTGAGAGAAATTCTCGCCCCCTTACCTTTTACTTTCACCATATGCGAAACAACTTCCCGCTTGCGGGAGGTGATTAAAATGACTTTTACCCAGAGCAGTTATACCGTCAGCGTCCGCATATTCGGGTTTCTACAGACCTGCATGGATAGCCAGGGATTTCCCTATGCCTTTGAAAAAGAGATCGCCCGGGAAGGTATGACCGCTTACGATATTGCTTGTGAACTTCGAATTTCACCTGAGGAGATAGATGGCATCTTTTTAAACGGGTGTGTGAAAAATATTTATGATCTCGTGTTTCCCGGTGATCGTGTGGCCTTTTTCCCTAAGGGAACGCCTGGTCCTTACCGGGTTTTTTTGGGAATGGACAGGGAAAATGTCGAGCGTGCACGACGTGAGAAGGAAAAGGCAAACAAGAGACATCGATAATAATTCCAGAGATAGAGTCAGATATGCTTTGGGAAAAAGCTGAAAAAGAAACCATTTACCCAGCGGGATGCGAAGTGTGAGTCTTAAGTCAGCAAGCATAAATAACTCATACACCTTGCTTGTCCTTTTGCTTGTTTTCTGTGTTGTGTCAAAGCTCACATAACTCGTTATGCGTGCTTCAGCACGCCTTGAAAACAAACAAAATTACGGCGCAATCTGTATAACTTATTTATTCTTGATTCCTAAGCAAAAAGACTTTTACGAATTCTGTCATGAATGGCCGTTCTCGTTTTCTATGCCTTCATGATAGAGGCGAGCCTTGCACTTGGAGCAGAGGGGAAGGTCATTGAGCCTGTCCTCCGGTATGCGATTTTTGGCTCCGCAGTGGAAGCATTGTACTATAAGTTCATCCAGAAAGAACCCGCACCCGCCGCAGACAGGCCGGTCTTTCAGCCGATGCCGTAATATACGGTTTTTTTGCCCGCATCTGAGACAACGGACAATAAAGCAGTCTTGGGGCATTTTATTCAGGTCCATCTGTTGATGGGCGAGCTTTACACCACACACCACTTCCATATCCTTTCTATTACGGTATGGAAATCTTTATAGTGCCGCCTCTTCCCAATATATCATGGAGGTGGACATACCCTTCAAGGTGTCCATCGCTGTCTATTATGGCCAATGCAGTGATCTCATCCGTTTGCATGATTTCTATGGTTCGTGCCAAAGATGTGTCAGGAGCAATGGTCTTGGGCGCTTCTGTCATCAGGTCGTCCACGAGCCGCTCCTTGAGTTCCGTTCCCTTCCTGATGTGCCGTCTCAGGTCTCCGTCGGTCAGGATGCCCAGGAGGTGATTTTCTCGGTCTGTAATAAATATGAAGCCAAGATTTTTCCTGTCCATTTTTTCAATGGCTTCAAGCGCGGATGTTCTCGAAAGCACTATCGGTATGTCGTCGCCGCCGATCATGACATCCTTTACCCTTGCCATCAGCCTTTGCCCGAGGTGTCCTCCAGGATGAAATTTATAGAAATCCTTTTCGGTAAATTCCAACTTTTCGACAAGGGCAACGGCCAAGGCATCTCCCATGGCCAATGTGGCGGTGGTACTTGATGTGGGTGCGAGACCGAAAGGGCACGCTTCCCTCTCCACGCTCACGTCTATAACCACATCGCTGTTTTTGGCGAGGGTTGAGTTCGTATTGCCGGTAAAGGCGATAAGGGAGAGGCCTATGTCTTTTATACTCAGGATGAGTGTGTTCAATTCACTCGTTTCGCCACTGTTGGATATGGCAAGCATCACATCATCCCTGGTCACGATGCCGAGGTCTCCGTGCAATCCCTCTACCGGATGGAGGAAGATGGCCGGTGTTCCCGTGCTTGTCAGGGTTGCCACTATTTTCTTCCCCACGAGACCTGACTTCCCGATTCCCGTCACGATTACCCTGCCTTTAGCCTCGTGTATGATTTCGACGGTTTTGGAAAAACCGGCGTCAACCCTGTCGACGAGATCCAAGATGCTTTCCGCCTCTATTTTGAGAACTTCTTTTGCCTGTTTTATTGAATCGGTCATTTGAGAAATATTCTGTCCTTAATTTAAAGTGGTGAAGCCACAATTCAATTATTTTATAAAATCATATCACGAAAGCACAAAAACTGGGAAAACACGAAGAAACACTATTTTTGTTTCTATTCTCTTATATTTCGTTCTTTCGTGATTATCTTTTTGTTTCTATTTTTGATCCAGTGTCAACATTCGCACAGAAAACGCAGGTGCTGAAAACAGAGGATCTCAAGAGATCAGTGGCTCCTGTGCTATATATATCAATAATCAGGCAATCACAAGATGTAAGGAAGATCTTAGCGGATTCTAACGAATGATGACAAATTGCACCAGTCTTTCCAGTTTTTCTTTCATGTTGTAGATTTCATTGTCGGTGTGGATGCTTTCGTTCATGAACCCTGGGTCCAGGGTCTTTGAGGGCACAAATTTTTGCAGCACATGGCATCTGGCCCCACCTATAAGAATTCCTATCTTCTCTATATCTCTCTCTGTCAGAAGGGATTTTACTATGGTTGTCCGAAATTCATAATCGATGCCGGAGTTCATTATCAGCTTTATACTCTCCGCGATATTTTCAGGAGCTATGGAGGATCCGGTAACTTCTTCATATTTTTCGAGGGGTGCCTTGACGTCCATAGCCATATAATCCAAGAGCTTACCATCGATCAGTTCCCTCAGGACCTCTGGAAACGATCCATTTGTATCAATTTTGACCATATAGCCCATCGATCTTATTCGTCCTATAAATTCAATAAGATCGGGTTGTAATGTGGGTTCTCCCCCGGTGATGTTTACGGCGTCAAGCTTACCCCTTCGTTTCTCGAGAAAGCTGAAGATTTCATCATCCGCCATAACTTCCCCGTACAGAGAGGGTATCACAAGTTCCGGATTATGACAGTACGGGCACCTGAAATTACATCCCTGCGTGAATAGAGTGGCACATATTCTACCTGGATAATCAATCAAAGAGAACCTTTGTATATCTCCAATCTTCACCTGATTACACCTGAAACGTCTTTCTGGTCTTGAACTCTTCCTGCTTTCCCTTGTTCCACTGTTTTACCGGACGCAGATAACCGACCACGCGGGAAAAGACTTCACAGGGCGCCTCACATGTCGGGCATGTATACTGTTCCCCATTGAGATAGCCGTGATTCGGACACACGCTGAAAGTGGGGGAAAAGGTGAAGTAGGGAAGGTGGTATTTGTCACAGACTCTGCGCACCAGCACCTTTACTGCAGAAGGATCCTCAATACGTTCACCTGCGTAGATATGGAAAACCGTTCCCCCTGTATATCTGGTCTGAATCTCATCCTGGAGATCCAGTGCTTCGAAAATGTCATCGGTGAAATTTACGGGAAGCTGGGTAGAGTTGGTATAGAACATCTCCGCATTGCTGTCTCCGTTTTTGGTGGCGCAGATGATATCGGGGTATTTCTCTTTATCTTTTCTGGCGAGGCTGTACGATGTTCCCTCTGCTGGAGTTGCTTCAAGGTTGTAGTTATTCCCGGTTTCCTCCTGGAATTCAAGCAGCCTGTCCCTCATGAAATCGAGTATTCTTTCTGTGAATTTCTGTCCTTCGGGATCGGCTATATCCTTTCCTATGAGATTGAGACACGCTTCATTCATTCCCACGAGACCTATAGTGGAAAAGTGGTTTTTCCAGTATTCCCCGAAACGTTTTTTCACATCTCTGAGATAGTATTTTGTGTAGGGATACAGATCCCTGTCGGTGAATTTTTCGAGTACCTTCCTTTTTATCTCCAGACTTTCCTTTGCCAGGAGCATAAGATGGTCCACCTGTTTGACAAATTCATCTTCCGTTTTTGAAAGATATCCGATTCTCGGCATGTTGATTGTTATTACACCGATGGAACCGGTCAGGGGATTGGATCCGAAGAGACCGCCTCCTCTTTTCTCAAGTTCTCTGTTGTCTATCCTCAGCCTGCAGCACATGCTCCTTGCATCTTCCGGATTCATGTCGGAATTGACGAAATTTGAAAAGTAGGGCACTCCGTATTTTGCCGTCATTTCCCATAAATATTCAAGATCGGGATTGTCCCAGTCGAAATCCTTAGTGATGTTATATGTGGGAATCGGGAAGGTAAAGACGCGCCCCTTGGCATCTCCTTCAGCCATTACCTGGAGGAAGGCCTTGTTGAAAGTGGCCATCTCTTTCTGGAACTCTTTGTATGTTTCATTCTGTGGTTCTCCCCCGATAATGACGCCTTGATCGGCATAGTACTTCGGTACCTTTACATCCAGTGTGACATTAGTAAAGGGTGTCTGGAACCCGACACGTGTTGGAACATTTATATTGAAGATAAATTCCTGAAGAGCCTGTTTTACTTCTTTAAACCCGAGGTTGTCGTATCTTATAAAGGGTGCGAGAAGTGTATCGAAATTTGAGAAGGCCTGCGCGCCTGCTGCTTCTCCCTGCAGGGTATAGAAGAAATTGACTACCTGTCCAAGGGCGCTGCGGAGATGCTTTGCGGGTTTGCTTTCCACTTTTCCGGAAGCCCCCTGGAAGCCTTCTATCAGGAGGTCATGCAGATCCCACCCCACACAATAGACGGAGAGAATGCTGAGATCATGAATATGAAAATCTCCATTCATCTGGGCGTTTTTAATTTCATCGGGATATATCTTGTTTAACCAGTAGACCTTACTTACTTCGGAGGAGAGATAGTTGTTCAACCCCTGGAGAGAATAATCCATATTGCTGTTTTCATTTATCTTCCAGTCAAGCTTTTTCAGGTACTGGTCTACAAGATCAACCTCCATTTTGTTGGCAATTTCTCTCAGTCTCGCGTGTTGATCTCTGTATATGATATATGCCTTGGCGGTCTTGCGGTATGAAGAGCCAAGGAGCACCTCTTCAACTATATCCTGTATCTCTTCAACGGTCATAATCTTATTGTCGAAGAGCTTCTCAGCCAGGTTCAGTACCTTTATTGTAAGCTTTTTCGCTTCTCTTTCGCCGAATTCATCGGTTGCCATTCCCGCCTTTGCGATAGCATTAGTGATTTTTGCTGCATCGAACTTGGCCAGACGTCCGTCTCTCTTCCTTATCTTGTTGCGCATGGATTATCCCTCCGTTCTCTGTTGTATAAACACAACATATTGTGGTCACATGGTAGTATTAATACTATATGTTGTCAAGAGAAATTTTTCGCAGGATGTTACATCATGAAAAAAGGTGTTGAAACCAGAGCATTTCCTTCGATAAAAAAATATGAGAACGTTTGATGCTTCTGCGGATCGTGGGAAAGGAGAAAGGGGAAAGGACTTTCCTTTCCCCTTTCGAAGATTTGCGGGTTGATTCTATTTGATCAGATTTTTGCTCTTCAGCCAATCCATGGCCACATCATGAACCTGCTTATGGTCTACATCCACAGCCTTGTTTAACTGCTGCATCTCTTCCGTCGTCAGATTGTCCGCGATCGGTTTTAATATGTTTTTGATTTCGGGATATTTATCGAGGAGATCCTTGCGAACGACCGGCACAGGATTATAGACGGGGAAAAAGAATTTGTCGTCCACAAGATTTACAAAGCCGAAGGCCGCGATTCTGCCGTCGGTTGCGAAACCCATTGCGGAATTGACCAGTCCTTTCTTTAACGCCTGATAGGTAAGACCCACAGACATCTTTTTGACCTGTTTGAAGGGCAGGTTGAATTTATAGGTTTTCATGATTCCTTTAAATCCGTCAGGACGTTCCCAGAATTCCGAGTCCAGGGCAAATATGAGATTATCCGGATTTTTACTGACGTAGACCCCCAGATCGGAGATGGTCTTAATCCCGAGTTTTTTCGCTTCCGCCTTCCTCATCATCAGGGTATAGGTATTGTTGAACTTGACGGGGTCAAGCCAGACAAGACCTTCTTCGGAGTCGGCTTTTTTGACCCAGTCATAGACCTTCTCGGGGACAGTCATGATTTTTTTATCCTTCTGCTTGTAATACAGGGTATATGCCGTGCCCGTATACTCGTAATATAGATCAAACTGGGCATTCTCCAGAGATTTTCTGGCTATTACCGAGCCTACGCCCGTTTTCAGTGTAACATCGAATCCCGCCTGTTCGAGAAGGATGCCTGCCAGTTCCGGAAGCAGGAGTTGTTCCGTAAAATTCTTGCCGCCCACTACCACGGTTTTTTTCTCAGCAAAGACATTGCCCGGAAAAAGGAGCGCCGAAATAAGTATTGCCGGAAGAACAAGTTTAAATATCTTTTTCATGTCATACCTCCTGTTTGTCTCTTGACTGAATGCCAGAGAGTTTTAATGTTTAAGGATTTGATAAAAAATAAGTTGAACTGTTTTTGCTCAAATCCCGGGTTAAACGCTAATGGGAAAGTCAAAACCGCACACTTTTCCTACTCAGAAAGACGCAGCCCTCTTGAAACCAGGGCTATCCCTAATAACTCAGACAGAAAATCAGCAAAAAGGGCCAGCAGTGTCACCGGAACAGCTCCGGCCAGTAACTTGTCTGTCTGCATAAGGCTGATTCCTGTGAATATCAGGTCTCCCAGGCCTCCGGCCCCGATGACATACGCGAGCGCGGCTGTGCCGATATTGATTACCAGAGCCACCCTGAATCCTGTGAGAATCACCTTCATGGCATTCGGTATCTCCACCTCCATAAGAATCCTGATAGGAGGCATTCCCATGCCTTTTCCGGCGTCTATCAGTTCCGGGGGTACCGCGGTGATTCCGGCAAGTGTATTTCTCGCGATGGGGAGTATGGAATAGATAGTAAGCGCGAATACCGCCGGTTTTGTGCCGATACCCAGAAAACTCATGGCCAGCGCGAGAACGGCAAGAGAGGGAATAGTCTGTCCCAGTCCGATGATATACATGCAGATCCCGGCGTATCTGCGAAATCGCTGTCTGGTAAGCAAAATGCCCGCTGTTATTCCTATAATCGTGGCAAAGATCATGCTTAACGTCACCATGTACAGGTGCTGCATGAACAATTCCATGATAACCGGATATTCGTATGGATCAGAGAGGTATTCGATTAGACCCGTTCGTTCGGCCACCACACCTGCGGCAAGTATTGCAACCGCCAGTATAACTCGGTACAGTTTTCCCAATAGTCTTTTCATCGCGCGAGCTTCCTTTGGACCTTGATGCCTTCGGGCGTTGCGATCCTTTCCAGTATGGCCATCCCACCGTCAACGATTATGGCCAGAAGGGAAACAAGTATGGCGCCGCTCATTATCATTTCCGGATATACACGGGCAATACCCTGCTGGATGTATACACCCAGTCCTCCTGCCCCTATGTAGGTAGCGATGGCGGCAATTCCAATATTCATGACGGCAGCCGTTCTCAGTCCCGCAATGATGACGGGTGTGGCCAGTGGTATCTCCAATTCTCGCAGGAGCTTCCACTTATCCATGCCCATGCCTCTGCCTGCGTCCACCAGGGAAGGAGGAACATTTTTTATGGCCGTATATGTATTTCTGATTATAGGGAGCTGGCTGTAAAGAACCAGGGCTATAACAGCCGGAACTTTTCCCAACCCCATATTGACTATCGAAAGGACAGGAAGCATCAGCCCGAAGAGGGCAATGGAAGGTACGGTCATGAGTATGTTGGCGCCGTTCAAGACCCTGGAAGCAAACTGCTCGTGTCTCGTAATGACGATACCCAGAAGTATGCCGATGGGTGTGGCTATAAGGAGCGCTACCCCCACAATCCATACATGCTCCCAAGAGAGATACATAACCTCGTCAAAGTTATCCACCATAAATCGTAGCGTACTCATGCCGATACCTCATTTTCGCCAGATTCCGCTTCATCGGCGTAACTTTCTTTTACCGCTTTTTGTATGTCGTTGTAGGTTACCGTGCCGACAAAATTTTTATCCTCGTCCACTACACAAAAGGTTCCGGCATCATGCATGAGCATAAAAGAGAGGACATCCCGGAGCGAGGTTTTTTCCCTCAGGAACAGGGGATATCGTTCCACCACGTCCCCTACCGGTCCTTCTTCATACTTGAGAGATTTCTGCGTGACATGACCTATTGGCCTGTTTCGTTCGATCACTATACCGTAGCGAAATCCCTTTGCGTCTAAAAAATTTAATGCTTCCTGGGAACGGTCGGTCCCCTGGATGATATTTTTCGGTTTCCGGTTGATAACATCACTTACCCGCATGAGTCCGAGGACTTTCAGGGCCCTGTCGGAACCTACGAAGTCGGCGACGAATTTGTTTTTGGGCTGCGTCAGAATGACTTCGGGTGTATCGTACTGTATCAAACGTCCCTTGTCGAAGATGGCAACGCGATCGCCCATCTTTATCGCTTCGTGTATGTCATGAGAGACAAAGGCCACGGTTTTTTTCAGGTTTGCCTGAAGCTTGAGGAACTCATTTTGAATCTCTTCCCTGTTTATGGGGTCTATAGCGCCGAAGGGCTCATCCATGAGAAGTATATCGGGGTCTGCGGCAAGTCCCCTGGCCACTCCCACTCGCTGTTGCTGGCCGCCGGAGAGCTCGGCGGGGTAACGCTCTCTGTACAATTCAGGTTCCAGGTTATTCATTTGAAGCAAATCATCAATGCGCCTGCTGATACGTTCTTTGTCCCACCCCAGAAGTTTGGGGACAACAGCGATGTTTTCGGCTATGGTTTTGTTCGGGAAGAGTCCGATGGCCTGAATCACATATCCCAGGCGCTGCCTGAGTTGTACGATATCGATGTCCATGATGTTCTGATCTTCTATGGTTATGTTCCCTCGTGTGAGTGTCTCCAGTCTGTTGGTAAGACGCAGTGTTGTCGTCTTGCCGCATCCCGAGGGGCCGAGAAACACCACTACTTCGCCCTTCGGCATGGTGAAGCTTACGTTATCAAGGGCGGTTACGGTGTCTTTCCCCGTACCGAATATTTTTGTTATAGAATCATAAGTTATCATTTGGAGGCCTCTTTGTTCTCTGGACTGCTAATCTCTGTTCCAGAGTGTTGGCGGAACTCTTACCGCGATCCGGCTATTCCACACCACTAACCAGGGATGGAATTTTTCACCGGCGTTTTCAGGTAGAATGGGCTGATTGATTGTGCGTATAGGTTTTTGATGTCAGGCATTTTTCATATATATGCCTTAGATGGCTATCATACGTTACACGCAATGTCAAATCCGGTGTATGGTGAAAGAGATAGGCACCAAGAGGTGATTATATGTCTAAAAAGCTTGACTAGCCCGTGTAGCTCGTAATAATAAGGGAATCGTGAATGGCTACAAAGATTCTAACGCAATTAACTGGAGGAAAACAAAATTGATTCCAAGATATTCAAGAGACGAAATGACCTATATATGGAGCCCTGAAAACCGGTTCAGGAAATGGCTGGACATAGAAATTCTCGCGTGCGAGGCCCTTGCCGTAAGGGGGAAAATACCAGCCGAATCATTGGATAATATTAAGAAAAAGGCCGGTTTTGATGTGCAGAGAATCGACGAAATTGAGAAAACCGTTAAACACGATGTAATCGCTTTCCTTACCTCTGTTTCGGAAAGGGTGGGGGAGGACGCGAGGTACATACATATGGGGCTTACTTCTTCCGATATCCTGGATACATCCCTTGCCGTTCTCTTGAAAGAGGCGTCGGAGCTGCTTATCGCGGACCTGGATGAGCTGCTGGTTGTTTTGAAAGACAGGGCGTTTGAATATAAAGACGCCATTATGATTGGAAGATCACACGGAGTGCATGCGGAGCCGGTCACCTTCGGTCTCAAGATGGCCCTCTGGTACCAGGAGATGAAAAGGAACAGAACACGGTTAATCAGCGCAAAAAAAACGATCAGCTGCGGGAAAATAGCTGGGGCTGTCGGCACCTTCTCCTTTATTGATCCAGGTGTCGAAGAATATGTATGCATGAAACTGGGACTGAAACCTGCACCCATATCCACGCAGATTGTCCAGCGGGACAGACACGCCGAATATTTCTCGACCCTTGCCATAACAGCTTCTTCCATTGAAAAATTTTCCACAGAGATAAGACATCTTCAGAAAACAGAAGTCAGAGAGGCAGAGGAGTTTTTCTCTTCCGGCCAGAAGGGGTCTTCGGCAATGCCCCACAAGCGGAACCCTGTGCTTTCAGAGAACCTTTCCGGTCTTGCAAGACTTATGAGATCATACGCGCTTGCGTCCATGGAAGATGTGGCCCTCTGGCATGAACGGGATATAAGCCATTCTTCCGTTGAAAGGGTTATCGCTCCTGATGCTACGATACTCCTCGATTTCATGCTGAGCAGGTTCACCGGTCTCACGAAGAACCTTCTTGTGTATCCAGAAAGGATGATAGCCAATCTGAATATGACCAGGGGTTTGGTGTTTTCGCAGATGGTGTTGTTGAAATTTATTGAAAAAGGAATGTCGAGGGAAGATTCCTATGCGATTGTCCAGAGAAGCGCCATGAAATCGTGGAACGAAGATCTGGACTTCAAGCAACTGCTCCTTGAAGATGAACAGGTTATGTCGTACCTGAGCGGGGAAGAGATCGATAATGTGTTCAGGCTGGAAAATTTTCTTGGCCATATAGATTTTATATTTGACAGGGTGTTTGGAGGAGAAGATGAAAACACTTAGGATAGTCTTGATAATGTTTTTCCTGGTGGGAATCTTTGGATGCAGTCACGTAAAGGAGTATATTGAAATTGCGGGGGACGATACCATTTCAGGGGAATATTTCGATACACTAAACAAGTACACGAGAGAAAAGACGGTATATTGTGAATTTGAGACAAGTATTCGCATTGTCGCTACGTGGAAGAGCAGAGAATTTATGGATGCGTACCTGTCGGAATACTCCAGGCTCTATCTCTTGACCGCCGCGGATAAAGAGCAAAGGAGAGACATATTGTCTGATACGTCGTCTGATCTCAGGGAATTTCTGTTTTACGCGTATATCCCTGACAGGGAATCCAACGATTTCTCGAAGCCTGATTCCGTCTGGAGGGTATTTTCCTCCGGTGAAGGAGGAAAGAGGCTGGAACCTCTGGATATAAGAGAGATCGACAGCACACCCCTTGTTACAAAATTTTTCCCCTATGTGAAGCCTTATGGAAAATTCTACAGCGTGAAATTTCCCAAATCCCCGTCTTCAGACAAGAGTGATACGGTGGCGGAAGACGGGTCGGAGCTTGTTTTCACGGGTGTACTTGGAAAGATGGAACTGAAATGGGCCGGCGGCAAGGCCCGGTAAGCCCCTTTTAGGGTAACCTCACGATGTCTCATAGCCACAATATCTTGTGGTGTTTTCTGCTTGACATACAAGTTGAGTTGCACCTATACTCCCCCGGACTGTAAGGGAATCTTCACTGTTTGTATATTTGGGGGTGGCAACTGTTTTTCAGAAACAAGGTATAAAAGGAGGGAATATTGGGGGATAAAACCGGATACCTGATGGATAGTGAGGAAGAAAATATTCGATTGGATATTAAGACAGATCCTGAAGCCGTCAGGAAACAAGCCGGATGGTGTGGTGTCAGACCGGGGATGCGCGTGCTTGATGCGGGGTGCGGGTCGGGAATAACGACATCCATCCTGTATGATATGGTCCAGCCGGGCGGAACGGTAGTTGGTGTGGACTATTCGGAAGACCGGATAAGATATGCGAGAGAACACTATGGCAGAAATGGTGAGGTAGAGTTTCATCTTCGTGATCTGACAGGGGCTTTTGATGGTATAGGACAATTTGATATAATATGGGTGCGCTTTGTATTGGAATATTTTCATGCTGAAAGCCGGGATATTGTAAAAGAACTTGCAGGGCTTCTCAATCCAGGCGGGCATCTGTGTCTCCTGGATCTTGACTACAACTGTCTCAACCACTATAAACTACCCCAGCAAATGGAGCGATTACTGTACAGGCTTATGGACAAGCTGGATAAGGAATATAACTTCGACACCTATGCCGGCAGAAAACTGTATTCATATATTTACGATGTGGGATTGGAAGACATACAGATGGATATTATGGCGCATCATCTGTTTTATGGAGAGGTTGAAGACAAAGACATTTTTAATTGGACCAAAAAAGCGGAAATGGCGGCTGCAAGGCTTGACGATCTTTTCGATGATTATCCCGGTGGCAAAAAGGTCTTCTTTGAAGAATTCGAAAATTTTTTTAATGATCCAAGAAGCTTTACCTATACCACGATGATACTGTGCAAGGGGAAAAAACTGTGAGTGGCTGAGTCTGGATCATACTTGTTCGAGATGAAACCCCTTTTCTTCGAAGATCTTCAGGCAGGCATCCACAATTTCCGGATCGTAAATGATACCTTTACCCTGCTGTATATCTTCCAACGCCGCGGCTATACCCAGAGATGGCCGGTAAGGCCTGTCAGTTGCCATGGCCTCTACCACATCGGCAACTGCTATAACCCTTGATTCCAGCAGAATGTCATTGCCGGAAAGCCCTCTGGGGTAGCCTGAACCATTTATTTTTTCATGGTGCTGGTATACGATCTGGGCGACCGGATACATGAATTCGATATTTTTTAAGATGTTGTATCCTACTTCGGGGTGGGTTTTTATCATGTTAAATTCGATATCTGTCAGCTGTCCGGGTTTGCTGAGAATCTCCGCCGGAATATTTATCTTTCCGATATCATGTATCATGGCAGCCATGCGGATACCGCTGATTTTATCTTCCGGGAGATTCATCTCTTCGGCGATGGCTACGGCTATATCCGTTACCCTTTTCTGATGGCCGGCCGTGTAGGGATCCTTTGATTCCACAATGACCGCCATGGCGGTTATCGTGCTTTCCAAGGCGGATTTCAACATTTCCACGTTCTTTTCAAGTTCGGTAATATCTTTTATTGTGCCTATCATGCCGGTTGCATTCAGCTTTGAATCAAAATTCGGGGAACCACTTATATTAAAGAGACGTTCTGATCCTTCCTTGGTCAAAAGTGTGCCGGTAAAACCTTTAACCGTTTCCTTGTTATTCCTTGCCCGTTTTAAAAAGCGAGTATATTTCCGCACATCTCCGCTTTTTGCGAAATCCACAAAGTACCTTCCTATAACATCCTCTTTTTTGTGCCCCAGTATCTTTTCCCAAGCAGGATTAATATAACTGAATGCCCCGTCAGCATCCAATGTATAGATAATATCTGGGGCATTTTCTCCAAGGGATCTGAACCTTTCTTCGCTGTCTTTGACCTGCTGATAGGTCTTGGCATTGTTGATGCTGATTCCTATCTGAGGCGCAATTCCCATCAGGAGGTTTATGTCACTCTGGCTGAATGCCTTGTGTTCTTTCAAGCTTTCCACCGCGAGAACCCCTTCAGACCTTCCTTCGTATATTATCGGAACGCAGATAAACGATTTTATTCCCAGCATTTTCATAAATTTACGTGTCTTTGGCGTAACGTCCTTTTTGATTATATCTATATTTTCTACTAAAATGGGTCTTTGTTCCTTGAACGCTACTACAAGAGGTCCCAGAGATTTTGCTTTATCAAGATGAAACGTTGTCTGTTTTACAAAATTTTCCAAGTCCGGGTTGTATCCATAACCCTGAGCATACACAAGGTGAAGCCTTCTCTCGTCGGCAAGCATAATGGTTCCTCGTTCGAAGTCGAGGCGTTTCTGGAGGATATTCATAACATGGGAGAGAAGTTGATCGGTATTCAGTATGCTGGATGTGCCCTGGCCTATCTCTTGGATAAGCAAGGCGTTGTTGTGGCGGGTATTGGTTTCATCCAAGAGATCCCTGGCCATTGTGCCCTCGTTTTCGAGTTTCGAGCCAAGCTCCTTTTTCTCCGTGTATTCTGAATATAGAATTATCCCCATGACGATCAGAGAAAGTGACAGAGTAGAAATAATCCAGTAATTTCCCGGCAGAGCGAAAAAAAATCCGATGCAGGCCATGCTTCCCAAAAGGAAAGCGTAATTACGTATTATCTTCCATACAAATGATTTTGAGCGTTCCCAGGTGATGATGTAACAGCATTCTGATCCGCCTTTGTGCATGCATGTAGGATGTTCAATTGTGGCAAATTTGCCTGTAAACAATTTGGCTATTCCTTCAAACATCCCCATCCGATTCTCACACTGATAAGGCTTTTCTATAACTCCTTTATTTGCTGTGACGATAATTTCTGTTTTATTATTACCGAGATTTTTCGTGTAGATTGTGCAACTGCGACTTACCTGCGGGTAGAGCAACTTTCCCATTACCATGTAAGCAGCGGAGGGAGTGATAAATCCCCTTGTGTATTGCTGTACGGCACCTGCTGCATTGGAAAGGGGACCGTAACGTCCCGCCTCTCGGGCGATATTAGGATTATCGGTCTTGCGGGCTGTAATTTCGAAAAAGAGATCAACCTGATTCTGTGTAAGCCAGTGTCCCTCATCTTCCAGTTGATAGGTAGTAATCTCCGCGTATTCCAGAAGAGGCTCAATATCAATTTCTGGATAATATTTATTTATGTATTCTAAAAACACCTTTACAAGCTTGATGTTATAAAGAGGGGTATCGCTCATTTTTTCATGTACTTCCCAATAAGGAATTTGAATATATATTGAAGTTTCATCTTGGTTTTATCCCTCATGTATTCCAGATAATGATTCCCATACTGTGTGTCCATAATCCATAACTGGTACTGTTTATCATAAGGGACATTGTTGTCTTCAAAATAGGTGTGAGGATAGATTAAAACAGGAATATTATCAACTTTATATATGTCTGTCAACTGGTTAAGGACCATGGACAATACATTCCATGGGAGGCTGGCTGGATCGGTTATTATGGCCTTGATACCATTCAGGAGTTCGGATAGATTCAGTCCCAGGTCTGACTGATTGACGAAGAGAACGGCCTTCAGCTTTTGCATGTGGATCAGAGAATATATCTTCATGCTTCGAATGAGGTCATGACGCCTGTATGCTTCTTCCAGTGTTTTGTCATCTGAATGTTCATATTCCGGACATAGAACATTCAGCAAAAGTCCTCCGGAACGATTTCTGTAAAACTGCTCAAGTTCCCATGAGTCTGTGGCTGAATATTCCCTTAACAGCCACCCATCCGGGAGTGGATTCTGCGTGGATCCCGTCTGGTAGCTTTTGTAGGCGAAGAGGTCCATGGAACAGGCACTGGCATTCTTGAGGTCTCTGGCAAATCCCCCGAAGAAGAGATCCGGAAATTTGTTTTCGGGGCGGAAATAGAAAAGCATATAATCCATTTTTACAGATGGAAGCCGGTAGATACCGTCAAAGTAGTTCAGGAGTTGTTTCAATACGTTGAGGCCGGTGTGCCTGGAGATTCCTGGTATCGGTCTGGCAGCAAGATGGTGGACCATCCACGCCCGTTCATATGCCCTTACCATGGATACATGTCCATATATCTGTCCGTTTTTCTGATAGGTGACGTGTGTGGCGATTTCCGGTCTGGCTTTGTAGAGCTTTCGATAGGTTTCCTTGAAGAGTTCACTATAAGATTGGATTGAGTCGTACTTCTGGGGGTATATGAACCCTGTTTCGAAGAAAAATTTCCAGAGGGCATCCATGTCGATTTCATTGGAAACATAGACATGAGGGTCTATGATATTGAGAAGATTGCTTAACATACCGTAGGTATCAATATCCATGTCCAAGATAGCCAGACCACAATGCATGCTTCTGTTTCCGCTTTCCCTGCGGTTGACGACCTGAGCGGCACACGTCATTTTCAGCATGTCGGAGTAGTAGTTGATGCTGAGCTCGGGAATGATCATACCAGGGACCAGCACCCCGTCATCGTTACTTTCATGTACGGAAAATCCGGTGACCGAAATATCGTAGATATCCCGCCGTATCTTTTTCCCGGAAAAGGGATGTTCAAAGGTGATGCTGGATGTTGGCGCCAGTTGCATGCGCTGACCGCGTATCTTTTTCTTCCGGAAGCGGTTGATCTGTTTGGACAGGGGGGCTACCACAACCTCTTTTACCGATATGTTGTCTGTCTGGTAAATGATACGGCAGAGACCGGAATAGATTAACCTTTGGTTTTTATATAGATTGATCATGACCGGTTCATCCGGATTCAGCCAGTGAAAAGATCCGCCAGAGTTAGGTGTAATCTTGACACGGAAAGAAAGGAAGCTGAAATCCAACAGAGAGCCACTGGCCAGAAATCCGCTCTGGGTGAACTCAGCGGTAACTTTGTGACATGTGTATCGTCTGGCCTGCCGTTTTCCAAGGACATAACTGGTATCAGGTATATGAATCGTAAAACAATCCCTGTTGATATTTAACAGCTTTGCCGGCACTAATATTACCGACAAGCCATCATCAATTACCAGATTCAGGAAGCGATGGTGTTCAAAACTTGTTGTGTTTTCCTTAGACCATTGACAGGTTATCGTTTCTCCCGTGCATGGTTCCGGGTGCGCGCTTACAAAGATATCCTCCTCATACCTGGGATCCTTGAGGTGTACCCATACCTGCCCGCCAGTAAAATGGATGTAATTTATGGTGTTTATAAGCTTTTTTTGATTTATTCTGTCGGCGGATTTAGGAGGCCGGGTCAGATCCTGATGCTTGAACAGGTATGGTGGAAGAATAAATTTTTCCCCTGCGGATTCGGTTATCTCCTTGGCATCAGCGAATAAACCCTTTTTTGTGAGCATTCTGTCTGGCCTCGTCTGTTTTTCGCCCTTTGTACCAGATGGTGGAAAAACCGTGTCTGTACGTTCAGGTCATATACCGCTGATTTCTGTTTCAATCTCTCAATCAGTTGGTATTAACATTGGTAAGACTTTCATGCAGGATGTTAGCCGATTGACTGTCTCTGCCGGACATTCCTTGCTTTTCTGATGTAAAACCGTGTCCATCTGGAGCAATCTTCCGGTATCGTGGCAAGGCGGACTCGATTCTGCAAGGATGTTAAAAACTTAATTTACGGAGTCTTTCAGCTTTTTGGAACACTTGAAGGTGATTACCCTGCGGGCATCCAGCATCAGCGCCTCACCCGTTTGAGGGTTTCGTCCCTTCCTGGGATTTTTCGAGTTGACCGACCACTTTCCGAATCCGGATATGAGAACATCATTCCCCTGTTCTAGCTTCTCTTTCATCAATTCAAACATGTCTTCTACTACCCTGCTGCACTTCTCTTTCGGAAGATCGGTGTTGGAATGCAGGATTTTTACCAGCTCTGCTTTTGTAATAGTCATAACTGTTACACCTTTCTGATTTTCTTATTTAAAGTGGTACCATCATCACTGCCTGAAGGGTCAGGAAGGAATGGTGCGACTCTGTTTTGCTATGCTTGTAGTACCCTGCCGATAGTCATTATTTCCGCCTCTTTCGTCCCTTCGTAAAGTTCGAGTATCTTGGCATCTCTGTACCACTTTTGTACCTTATATTCTTCAATATAACCGTAACCTCCGTGTATTTCAACAGCGGCGTTGGCACAGAATACAGC
The DNA here is from genome assembly GCA_019313905.1 of Deltaproteobacteria bacterium. GTDB lineage: Bacteria > Desulfobacterota > Syntrophia > Syntrophales > UBA2210 > UBA2210. The sequence continues at coordinate 62,023 of JAFDAI010000005.1, read as the reverse complement.
AGTTTCCCCCCCGTAATATTTGGCCATTGCCCCTATGTGATAATCGGGGTTTCCGGAATCGACCGACCACGCGGCTTTGTAGACCAGGTTTCTCAGGGCCTCAACCCTGACAGCCATCTTTGTCAGTTTCTGCATGGTGATCTGGAAGGCGCCAAGAGGTTTGCCGAAAGCAGTTCTTTCTTTTGCATATTTCACGGCTTCGTCCAGACAGCCCTGAGAAAGTCCAAGTGCCTGAGCAGATACCAGTATTCGCGTTATATCAAAGAAATGCATCAATTGGTAGAACCCTTTTCCCTCTTCACCGATCAGATTTTCCTGCGGTACCCTGACATCTTCCAATGAGATCTCCGCGGTATCACTTGCCCGGATTCCCATCTTTCCATGGATTTTGGTTCTTGTAACACCGGGTGCGTCAGCCGGCACAATGATCTGACTGAATTTGTGATGTGTCTTGGCATCAGGGTTTGTTATACACTGGCATACCATCCAGTCACAGACGGTTCCATTTGTGATAAACATCTTACTCCCATTGATTATGTAATCATTTCCATCCTTTACAGCTCTTGTTCCATATCCGGCTACATCTGTTCCCGCGTTTGGTTCTGTAAATGCGCCCGCGCTAACCTGCTCACCGCTGCACACAGGGGGCAGATATTTTTTCTTCTGTTCTTCTGTGCCGAAATAGTAGACTGCTTCGCATCCAAATCCGGCTGCTGTTATGTTGAGACCTATACCCATGTCAATCCTGGAAAGTTGCTCCGTTACCAGGGCGTTGCCAAGAATTCCAACGCCTGACCCGCCATATTCTTCCGAAACCCACGCACAGACAAGGCCATTTTCCGCGCCTTTCTTCCGAAGTTCGGGTGTATATTTTTCTTCCCTGTCGCATTCTTCAGAGACAGGGGCTATTTCCGTCTGGGCGAATCTGTATGCCATATCCTGCAGCATCTTCATTTCTTCCGACAGTTTGAAATCCATGTTTTCCCTCCCTGTGTTTGTCGCATACTGTGTGGCAACAGTGCCAAACATCTATGCTGTTATGGTGTGTACAGATCTTGTAAATACTTAATATGGCGTTTTCATATATTTTTAATAGTTTCTTGTCAATATAATATCAAGCTTGACAATCTATTCCCGTTCCTTGCTGTAATCATACACGCCTTTGCCCGTTTTTATTTAGATATTGTTTATATTTGCGGAAAAAGACGAATATGCAGATTGCTTGATAAAAATGCAAAAAATGCTTGACAAGGGTGCGAAAGGTACGGTACGTACGAATCTAAGGTGCTGATCCTCACGGTTACGGTACTGATTGGCATTGGCGAAGGTATCAGGATGGATAATCGGTAGGGTGCAATTAGAGGATAGTGCCGATGATTATAATAAAAGGGAAGACGTACTACACGATCTCTGATGCGGCGAAAACGTTTGGAGTTTCCGCTAAAACGATAAGGAGCTATATAGGCAGGGACATTATTCCCCAGCCTCCCGAGGTTCGATATGGTTTGCGTCTCTTGAGGCACTTTCCCTTAGATTATATGGAAAAAGCCAAAAAGCTTCTCGAAGAATACCGTTGTAAAAAAATGTCTTAAAAAAAACAAACTGTCGGCCATCTTGTTGCGACTGACTGCTTTATAGATTGAAACATTGTTTTGTGATTTTCCTGGCTTTTAGAGAATAGACAAATGGAGGTGTTGGGCTTTGTCTTCTTCGAAAGAAATTTCTTCCACAGAAAAATTGCTTGATCTGATCCGGAATGATGATCAGCCGGGTGAAACACCTGACGCTTCAGTGACTTTCCCATCCAAAAAGACAAGAAAAGAAAACATGCAGGGCCTTTTCACAGGGAAATCTGTATCCGTTGGCGTGAATATCGGCCACGATGAGCTGAAGTTGGTCAAGGTGAATCAGCCTTCCAGCGGCCAGTGGGAATTACTTGATTATAAAAAAGTTCCTATTAAGGCCGGGATGTCAAGAAGCTCTTCTGAATTTGCCGGCTTTCTGAAGTCGGAGCTTACACAGTTCTGTGGTTCTGGAAAGATTTTCAACTTATGGAGCCTTATCCAGTCGGACAAGGTAGAAGTGCAGAACATCCGCATACCTAAGGTGGGGAAGAAACAGCTTAAAAACGCTGTTTACTGGACAGCGAAGAAAAACGCACCCTTTGACGAAGAGAAAACAATCCTTGATTTTGAAGTTCAGGGTGAAGTGGTCGAAAGCGGTATCAGGAAACTGTCGGTACTGGTATGTACAGCCTCGAAGCGTGAAACAGATAAGATAGAAGACCTTTTCAGCGGGATCGGTTTCCCTTTGACCGGCATCACGGCTATTCCTTTTGCCATGCAAAATTTGTTCAGGGCCAACTGGATACCCCTTGATAGTCAAACAGTGGCTACACTTTACATCGGAAGTGATTCGTCGCGCATAGACATCTTTTCCGAGGGAAACCTGGTAATGACGCGAGGTATAAGGGCAGGGGTAAACAGCATGGCGGAATCTCTCATGGAAGAGTATGCCGCTGCCGCTGTTTCGGGCGAGGGGACGGCGATCTCTCCAGGCGAGGAATCCGGATCCGGGCAGGCATCAACCCCCATGAGTCTGGCAGATGCGAAAAACCTGATTTCCAGTCTTGGCTCTAATTCTCAACCGGATGGAGGGAATGTCCGTTTCGGTCTTAGCAAAGAGAAAATATTTGAGATGATTAGTTCCGCCCTGGAGCGACTTGTAAGGCAGGTGGAAAGAACCTTTGAACATTATGCTGTTGTTCTTGGTAATGAGAGTGTAAGTTTTATATATGTTTTCTGTGACATGGATATTTGCATGCCTATGGCTGATTATATTGGCGGTCAGCTCAGGATAGAAAGTGAAGTGCTGGATCCTATGTCTCCGGAGAATCCATTTTCTGGTCACATTACATCAAACACATCTGTTTCGCATAGAGCTTCCTTCGTTTCCACCCTTGGTTTGGCGTTATCTGATTTGTCTTATACTCCCAATCTCATCTTTACATATAGCGATAAGGAAAAACTGAAAAGTATCAAGAGTGTTAATCGCGTAATAGTTTCCGCGTTCGCGGTGATCATGCTGATTCTTGTTGGGATTTTCTTCTGGACGGGGGGTGTTGTTGATCAGAAGAAGACTAAACTGGTTGGACTTGAACAGCAGCTGAAAAATGGTGTTCAGACAATTGAAATCCCCGCCCGCGCAATGATTTCTAAAATCAGAGAAAACCGGCTTATTCTGAAGAAGTTTAAAAAAAGGTACTTTGGCATAGCGGTTATAGGAGAGTTGTCAAAACTGACCCCGGAAAATGTATGCCTCCTGTCTGTTAAGGCCAACATGGAGGCAACTGCCGGGGAAAAAGGGAAGAATTCCACGGAAAGAATGACTGTAAGTGGCGCTATTGAAGGCGACCCCGGTTCTCTTGAGCCTGCCCTGGCAAAATATGTGTTCGAACTTAAGAAGTCTCCAATGTTTAAAAAAATCGCGATTGATAAAAGTAACAGGGGGCCTTTTCACGCAAGCGAGGCGCTTCACTTTACCTTACATATTGATTTTACTTAGGACTGAAAATGAAGAATATCCAGACGCATATTGGTAAAATTCCCGGTCGTAGCGTGATGTACCTTCTGATATGTCTTGTTATCTTTGCTATTTTCTACCTTGTCGCTATTTATCCGCACCAAAAATCAATTGGCGCCATGGATGTGAGAACGGCACAGGTTGTAAAACATATAGAAAAACAGAAGGTTTTGTTGCCCCTCTATAACGAACTGGTGAAGGAGAGTAAAAATAAGGTTCATGCGAGATTGCCGTTACCTGATATAAAAAAACTTTCAAGAAACGACATAGATACAATCGCCCCGCTATTTGAAGAAATAGCTGGTGAATGCGATATGCAGGTTGTGTCTGTTAGTCCAGATGCGTTAACCTTGACAGAGAAGTCCCGCGATATAATGATTAATATCCACCTGAAGGGAAAAATTCTCGATTTCAGAAGATTTCTGGTAGAATTGGGAGGGATACCTTCTCTGGAGCGGGTAGAAGAAATAGAGATAAAGCAGAAAACCAGCTACAAGCAATTTTATCTCAAGGTATGGCTGGCAATCGGTTAAGAAAGGTGTGAGACTGCTTTTAACTTTCAGTTTTTTGCTTTGAGCTTTATGGTTGAGATTATAAGGAAATTATGGAAAGAGTTAAAGTATCGACAAGGGAGATAGTGATAGTAGTTGTCATGTTGGCTGCTGTTCTGTACGGCGTTTATAGCTTCTTTATTGCTTCGTCGCCGAAGCTGATAAATACTGTAACCCCGGAGAGCACAGCGGAAATAGACAATCTCATAACGGATGCTTTGGAGATTTTAAAAGACAGCGAATCTTACCCGATTTATGCTGATATCGTTACCAGCGCTGAAAGCAATTGGGAGAGAGATCCTTTTTATAAAGAAACCACCTCTTTGGTGAACGTTATGGGTCTGGGGTTGGAATATACCGGTTATCTGGAGATCGGCAATAAAAAGATAGCGATTATAAACAACGTGATCTATGAAGCCGGGGATGAACTTGAATTTGTGGGGTATATTGTAAGGCATATAAGGCCCTCTGCAGTTGTTATTGAGGGAAAAATAAAAGGGATGAGCATTACCATCCCATTATTAGAAGAATAACCTTTAATGGAGGATATAGCGTTGAGGGTAATCAGAGGAGAAAGATTGGCGCGGTTGTTTCTGATCGTTATGGTTGGTGTATTTGTCCTGGGCTGTGCCGGCACAAAAGAGATAAAGAAAGATACATTTTTTGAAAAATGGAATCTCGAGGCGAAGAAGTCCACGGGCACATCACCGATTGCCAGGGTTCGTTCACTGGAAATACCGGATGACCCGGGCATGACAGGGGATGTAAAAACAAAGAGGAAAGCCCTGCCGACCAGAAAGGTAACACTTATAATGCGTGACACCGATATAAGTGTTGTCCTTCGTGCACTGGCCAAGGCAGCCAGACAGAATATAATAATCAACTCTGAGATAACTGGCAAAGTCAGTGTGGACTTCAGGCGGGTTCCGTGGGATGAAGCTTTTCTCAGTATTGCGCGTTCCCGGATGCTCACATACGTATGGGATGGTAATATCATAAGAATAACAACGGTTGCAGACCTGAAGAACGATCTCGAGCTGGAAAAGATTCAGAGAGAGCAAAGGGAACAACAGATTATGAGGAGCAGGTTGTCTCCATTATTGACAATGGTTATCCCCGTTGATTATGCAGATTCCGGTAAACTCAAGAAGACTCTTGAAGGTTTCCTGACCAGAAATGACAAAGGCGAGCCTTATGGTTCGGTGACGGTAAATGAACACACGAATTCGCTCGTTATACAGGCGACCAGGGGTGATCTTAAGAGAATTATTCCCATGGTCAGCAAGATCGACAAACCTACTCCACAGATCCGGATAGAGGCAAATATCGTCGAAACAACCAAAGATACCGCCCGGGAACTTGGGATCCAGTGGGGTGGCGTATATGGCAATACGATGGGAAGCAACAGTTATTATATTACCCCCGGTGGACGCTCCGGCACGACGGGGGAGAGTCCTAAAGATGGCGGATATGTGCCTGTGTATGGCTCTTCCGGTATCAGTGGACAGGGTATGGGAATTAACTTTCCTGTTGGTAGTAGCGCCATGACTGCAGCCGGTGGAGCAGCGTCGCTTGGGCTGATGTTCGGAAAGATCGGAGGAAGTATCCTTGAGATGCAATTGACTGCATTACAGTCGGAAGGCAAGCTGAATATCCTTTCCAGTCCCTCTATAACTACGCTGGACAATCAGGTGGCGTTCACCGAGAACGGTGAAAGAATACCCTATGTCTCTTATGAAGATGGTGAGCAGGAAGTTAAATGGGAGGACGCGGTTCTCCGTCTGGAAATCACGCCTCATGTAATTGACGGCGAAAACATGAAGATGAAGATACTGATCAAAAAAGATGAAGTTGATCCCTCACGTACTGTCCAGGGAAACCCGTACATCATCAAAAAACAGACAGATACAACTCTGATAGTCAAGGATGGTGAGACCATCGTTATATCAGGACTCAGCAAACAGAGGAGTTCAGGAGGAGATAGCGGGGTTCCATGGTTAAAAGACATCCCCGGTCTGGGCTATTTGTTTAAAGGTGAAAGTAAGACGAAAAAATTGGAAAAGGTGCTGATCTTTATCACGCCACATATTTTAAAACCGGATGTGGTCAGTGAAACAGGGGAAGCAGAAAAAGATGGAGAACGTGGTGAGATTGAGACAGAACCTTCAGCGAGCAAATCGAATGAAACCGGCTCACCGAAAACAAAAGAGAAAATTTCGAAAGACTCCGAAAAAGGGGCTTGTAAATATGTGATCCAGGTGGCATCTTTGAAAGAAAAAAGCAACATGGAGAACTTAACAAAAAGATTGTCAGATATGGGGTATTCTCCAACGGTAACTGAAATCGGAAATACTTCAAGTGGAAAGTGGTTTGTTGTTAGTTTGAAAGGTTATCAAACTCGTCGTGAGGCCATGGATGTTTCTGCTTCATTGGAAAGAAGTGGCCATGGTCTTAAATGTATAGTCAGCGCCAGCAGGTAATCCAGCATCTGACGGTTGTCTGAGGGGTTACGTGTGGAATACTACGGGATCTTAAATTTTGTCAGTGAACCTTTTTCCAACTCCCCGGATCCGGAGTATTTCTATGAATCTGCGCATCATGTAGAATGTTTGCAAAATCTTGAGCTTGCGGTGCGCCTGCGCCGGGGACTGAATGTCGTCATCGGGGATGTGGGCGCCGGTAAGACCACGCTCTGCAGGCAGATTATACGCAAGTTTGCCAATGACGAAAATGTTGAAACATACCTTCTGCTTGACCCTTATTTCAGTAAGCCGGTGGAGCTTCTCCGTGCCATAGGTGATATGCTGGGCATCGATAGCGGCAAGGCGGATATTACAGAATGGCAATTAAGGGAGGAGATCAAGAATTATCTCTTTAGTAAAGGGGTCAATGATAACAAGCTATTGGTGCTGATCATAGACGAGGGGCAGAAACTCCCGGATTTCTGCCTTGAAATGTTGAGGGAATTTCTCAATTACGAGACAAATGAGCACAAACTGTTACAGATAATTATCTTTGCTCAGAAAGAGTTTTATCAGGTACTTGAGGAACACCCGGGTTTTGCGGATCGCATCAACTTTTCTTATAATCTTCAACCTATGACCTTTGCCGATACAAAGGCGATGATACGATTTCGCCTGGATATTGCCGGTGATAATGGTGGGAGTAATTCAGTTCGCTTTACATTTCCGGCTCTTTGGGCGATATATCGTGCCACAGGAGGATATCCGAGAAAAATAGTCGGGCTTTGCCATCAGATTATTCTCGCGCTTATTATTCAAAATCGTTCAAGGGCCAAATGGTCCGTGGTGCGGTCATGTATTCACAGAGGAAAGACCGTTGAAAGGTCAGGAAAGATTGCGTGGGTTGCTATCGTCGCGGGTGTGATAGTTGTCCTGTTGCTTGGGTTTGAGTCTGGGTGGTATAAACGTTTTATTGCAACAGTTGAATATCCATCAAGTGCGGCAGAGTCAACGTATACACCTGCTGAGAAAGGAATGTTAAATGAATCGGGAAACGAGATTACAACTCAACCGGTGAATACGGTTGCCGTTCCAGTGGAAGCTCCAATGGAGGTATCTCTTGCGGTAAAAGAGCCTTTGCCCATGGAGAATCATCCGGCTGAGCCGTTTCTTGTCGCAAAAGAATTTTTGCCCGGGGAGAGTTATCCGGAGTCGCTGGGACAGTTGGGCATAAAGAAGAATGATACCATTTGTGAGATAGCTGAAAGTATATATGGTGAAGATTGTACTCCGGATCGTATTGAGTTGATAGGGAAGGCCAATCCCCATATAAAGAATCTGGACAGGATTATACCAGGAGAAATGGTTAATCTTCCGGCGATTCCATCCGATTTTTGCCCCGCGTCGGAATGGATCTGCTGGGTGCTGGTGGCGCAGAAAGACAGCCTTGAGGATATTTATAAATTATACAAAAAATATCCGGAGCAGTTGTCCCCGATCCAGATATTTCCCTACTGGAATGGTCGCGAGGGCCTGAAATTTGACGTCATCCTGAAAAAGGGCTTTGCCGATGAAAAGTCCGCGCAAAGTGCTATTGCCGGATTGCCGCAATTTATCTCTTCAGGCGCAAAAATTATTAAGGATTGGGACGAAGACACGGTTTTCTTTTCCAATGTGGCATCTCGTTAGTATCTATTTGTTAAAAGAAGAAAGGGCTGTAAGTTGAGAATACGAAAAAGATTAGGAGAAATGCTTGTAAACGCCGAGTTGTTGACTGAAGATCAATTGGAACAGGCGTTGCCCGGGCAGAAAAAAGCAGGTCTGAAGCTTGGACAATATCTGATTCAGGAAGGGTGGGTCAGAGAAGATCAGATCATAGACCAGATCAGCAAGCAACTGAATGTTGAGAAATATATTCCCGAAAAATACCCTATAGACCAAGATCTGGCAAGCCTGGTTCCCTTTGATATAGCTCAGAAATACCAGGTAACTCCCCTGAAAAAGAAGAGAAATCTCCTCACCGTAGCCATGACGGATCCTATGGATATCGACGCTATTGATTCCATAGAGTTGCTCGCAAATATGGAAGTCACACCGGTTATTTGTTCAGAGAAAGAAATAAACCAGTTGATTATCCTTACGTACGGAGCTCAAACCGGGGGACTGCAACAGATCCTGGAAGGAGTGGAAGGGGTGGAGGTTGATGTCGAAGAAGAAATATCTTCGGTGAAAGCGGATGTTCGTGTAAGTTCTCTCCAGGATATGGCCGAAGAGGCCCCTGTTGTCCGTATTGTAAATTCTATAATCGCGCAGGCTGTTCGCGAAGGCGCAAGTGATATTCATATCAGCCCGGAAGCGGACAGGGCCCAACTGAGGTTTCGTATCGACGGGAAGCTTCGTGAGGTTCCATCTCCTCCAAAATCTCTCATGCTTCCTATTGTGTCGCGCGTAAAGATCCTCTCAAATATGGATATAGCCGTATCAAGAGTCCCTCAGGACGGGCGATTTACAGTTAAAATGGAGAAAAGGGAGATTAATATCAGGGCATCTGCGCTTCCTACTATCCATGGAGAGAATATAGTGCTGCGCCTTCTTGATATGAGTTCAGGGGTTTATTCCCTTAAACAGCTTGGAATGTCTGATGAGGACAGGGAAAAGATAGAATCAGCCATAGTCAAACCATATGGCATGATACTCAGTACCGGGCCGACAGGCAGCGGCAAGAGCACAAGCCTTTACGCAATCCTGAGAGAACTCAATAAGCCTGATGTCAATATCATCACCCTGGAAGATCCTGTTGAATACAGGGTGGATCATATACGCCAGGTGCAGCTTAACCGCAAAGCGGGTATGACCTTTGCCAGCGGACTCAGATCAATGCTCCGCCAGGACCCCGATGTCATGCTGGTGGGTGAGATAAGAGATAGTGAGACGGCGGGCCTCGCGACACAGGCCGCTCTCACAGGACACAGGGTTTTGAGCACCCTTCACACGAATGATTCAGCGGGGGCTGTTACAAGGCTTACAGAGATGGGAATAGAGCCGTTTCTCACATCTTCCGTTCTTCTGGTCTCGTTCGCGCAGCGTCTTATGAGGACTATTTGCCCGTACTGTAAAGAGCCATATACGCCTCCGATGGATGCGTTAAAGGCATGGGGGCTTGACAAAGTTGAAAATGCCGATTTCCAACGGGGCAGGGGGTGTGCCCAGTGCATGAATACCGGATATAAGGGGCGTACAGGTGTCTTTGAAGTCTTGCAGATTGATGAGGCAATCCAGGAGATGATTGTCAAGGGAAAGACGGCACAGGAGATTGCACGGGGAGCGAAAAAGGCGGGAAAACTTCGAACCCTTAAAGATGACGCCGCGGACAAAGTGGTTCGGGGCATAACAACACTTGAAGAAGCGGCATCAACGGTTATGCTGGTATAGACAAGGATATTGTGAATGCCAAGCTTTTCTTACAAGGCCATTAATCAAAAGGGTGCCTCCGTTTCCGGCGTTGTTGAAGCCGAATCGATTGGAGCGGTCCAAAATTTGCTGAACGAACAGGGATTTATTCCTTCCGCTGTGACAGAGGAAAGTTCCGCTACATCCAGCGATTTCCTGGCCAGGATACAGGCGAAGCTGGCATCTGTCAAAATGGAAGAACTGATACTGTTTACCAAGCAATTCAGAACCATGCTTATTGCCGGGTTGTCGATACTTAAAGTGCTGGAGGTGCTGGAGAATCAGACACAGAACCTGAAACTTAAAAGCGCTATAGCCTCCATGGCTGTAGAGATAAAAGAGGGTTTTTCCCTGAATGAAGTTTTCGGAAAACACCCCGGCATATTCTCCCCTCTGTATATCAGCATGATCAAAGCAGGGGAGTCCAGCGGTACTCTTGCAGATGTGCTTGAGCGACTGATTTATATTATGGAGCATGAGCACAAGGTGAAATCAAACATCAAATCGGCCCTGCAATATCCGATTATTGTCGTGATTGCCCTTGTCGGGGCTTTTTTGGTGCTTCTTACATTTGTTATTCCCAAGTTCGTAAAGATATTTACCAAAGCAGGGCTGGATCTTCCTTTGCCCACTGCTGTATGTCTGCATATGTACCGATTTCTGCATAACTACTGGTATTTGTTGCTGGGTGGTCTCATTCTTGTGATTGTGGGTTTGAAATACTGGTTCAAGACCGAACCGGGACGGTATGTAAGAGACAGATTTATTCTGCGGGTTCCTTTAATAGGAAATCTTCTTGAGAAGGCGGCAATGTCCCGCTTTGCAAGCATCTTCTCCATTTTGCAGGCGAGCGGTGTTACTGTTTTGGACTCGTTTGAAATTCTCTCCGGGACAATCGGAAACGCGGCCATAAGCAGGGAATTTTTGAGACTGAAAGATAAAGTTGAAGAGGGAAGGGGAATATCCGGTCCCCTGCGCTCGGCAAAATACTTTACCCCCATGATAGTGGATATGGTAGCGGTGGGTGAAGAATCCGGGCAGCTTGAAGAAATGCTTAGGGTGGTTTCCACCCATTATGACGATGAGGTGGAATATGCAGTAAAGGGGTTGTCTGATGCCATAGGTCCGGTCCTGATAATTTCTCTCGCGGCAGTGGTTGGTTTTTTTGCCCTTGCCATATTTCTCCCCATGTGGGATCTCACGAAGATGGTCAAATAGTAAAGTGATTAAAAAAACATGTCCCAGACAGATAAAACCGGCAGAAGACCTTTCTCGGCCGGTTCCAGATACAGCATAAGCCTCTATATCATTATCCCCGGTATCTTCTCCGGGATGTCAATCCTGTCTTTTATTATTGCCTTGCATACGACAAGCGGTTCATACCACTTGGGAATAACACACCTCTTATGGGGGGGCGGAATAAGTGTACTTACCTTCCTGTGTGGATTTCTAGTGATCTGGCTCATACTGAGGCCGGTGAAACAATTTGTTAAAGAAACAGAAAAGTTGCCGGTATTCCGGGGTGTTGCTGCTGAAAAAAGACAGAAACCTGATGATGACATCGGACATTACGGACAGGTGTTGAGGGAGATCACTGATATATTGGGAAGAGTTGAAGCAGAGAAACTCTTTCCGGAGATGATCGGCCAGAGCAAAATCATACGTGGGGTATTCAGCCAGATCCTTAAGGTTGCCCCGACTGATACCACGGTCCTAATTATGGGTGAAAGCGGCACGGGTAAGGAACTTGTCGCTACGAGCATCTATAAGCACAGTCTTCGCGCAGGCAAGCCGTTTGTGACGATTAACTGCGTCGCCATCCCCGGGGATCTTCTTGAAAGCGAGCTTTTCGGGTATGAAAAAGGCGCTTTCACAGGGGCGACTGCGAGGAAGAAGGGGAAATTCGAGCTGGCCAATGGCGGCACCATTTTTTTGGACGAGATAGGGGATATGTCCCTGGCAATCCAGGCAAAGCTGCTTCGCGTATTGCAGGAGAAGGAATTTGAGCGGCTCGGCGGTAATCAACTCATAAGGGTGGATGTGCGCTTTATCGCCGCCACCAACAAAGATCTTTTCAAGATGGTGAAGGATGGAAGATTCAGGGAGGATCTGTATTACCGGCTTAATGTTTTTCCCCTTATACTGCCTCCGCTCAGAAAAAGGAAGGATATATTCGTCCTGACTGATTATTTTTTGAAGGATGCACCCAGGCCGGTAAAAATTTCTCCGGACGCCATGGAACACCTGAAAACGTATTCATGGCCCGGTAATGTGAGAGAGCTTCAAAATGTGATAGAGCGGGCCGCGCTTATGACAGAATCGGGTGTTATTGAGACCTCACACCTGCCGGTGAATATACTGGAAGAGGATAATCGCCAAATATCCGATGATGAGTTGCCGGAGGAGGGAATATCGATAGACGGCAGGTTAAAAAGATTGGAAAAGAATATGATAATCAAAGCCCTTGTCAAGGCGGATGGTAAACAGGTAAAAGCGGCAAGATTGCTGGGCATAAAGGAACGCAGCCTCTGGCATCGGATAAGAAAATATGAAATAGAAGTACCCTCGCTGAAAAAGCAACAAAATTTGTAGATGACGCTACATTATTTGGAGCATTGCATGTGGGGATAAAGGGGTATTTACAAAGATTGGATGCCTGTTTTTGGGGTGTGACCCAATTTGGTTTCATTAAATCGGGATCGTATCCCCCGGATAATTGTTGAAAAAAGGGGAGGCAGAAAGAGTCTATGGAATAATATTGATAGATCCGTCAAAAGTCGAAAAGGCTGTCATTGCGAGCGGAGCGAAGCAATCTCGTACGTTATAACCATCTGTATTCATTAGATTGCTTCGTCGCTACGCTTCTCACAATGACCCGGTTCACGACTTTTTACGGATGTTTCATAATGGGTTGCGTGGCAGTATAAACAATGGTATGGAATAGTGCGAACGAAGGTTGCAGATGCAACGGCGAGAAAGAAGAAAGGAGGGGGTAGTCAAAAAATTGGCAGATGTGGCATGAAATATGCTTTATATTTTTAAATGAAATGTTATGAATATTAAGACAACCATGAAAAAACCATTTCAAAAAAGGAGGATTTCAAAATGAAAATTAAGTTGAGGAATCAGAAGGGTTTTACATTGATCGAAATCATCGCGGTCCTGATCATCCTGGGCATTCTCGCCGCGGTGGCGGTACCGAAGTTCTTGAGTTTGACGAGTGACGCCAATACTAAAGCACTCGAAGGTGGTCTTTCAGCTGGACTGTCGACCTGCTCATTAGAATTTGCGAGGCTTGCAATGTCAAATGGTGTCGCGCCTACTGCAGCCGCTGTGGTAACAGCCGCCACCGCTAATCCACCAGGCAGTGATGATTTTGACTACGGTTTTGCTTCTGCCGGTTCTGTTGTAACTGTGACTGTGTCATGGTCGGACTCGAGCGCAGGAACCGTTACTGGGAATTGGAAGGCGCCCTAATAGTTAGAATGAATGCATGCGATAAAATGCCCCGCGGCTAACGCGGGGGCATTTTATTAAATAAATGCAACAACTGTCTTTTGTGATGGAATCACACCTTAGTTCTGCTTTTCTTCTATTGGGTGGAGTAAAGAGTGAATCGATCCTACTTTCCAGCAAAACGGCCGCACCGTACCATCGGCAAAAGCTACCTTCCCTTGCCGGGAGGCATAGGAGGGTTTACCCTCATTGAGATCATAGCCGTTTTGATCATACTGGGCATTCTGGCAGCCGTGGCGATACCCAAATTCATGGATCTTACCCAGGATGCCAATGAGACTGCGGTTGATGGCGCTCTCGCGGCTGGACTGTCGACCTGCTCATTAGAATTTGCGAGGCTTGCGATGTCAAATGGTGTCGCGCCTACTGCAACTCAGGTGAAAGACGCCTCCGCCGCTCATCCACCAGGTAGTGAAGATTTTGACTATATATTTACGAATACCAGCAGTATTGTTACTGTGAAAGCGGTATGGTCGATTTCCTCGGGTCGTACAGGATCAGCGACAGCGGATTGGGAGTTACCCCAATATTAGATAAAATGCCCCATGGATTGCAGTGGGGTATTTTATTAAGAGGGTTTAAGCGTAGAGAATTTTGCGCAACACCCACTCATTTCTCGTGGTCACTTGCTCCCGGTGAGGCTGCGTGCTTCCATACTTACATCTTTTGCCTGATCGGTAAGGCTTTTCCTGATAATAGGCAGCAGTATATCCGGATCGCAGATATAAGGTGTGATGTCATCCTTGCCGTTTGCTTCCTGTATTATTTCAGTATAACTCTTTTCTCCCTTCAGATACATCAAACGCCCTATGATCTTGCTGAGCATTTTCTTATTACCAGTGACTGAGAGCGCTTCGGCCAAGGCAAAATGGCCTTTGATATATCTGGGATTCTCTTTTAGAAATGCCTCCCAATAACGAACAGCCTTTTTGTTGTCTCCTTTTTTTCTGAAGGACTCCGCAAGCATTACCAGGGGAATATTATAATCCGCTTTGAGTTCCAGGGCCTTTCCGGCGGCCAGTATGGCCCCATCAATGTCGCCGGATTTCAAAAGGATCATGCTGAGTATCGCGCGGTATTCCTCGCTTTCTGGCAGGATGGCGATGGCATCTTCTATGTACTTTTGTGCCTCATTAAGATTGCCCATCCTATAATTTGTCATTGCAATGCCAAAGTACGTGCGGGGATGGGTGTTTCCCGAGGAAATCCTGACGCTCTCCAGGAAATGTGCCATGGCTTTGTCGTAGCTGCCTGTTCTCAGATAATATATGCCGATATTCTCATGTGTGATAGCGGGCAGCCTCAGGTTTGAATAGTTGTCAAGGCGAAGCGCTTCGTTACTTTCCTCGAATGCCTTTGAATAGATATTTTTGTCCCAGTACCACCTTCCAAGATTGTTGTGAGGGCGACTCAGGTTAGGGGCCTTTGAGATATTATCGAGCAACCTGATGTATTCGGATCTGAAGAGTTTGTTGTAAGAATATGTGGTATGGCCCTGGAAGACCATAAGGATTATTATTCCGGATACCATGAGGAATTGCACACTCTTTTTGTAAGAGAAGTAATTAATGACGTTGATTATAAAGATGGAAAACAGTACAAACAGCAGAGTTGAAGGGAGATAATTTCTGTGTTCGTAGATAATCTCTAGGGGAATAAAGGAGCCTTCTATAATATGATTGAGAAAGAAAAAGAGGACACAGAAACTGATCAGTGGATTTTTCCGTGATCGCCACAGTGCGAGGCCGATGATAATTGTAATAGTCAATATGGCCGGTACAGTGGCCCATGGTGTGAGCAGGGAAGCAGAGACCCCAAAATCGTGCAGCAGGGCAAATCGGTATGTGACAGGATAGAGCAGAAGCGAAATATAGAAGAGGATGACACGCGGCTCGGTAAGCAGCCTTTCCGTGAGTGTAAATGGGCGGTTCTTGTACCCTTCAAGGATAGATGGCAGATCAACATAAAAAAGAGTGACCAGCAGGATTACGATAACAGGAACTAAAGCTATCTTCAGGTTTTTCTTTATATTTTCATGTGTCAGGCCCTGTATCAGGAACAGATCGTAGAGGAATATGCTGAGAGGAAGCATGGCAGCATTTTCCTTGCTTGCAAAAGAAAGGATCGCCGTCACGCAGCACAGCGCGACAAAAACTATGCGCTGTTTGTTCCCATGAGTTGTTCTTGCCTTGAGATAGAGATACATTGCCATGATGTAAAACAGTGCGGCCATGCTTGCCATCCTCTGGACGATATAGGTCACGGCAGTAATCTGTATGGGATGCGTCGCCCACAAAAAGGCGGAGAGAAGGGCGACGGCATAGGCGATATTACCGTATCGTTCGTTCAGGAAAGGCAATCGCAGGGTATTATATATAAGAAGAAACAGAAACACCGCTGCCAGGTAATGGATGGCGAAATTGACGACATGATATCCGAAAGTATTCGTGCCACTTATGTAATAATTCAGAGCGAATGACAGGTATGACAGGGGACGACTTATCTTTTCATGGCTAAAATCTACGCCGTAGAATGACTTCTGCATTTCATTCAGGGACAGTGATTTCAGTTCAATATTCCTATTCTCGACAATATTGACGTGGTCATCAAAGTGCCATGAACCGTGGAAAGTGTTCCCGTAGATGATGATAAGAGATATGAAAAGCACGGCAAATGTGAAGGCATATCTCCTGCCGCTGGGAAAACGCCACCTGATATTCAGATCAAATCCATTGTCTTTAGTTATCATCGTCATTTCTTCTTTTATTACCCGCTAATTCACGTGTAAGCACAAAACTGAAGATCGGGCCCAGGGTGAAGATAGGAATCATGGAAGCCGCCCTGATGAGCAGGGATACCATTAAACCAGGGCTAACGCCAACCCCTAAAATTCCAGAGCTAAGGCTGACAATACTCTCAAAAACCCCTAAATTGCCAGGCGTTATTCTCACAAGAATGGAAAAGGTCGAAAACAGGCTGATTAGAAAAGCCTTTCCAACTGATAAAGAAGTTCCATACAGTGCAACAAATGCCAGCCAGAAGGAGATCCCGTTTATAAAAATGTTTGCAAGTGTATACAGGGCGAGTTTGGTTAAAAGAAACAGGTCGCTTTTTATGAAATCCCATCCTTCAAGTGAGTTATTTATAAGTGTTGACAGTCTGTTATTGCCGGGCAGCTTTACAGAAGGGAGAATGGCGACCATTGAAATGCTTAGGACAACCGCTCCAAAAAAGAAAATTAACTGCCAGTAGATCGCTGACCTCTCAAGAGACAATATAAGAGTAATTATGCCTGTCATGCCGGCTATCCAGAAGAATATCAGGAAGCTTGCTCCAAGAACCGATACAAACTGCGCATAAGAGAAATTATGGCGGTACTTCAGATATGATGCCCGGGCAATCATACCACCGGAAAAGGGCGTTATATAATTCCCCATGGCTGTAACAAAGGGAAGACCAAACCATTCCTTTATAGTCAGTACTATATTAAACTTGGATGCAACTTCTCGCAATATAAGCCCGTTTGTTATTTGGAACAAAATTCTGCTGATTATTAAACAAATGAGGATAGAGGGACTAACATCTTTAAAAGGTTCAAGGGAATAAGGGTGATGATAGATATATATTATTATTAAGGCCGCAATAGATACTATTGTGATAAGAGGCCATATGCGTTTTTTTCTCATATCAACTTTCTTATATAGATTGGAATGGCATAGGGGGTTGAATTTCAAACGACTATTTATTTTTTTCTGAAAAAAACCTCGTATCCACCTTTATCTCCCTTATAAATTTTGCCAATATAATCGTCAGGCAAGATCCTGCTTAGACCTGGTCTGTCATATTTTATAATCAGTTCCGGGAAGAAACCTTCACTGTTTAATATCTCAATCAATCTTTTCGTATCTTCCAGACTCATTATATCAGCGTGGATTTCCATGAATAATCTATCTATCTTTTTTAAAGTCTCTGTCATGCCATACAATATGTTCAATTCGTATCCTTCAACGTCCATCCTTACGATTGTTGGATCTTCTCTGTCTTTAAGAAAATTATCAACGGTGTCAACGTTGATTTTCGCTTCTCCAACCATATTTTTTATCGGGTAAAAGCTATGCCAATTACTCTTTGGCGACAAGTACATCTTTTCTATCCCTGTGGCTTTACCAAAGGCCAAACTAGAAACTTCCACATTGTTATAATGATTTAACTTTATGTTGTCTTTGAGAACAACCACATTACTTAGGACTGGTTCAACGGCATAAACCTTCTTACATAGTTTGGCTTCCAGGAGGGTGTAATAGCCTATATTTGCTCCTATATCCAACACCACATCGTTTTTTGTCAGAACACCCATTAAATGTTTTGTTGCAACCGGTTCCCGTATGCCATCTAGAAACAAATCCCTATGTATTCCCTGGTCACTCATATCCAGCTTCATCTTACTGCCGATAATTTCTCTTATTATTGTTCCCTCAGGCTTAATCTTATTATATAGCTTAGCCCTTCTTTTCTCTTCTTTTTTAACTAGAATTAAGTCTTTTGTTCTTCGTATGGCATGTCGTATTCCAAACCTTTTCATAATCATTAATCCATCTTTAATCAGTTGATATTCTATTTTCATATTACCACCTTATCCGAAAAATTGATTTCAGCTTTTCCTTTTTAAAATCAGCACACAGAAAACTCGCTGTCATTCGATGTTACACTTTAGTAAAATTTGTCTGTGATAATCTTCTTTGCTGTTTTGCATTGACGGAAAACTCAAGAGAAACCTTGTATTTCATGACAATAAAATCGCTTTAAGGGGTTTTTTATGCGATCAATCAAAAAATTGTTTCTATACGACTTCAACCCCGCTCTCCCTTTCTGCGGAAAACATTATTGCAACTCATTTAACACACGCTAATATTTGTTTATATATTTTAGAAATAATATTCCAATCAAACTTCTTAATTATTATTTTCCTGGCCTTGTGCTTTATATTTATGAGTTTCGATTTGTTTGAAAGAATGAATTTAACCTTATCCGCAATCTGTTCTGAATCTTTCTGTTTTACTATGAACCCCGTTTTCCCTTCTTTTATAATATCTGATATGGCAGGCAAATCCGTACCAATTGTGTAGGTCCCACTACCAATAGCTTCAACAAAAACAAGGCCGAATCCTTCAGAATAGGAGGGATTAATAAAAATATCCGCTGTAGCATAATATTGAGGAAGATTCTCATTTGATATTGCACCCGCAAAAATAACCGATTTATCCATTAGGTTTAATTTTTCTGAAAGAGACTTGAGATCAAACTCTTTTTCTCCTTCGCCGATTATCAACAGCTTTGTCTCCGGAAAATCAAGGAGAATGGAGGGCATAGCCTTGATTAAATATTCAATGCCTTTTTTTTCAGAGAGTCGTCCTACAAAAAGAAGAAAAGGGCCATTAATAGAATATTTTTTCTTTATGCTTTCGTTAAAATGTTCCGGACTGAAGAGTGAGAAATCAACACCCATCGGTACGACATCAATAGGCAGATTTCTGTTTATTCCTAAAGACACAACTTCATCTTTTATAGCCGAACTGACAACAGTCAGGCGGTCAATATTGTTCAAAGTTCCGTGGCTTGTAACAACTATCTTAACATTTCTATTGAAGAAGAATTTATATAAAACAGCTATGATCCCCTGTGGTATTATCCAATGAGCATGTATAAGGTAAATGTTATGTTTTTTCGCTATTTTTTTGATTGCAAGTAATTGCGCAATAAGAAAAAAGGGTACCTGTAGCCATAAAAAGGGATTTCTTCTTAAATTAGGAAGGATTGCTTTCTCACCCAAGTATTGATATTTGTTAAAATAATACTTGTATCTGAAGATATTTAATCCGTCCAATTGTTCGGATATTGCCGCTCCCCTGGAATGTGGAGCCAGCACCCAAATATCAAAATCTTTTGCCAAACGTTTGCTTAGATCATATACAAACGAGGGGATTACATCACCCTTCCATCTCCAGAAAGTAGATGTGGTTACAAGCAGGTTATTCTTTTTAGACAGCACTATTGATCAACTCCACTGAAAGTGAATATATAGGAAAAGGTTGTTCAATTTTTGTCATCGTAAATTTCTGCTCTGTCAAACCTCAACTGTGCCACCTGTTCTGATACAAGTCCCACCATGAATATCACAACGGCTACTGTCATCAGCATGGCGGAGGTAGGGCCGTACTGTCCTCCTATGAAGAATATCTTGAAAAGACCATAGCCCAGTCCCGCAAGGAACATGGTCGTACTAACGGGCAGAAAAATCCTCATGGGTGAAAAAAGTGTGGCAATCTTGATAATGATCAAAAGAAAACGGGAGCCGTCTTTTACCAGCTTGATTTTGCTTTTTCCCACGCGGCGAGTTGTCTTTATCGGAACGTACACGAGACTGTATCCGGAGCGTACCACTGCCATTGTAATGGTTGTCGGATAGGAAAAGGTGTTGGGCAGCAGGGAGACAAAGCGGCTGGCAATGTCCGTTTTTATCGCCCTGAAACCCGATGTCAGGTCTTCGATCCTGCGTTTGCACATGTATGTGGCGAACCAGTTGTAGATCCTGTTTACCATGGTTCTGTGGAAAGAGGCCTCCGAATCGCGCGTTCGCGCGCCGACCACCATGTCATAGGCATCCATCTTTTCCAGCAGGCGGGGTATGTCTTCGGGCGAATGCTGGCCGTCCCCGTCAAGTGTGACCAGAATCTTACCCTTCGCGTTTCTGATCCCGGTCTTTACCGCAGCTCCGTTACCGATATTGTATGGGTGGGATATTACGCGAGCGCCGGCACTTCCTGCCTCCGCGGCTGTCTTATCGTCTGACCCGTCATCTATCACTATTATCTCATAATCCCGACCCGTCGCATCCATTACGCGGAGTATTCTTCCGACGACATCGGGAATCACTTTTTCTTCGCGGTATGCTGGGATAATGATGGTTATATCCGGCATTACAGAGACCTCACTTTCGGTTCAGGGAATATTCTCTATGGCAAACCTCTTGGCATATATACAGCAAGATGTGTTATTTGCAAGCAGATTTTGAAAAAAACGTTGACATTACGGTATTATAAACTAAACGTACATCCATGGTAACTACTCAGGTGGGTAGACTGTAGGCTGAAGATTGTTAGGAAAAAGTGGGGATACGGCGCATTTCGAAGCCATGTTTGGTACGAGAATCTACTGTTTCTCCGCTAATAGCTGGTCACTTAACTCCTCTATCGACAATATTCTATAACTATGGAAAATTGTCTTGACAATATTCCAGTTGGGTCATGGGGTCTGACCCCACCTATTTTTTAATTTGACATGGTGTGTCACCACTGTTACACTTATTCTCAATTTTATTCGGAGGAAAAGATCATGCCGGCTCAAAATCCACGTATAAATGTAGTCCTGAACAATTTACTTTACCATGATGTCCGACTTCTGGCAGAGAAGGATAATGTTTCATTGTCCGCTAAGGTCAGAGATTTGCTCAAAGAGGCCATGGAGATTCAAGAGGATATCGCCCTTTCCGGATTTGCCGAAAAAAGGGAAAAATCATGGAATGACTCTAAGGCGCTAAGCCATGATGATGTATGGTCTTAAAGCTCAGCTCTTGTGAAAAGGCAATGGCATACAAACTCAAATACCATCCGGATGTCAAGAGATCTGACCTGCCGAAAATTGATGTTAAAAACAGGGGTATGATCAAAAGAGCCATAGAAGATCGGCTTGCCACGCAACCTGAAGCCTATGGGAAACCGTTGCAAAGAACCCTTAAGGGATACTGGAAGTTAAGAGTCGGAGATTACCGTGTTGTTTTTAAAGTTTCCGGTGACGATATTTTAATTCTCGGTATAATCCATCGAAAAGAAGTTTACAGTCTCATCAAAAAACGGATAGAAGCTTAAAATCTCCCACTCTTCAGGGAATTGTGACTACTCACGTAGTCAGGCTGAAGCTTTTTAGGCTGAAGGTAGATAGGCTGAAGGTAGATAGGCTAAAGGCTGTTAGTTTTAACCTAAATGCTTACAGTCTTCAGCCTACAGCCTATCCACCTGATCAGTTACTAGTTTTCACCCTCTTCGGGGCGGAAGATGGAAGAAAAAAAAGAGATTGACATCATAAGATGCGTCCTTGAGGGGGATCGTCATTCCTATGCCCTGCTGGTGGATACATACAAGGCGCCGATATTTAACCTTGCTTACCGCATGACGGGATCCTATGAGGACGCGAGCGATCTCGCGCAGGAGACATTTGTAAAGGCGTTTGAGAATCTCGGGCGTTTCGATCAGGGAAAGAAGTTTTTTACCTGGCTCTATACGATAGGATTGAATCTCGTCCGGAATCACTTGAAGAAGAGGAAAAAGGTATTTTTGCGTGACTTTACAGAGGATACTGATCTTCTCTCGCGAGATAATCCTTCCAACCCCGAGCACTCTCTGATTCGCGAACAGAGGGTATGTCATCTGAATATGTGCCTGCACAGGCTTTCGGATAACCTGAAAGAGGCTGTGGTGCTGAGATTCTATCAGGAACTTTCATTTGAAGAAGTTGCCGAAATATCAGGGCTTTCTCTGAGTGCCGCGAAGATGAGGGCGTACCGGGGGCTGGAAAAACTGCGGGAATTGATGGAGGAACAGTCCGGTGAGCCGGATAAAAGGTTGTAATTTGTCTGTTTGTGTGACTTTCTGCTTTGCCGGTTGTATATAGTACATATAATACATAGGATCAGCCTATCCATCTGAATAGTTACACGTTATCTACAATTAATCAGGTGTGATCCCAGAGGATTCAAGGATTCAAGGGTTCGAGTGAAATGTTAAAAAATCACAAAGAGTTGTAGGTTAGGTTGAGGTGCGAAACCCAACAAAAGGCTATCAGCTTTTCCGGCTTATGGGATTGTTAAATGGGAGATAAAATCAAAAACAAAGCCATCATGGATATGATAAAAGAGGTGTCTCCGGTACAGCCACCCGATGATTTTGCCGACCGGGTTATGGCCCGGATCGGGCTGCGTCCGGTGCGATATGGAACAGTTAACAGGATCCGTAACTTTCTTGTGCGGCCCCGCGATTTAAAAGGGTTCAGGTTATTTCCGGAAAGCATCACGAAGAGCCAGTGCGGTTTCTACTTTATCCTCGTAAGCCTTTTTTATCTTGTAGTGGGAATCGTTTTCTCGCGGAGCCTGGAAACCATCAGCAGTGCCAGTTATCAGGCAATCTGGTTACTGTATCAGCCGGAGTTTTCTTTTGCAATCGCGATCGGTTTTGCTCTTTTGGGCATATCCTTTGTTTCAGGTCGGCCGGTATCGGTCAGATCGGCCAAGTTCGGCATATTTTTATATGTAGGAGTAATCATCATCAATAGTGTAATTCTTCAGATAGATTTGAGAATTCCAATTGTGACCTTTGCGTTGCTGCCGCTCACGATCGGCAGCATTATTATAGGAGGTTTTCTCACTTATACGATGGAGAGATATTCCTGTAATGTCGGCTAAAGACCTCAACAGAAAAGGGGCAACAATGATTAAAAATAGTTCCGGTCCAGGCAAAAGGACAAATAAATCAGGATTTACTTTGATAGAGGTAATCGCTGTTTTGGTCTTGATTGGAATAGTCTCCGCGTTTGTCGCGGTGAGAGCTACAGATCATCATTCGGAACTGGTGGCACGAACGGAAATCCTGAAGTCTCATCTGCGATACGCCCAGATGAAGAGCATGAGTTCAAATGACGTGTGGGGGATTCACTCTTTCCAGAACAAGTACTGGCTCTTTACTGGTGGAAATATAAATACAAAAAAACAGCTGCCAGGTGAGGATGATCTCGATGTCGATCTTGCCGGATATGGTCTTTCGGTTTCCGACTTTACATATTCCTTTGAAAATTGGGGGTCTCCCTGTACGGACGCCGGTGCGACCGTGAGATTGACAGCAGCCGCACCCATAAACGTCTCTGAAGGGTTAGAGTTAAGAGCTATCAACATTACTCCGTATACAGGATTTATATTATGAAAACTGAAGTATTGGGAAATCATGAAGGCTTTACCTTGTTGGAAGTAATCGTGACATTGATTATCACCTCGATATTGGGGGCCATGTTGGTCTCAATGATGGGTGGAGTGTTCACCCGGAGCACCCAGCCTGCGATTCAGACCATGGAAGTTCATGCCATGAACCAGGTGGCCGATAGTATTTCGCGGGCATACCGGGAACTGGGCAGCATCAGTGACTTACAAACTAATATAACCGGCGGACTTTTCGATGTCACTGCCTCTGGAATAGGAATATCCGTTACAGCCGGTGCAACAGGTTACGGATCTGGCGGGACTCCTGTTGAGGGGAGTTCCAGTGACCTTTTAAAAGTTACTATAACCGGGTCATCCGGTCTGACCTACGCACTGTTGTTTGGAAGCATTGAAATATAGAAGCAGGGTGGCAAGGGGGATATCACATGCAAATGCCGTTCAGAAAAAATAAAGGTTTTACTCTTATCGAGATAATCGTGTCCTTGCTTATCGTTTCTGTCATGTCAGCCGTAGCCGGCCTTGGAATTGTCCAGATGACCAATGCCTTCCTTTTCGCCAAGGATTCAGCCGCGCTTACGCAGACAAATCAGCTGGCCATGACCCGTTTGAGGATGTCTCTGCAGAATCTCACTTCCATCAGCGCGGCGGGGACTGGCACGATCACCATTGAAAGACGGAGCCCGGATGGAAGACTTATAGATGAAACCTTTCGATTGTCGGGGAACACACTTCAGGTTAAAAGCAGCGATTACGACGGTTACAGCAATTTCTTTACATTGGCTGACAATGTGTCGGCATTTTCCTTGACCTACCTCGATTATTCAAGGAATGCCTGGTCGATCTCGGACAGGCTCAGCGATCTTTCCCGCATAGGCATCTCAATGAGTTTGAGCGCATCGGAAGGAACAAGCATGACTTTTGTGGACGAGATTTTGCCCTCAAACGTCTATGTCCCGCAGGGCTTTAGCGGCTACTCAGTTCCAACGGGAAGTACCGGGACCACAACCCCCGGATGTTTTGTGGCTATAGCCGGATTTGAGGATAGGGGAACGATGACTGCTACCTGGTGCCACAAAGCCGGTCTGATCATGATTATCCTTCTCGGCTGGATACTCTTCATGTTGCTCAAAAGGCACGGAACGTTTGAAGGCCTGAAACTTTACCTGCCTGTGGGTCGATCAGGCTCCATACTTATAGGGGTGATCGTGACAATAGTCATCATAGGTATTCTGGGGGCCGCCATGGTCTCCCTTTTCAGCTCTTCCAGCACGGGCACGATCAGGTTTGCATATGCGCAAAAGGCCCAGTACCTGGCACAATCCGGGCTGAATTACGCGGTCAGCAGGGTCGTGGAACACAGGGATGCCAATTTCAACATCAATCGACAGGATCTTATGGATTCCTTATTCCTGAATCAATCCATCCCTGTGGACAACGATCAATTCAGGCTCAGCATGGAGCTGAACTGGTTTGAGGAGTCTTTAAGCGTGAATTCCACGGTCAACAGCCTTGTTGTCACACCTCCTGGCGGTATCGGGACCGTAAATTTACCCTCCAACTTTGTCGCGGGAGCCGGTACTGAAAGCGGAGACCTGCGCGTCGCGGTGCCCGATGCATCCGGTTCAACATATGAAACCGTGCCATATTCCGGTTACTCGGTAGACGGCTCTTCCGTTACATTTACTTTGAGTACGAGCGCCAGCGGCACTCCCGTGGATAATGCCCCCGTATACCCGGCTGCGAAGGTAAACGGTGATCAGACAATCTCTCCCGCGAGTTGTGGAGCGCAATCGACAAGCAACCTCGCTATAAGTGGCAATCTGACAATTTTGCCCAGGGTACAGGGGACTTTTACCATAGTGACTCCGGAAGGCACCGAGCTTTTCTTGCAGTACGATTATCTGGATACAGACAACGGGAGACTCACCGGTTTGCACTGTCCCCCGGGTGTTCCCCCCTTTACCCGTTCGCTAACTGACCAGACGGTCATGACATTTAATGAGTTTGCCAGGTTCACCTCAACAGGGACGGTCAATATGGGGAGCGATTCGGTTTCGAGGTCCATAACCCTTTTTCAACCCCTGAGCGTGATGGAACTTTACAGAACTATTGAGGGTGAGATGACCCCTGACAATGTCAGATCCATAATCGGGTCACACGCCGGAGAAGAGATTGATGGAGACATGGCCATAAAGGTGACCGGAACCGAACAGGTCATCTCAGCTTTTGTGCCTGAAGATGTCTATATGGAGGAAAGCCTGGGCGCTGTTGACTGGGGTTCCGGTACCAATCCATTGCAGACCCTGTGGAATGAATCGGAACAGAAACTCAGATATGATCTCCAGACCAAGATCCGCTTTACAGACGTGGAAGACGATCTTTCAGAAACTGATCCGTTGAACCATCCGGGAAACTACATGCCCGGGTTGTCCTTCAGGGTTAAACTGGTTTCTGGCGACAGTGGATATTCCTACTACGGGCTCTCCATCATGAGAGGCATACAGGGCAGGGCCGAGCATGTCGAAGGGTCTGGGTGCGGCGAGGAAACTTATTACACTGAAAACGACGATATCCCCGACTCAATCTATGACGATCATGGTTCGACAACGGTTGCGGATCCTGTCAATTGCGAGGGTTTCCAGGAAAGCCACTGGGACGATACCCCTCCATTTGATGGAATTCCCTACCTCGTCCTGTGGCAGAAAGATGCCACTGATTCGGGAGGGTGTGGCTCCTATTCTCCCTGGGAACGGATGGCATACGCGCCCCTGGTGGGCCACGAAGAGGTATATGTGTACTATGAAACTGTTTGGGACGGGACCCAAAACGTCGAGGTCATTTATGAAGGAAGCGGAGGAACGCCGATACTGGTCTGGAAGATCACCGATATCTACGGCCTTTTCAAAACTTATGAGGTAGAGGATATTACAGTGCTCGGGCTTCCCGGGGCGGAAGTGGTGAGGGACCCGGCTACCGTAAGCGAGGAGGACCCGATCGGGAAACCGGTTGCCGGAGGGGCGAGTGGCCCTGTGGGTTACATCAGGCCTCCCGCCACCACCAATCAGACGGACAAGGCGATTTACAACTATCGAATATATCCCAGGGAATGGATTACCATTATGGTGAACATCTACGAGATGGTGTCCGATTGTAATCCTGATAACCCCGAGCAAAGAGTGAATGCCCTGACCGCCTTTTTCGCAAGTCCCGACAACGATGTCGGTACATCTTTCGGTAACGCATCTTCGACCGATCTGAACAGAAAGAAGTTGGACAGGGGCATTATCAAGTGGCCCGATCAAGGTGATTATTTCACCCAGGTCATCTGGGGAAGAGGACTTGCCGATAAAAAGAAGGCCTATACCAGTAAAACGATCACTCACTCCATCCTCGGGTGTGGAGCGGTTACTCACAAGCTGGTGGAAATCGGCTATGACGGTGGTGGTAACCCGACGATAGTATATTCGCCAACATTCACGACTGAAGACTATAATTTCAACACACAGGACATCCCGGAGTTCGGTGCGCACACCCTCGGTATCAACGCAAATGCCGATATTCAGGTTGATGACAGAGAAACCGTCTATTTTGACGACTTTGCCTGGAGATTTATTCAGGGAGTAGGGGGTGCGGTGGCATTTCCGGGAATAATGGCCCAGTAGATAATCATAAACTATTTTCCGTCTCTGGCGGATAAAAAGGGTCCCGGTCCGGCCGGGACTTTTTTGTACTAAGTCAGCAAGCATAAATAACTCATACACCCTGCTTGTCCTTTTGCTTGTTTTCTGTGTTGTGCCAAAGCTTACATAACTCGTTATGTGCGCTTCAACACGCCTTGAAAACAAACAGAATTACGGCGCAATCTGTATAACTTATTTATTCTTGATTCCTAAAGAGGTCTTTGTGTGCTCAAGTTTGTCCTTCAGCGGTATCTTTTTGATTATCACCAGGTCCTCTCGATCGTAAACGCGGTTTACTATTTTTTTATCCTGCTCGGCATCTTTACCGCTTCTTTTTTCTTTTACAGAAGGATGTTGCAGGCGGGCTATCCGAAGCGAAAGGTTACCTCTTTCGTCCTTATGATGGCCCTCTTCTTTTTCCCCCTCGGTTATATAAGCAGCAGGGCGGGGGGCATTTTGCACTATCCTTTGAAAAGCTGGAGCCTGGAACTGTTTTACACCCAAATTACCTCCGGTACCCTTCACACCTTCCACGCCAGTCTGATTCTGCCTGTGGCCTTTTTTTTCCTTCTAACAGTTCTTTTCCGGTTTGCTGAGATGCGCGTCGTTGACATGGCTTTTATGCACGTGCCCCTGGCGCACGCGATCGGTAGGCTGGGATGTTTATCCGCTGGCTGCTGCTGGGGAAAACCCCTCAGCTTCACTGTCTTTGGCAGCCACTTCTCCTTTACAAATCCTGTCCCCCTTTACGCAATCCTGGCCAATCTGACCATATTTTTTATTTTAAGCCGGATTTACAACCGAATTTACATAGGTGGGGTTGTTCAAAAAGTGGCATCCGGGGTCTTGTCTGATCAGGCAGGCCTTTTCATACGGATTCGCGAGTGGCTCGCGTGGCCCTTTGGTCTTATACGAAATAAGGGTGGGGTAGTAGGGGGATACCTGGTTCTGTATGGTACTGTCAGGTTCCTTATGGAATTTATCAGAACGAACAGGATAGAGGCATTCGGTCTCACCCAGCCTCAGCTCATCATGCTCATTTTTATAATGACGGGCACTCTTATCCTGCTGCTCACACAAAAAAACCCGCGATATTTGGCGCCTTCTTCGGAAGTCCTTTTAGGCCCGTTGCCATCTGGAATCAAAACGGAGCATAAGCCCCGTAATTTATTGCTGAGATCGCGGATGAACCGGTATTTTCCACTGGTTTCATATCTGGTTTGCATGTTTGTTTTCATGGGTGCTGTTTTGTATCTGGTCAGCCGCGGTTATGTCAGGTGGCCATTTACCGGTTCCGCCAGATTGGCCACGGTGTATGCCAGTATAATGACTTACCTGCCGCTGTTTATCCTGGCATGGTTGTCCCTTTTGTGGCTCAAATGGGCAAGGATTCCATTTGTGAAACAGTTTGCCTGGAAAAAATTTTCAAATGTATTTTTTGTCGGAATTATCATCAGCTCCTGGTATTCAATGTATCTGCTCATGAGAAATCCCGTGGATAGTTCAAGGACGGCCGTCTGGTTGCCCGTTATCATTCTCAGCCTGCTGAACGCGTTCAGCGAGGAAATTTTCTACAGGCTTACTCTTTTTGAACTCCTCAGGAAATTCGTCAGGTCGACACTTTTTGTTAATGTCATACAAAGCGCGGTCTATGCCCTTCCACATTATTTTATAGGCGGCCTGCAGTTTGCCTCGTTTGCCTTTTTGTACGGGATGCTTCTGGGGTTGATTAAGGAGAAAAATGAAAGCATTGTTCCATGCGTAGTGTGCCATTTCATCATAGATCTGGGCAACATCGGAGCCCCCCTGCTGTTAAGGCCTGCAATCTATTTTTGATGCTGGTAACTTGTTGAAAAGTTAAATCCACTTATGTAGCGTGGGGTCTCTGTGTCCCGCAGAGGGGGCACATGTACTCGTCCAGCCCTTGACCGGCCTCTCCCTGAAAATCACACATAAAAGGTGAAAATCACCGTTTTCTATTACAGCGCGGATATGGAAGCGTCAAGGTGAGGAAAAATTTCTGCTGAATAGTCTGTCGTGATATCAATAGGTTGTGCAAACATTGGAACAGGTTTATGCTGTAAAAATCAATCTGGCATACTCGTTGCAAATCCAGTAAATCAAAGACAACTATTGTAGCATTTCAAGTTATCAAAAAAATCGATTTAAGGAGGCAGGAACCATGTTGATGAAATTAAACGGAAGAAAAGGACAAAAGGGTTTTACACTGATTGAACTGATGATCGTCATCGCGATTATTGGTATCCTGGCGGCAATCGCCATCCCGCAGTTTTCGGCGTACAGGGCAAAGGGTTTCAACGCACAGGCAAACTCGGATGTAAAAAATGCCTACACGGCGGCACAGGCATACTTTGCGGAAAATCCAACAGGGACTGTAACTTTAGCTCTCCTGCAGACTAACGGTTTCAAGGCAAGTGCCAATGTGACTACAGCGGTTACCACGGGCACCATGGCCGGCCTTGTAATGACCTCTACGCCTGCCAACGGCACATTGGTCTATTCGGTTGACGCAAACGGCACCATTACATCGGCTGTCAAAGGGGGCTGATAAGCCATAAAAGGAACTAAAGGAGGTCAGATATACTTATAACTCCTGATACAACCCACCACTATTCCCTGGTAAAAGGGAGGCGGCCTGTTCGCCTCCCTTTTTTTGTTTCTCAAGAGATAATCGGGAAGATCGTTCTCTCCCAGCGGGGTTTTTCCGGTGATTCCCCGCAGTTTTTGCTTGATTGTTGATTTTCTTTATGTTACGTCAGAATCTAATTGCTTCTGTTATTGTGCTGGCGTGAGTTTGCGGTGCTTTTACTTATAGTCTTTCCAGAAAAGATTTGCTGGGCATTATCAATCGGACGAAGTGGTGCTTGGAGGCATTACGTGTAAACCATGTTTCAGGTACTTGGTTTATAAATATCACAACAACCGTGAAAAGGAGGAGAGGAAATATGACGAAAGCTGAATTGATAGCGGCTATTGCGGGGGATGCGGGGATAACAAAGGTACAGGCTGCGGGAGCTCTGGATTCGTACATTGCCAATGTGACTGGTGCGCTCAAGAAAGAGGGCAAGCTCGGTCTCGTCGGTTTTGGCACGTTTTCAGTGGTGAAGAGAAAAGCAAGAACGGGCCGGAATCCGCAGACCGGAGAAGAGATCCAGATCAAGGCAAAGAATGTCATTAAGTTCAAAGCGGGCAAGACCCTTGCTGAAAAGGTCTAATAGTAATTGAAGATCATGCCGGCCCCTGGTATTAGATAGTGCCAGGGGCCATTTTTTTGTTTGCCTCTCCTGTTTTTTCCCAACCCGCAGTTTCCTCCAGAATATATAGAAAATGCTTATGAATATCAGCGAGTTACTTAATCAGCTTCCATCACGTATCCTGAATCTGTTGAGGGACGCCGGCGTCTGTGCGGAAGAAATGGGTTTTTGCGCGTATGCCGTAGGGGGGATTGTGCGCGATCTGTTCCTGCGGCGCGATAATCTCGATGTTGATGTGGTTATAGAGGGAGACGGTATTGCCTTTGCGTCCGGATTCTCTGTTGGTCATAATGCGCGTTTCCTCACATATGAAAAATTTGGGACGGCAAATCTTGTGTTTCCCGATGGTTTCAAGCTCGATGTAGCGACGGCAAGGACTGAGGCCTATGAACGGCCCGCGGCGCTTCCTCTTGTGGTACCCGGTTCCATAAGGGATGATATGTTCAGGAGGGATTTTTCCATAAACACACTTGCGGTCAACCTGAACCCCGACCGGTTTGGGGAATTGCTTGACCTCTTCCATGCGAGGGATGATATAAGGAAGAGATTGATAAGAGTTCTGCATGAAAAGAGTTTTATTGATGATCCCACGAGAATATTCCGTGCCGCCAGGTTTGAGAAGAGGTTTGATTTCAGGATTGAGAGTATTACGGAAAAGCTCATTCGGGATGCCGTCTCTGCGGATCTTATCGAGAGGCTGTCGGGTCACAGGATTTCTTCAGAACTGAGACTTATATTAAAGGAAGAAAACCCGCTGTTGCCTGTAAGGCGTCTGGACGAGCTTGGTGTTCTTTCCGCTGTCGGCAGAAAAGGGGAAAAACACAAAGAGCTAAAAAGACTGTTGCACAGGATAGATGAAATGAAGCTGATGGTTTGACACGGGACATTCTTTTTTGTTATACGACCGCTCTTAAATATATTTTCTGAGGCAAAACGATGAAAAAACGAATCTTGAGTGGTATGCGCCCCACCGGGAGACTGCATCTGGGCAATCTTCACGGGGCTCTCGCAAACTGGGTGGATATCCAGAATAAAGACATATATGATTGTTTTTACTTTGTCGCCGACTGGCACGCACTGACAAGTGACTATAAAAGCACCGATCTTATAAAGGCAAACTCCCTGGATATGGTTGTGGACTGGCTGAGCGTGGGGCTGGACCCTGCCAGGAGCACACTGTTTGTCCAGTCTGAGGTAAAGGAACATGCCGAATTGTTTCTGATACTCTCCATGATAACGCCTCTCTCGTGGCTGGAAAGAAATCCGACATATAAAGAGATGAAGACGGAATTATCCGACAAAGATATCTCGACGTTCGGTTTCCTGGGATATCCCGTTCTTCAGGCCGCGGACATAATAATGTACAAGGCCTATGGCGTACCTGTAGGGGTGGACCAGCTCCCGCATGTGGAACTCACGCGTGAGATAGCGAGGAGGTTCAATTTTCTGTACAAAGATGTATTTCCCGTTCCCGAACCCCTGCTGACGGAAGTGCCTAAGCTTCTCGGGATTGATGGAAGAAAAATGAGCAAATCGTACGATAATTCCATCTATCTTCGCGATCGGGGAGATGTGTTGAGACAAAAGGTTTCTTCCATGTTTACCGATCCACAGAGGATGCGGAAAAAAGATCCGGGGAGGCCGGAGATATGCAACGCCTTCGCGTTTCACCAGATATATTCGCCCTCTTCAGAGGTGGACGAGATATCAGATGGGTGCAAAAAGGCCAAGATCGGGTGTGTTGAATGCAAAAAGCGTCTCGCGCAGCGGATACTGGATAACATGGCGCCCATACACGAACGTCAGGATTATTACCTGAGCCACTTGGAGGATGTAAGGGGTATAATAGCCGATGGCGTACAGGAGGCCTCGAAGATAGCGCGTCTCACCATGGAACAGGTAAGGGAAGCTGTGAAGATATGACGGCCGGGGCTTATGAAATCAAGCTGGATATATTTGAAGGTCCTCTCGATCTGTTGCTCTACCTGATCAGAAAGAACGAAGTCGATATATACGATATTCCCATTGCCCTCATAACCAGACAATATATGAAATATATCGACGCGATGAAGTCCCTCAATCTTGACCTTGCAGGGGAATATCTGGTGCTCGCCGCCACGTTGACACACATCAAATCGCGAATGCTTCTGCCCGTCAGCGAAGAAGATGAGGAAGAAGAGGATGTGGATCCGCGTGAAGAACTTGTTAAACAGCTTCTGGAGTATAAGGCGTTCAAGGAAGCGGCGCTGGGCCTGGACAGGATGAGCATTCTTGGCCGGGATGTATTTGGCAGGGATCATGCGGGGGAAAAGATTGAGAAAGAGGAGCAGCCTCTCAGGGAAATCGGGATATTTGAACTTGTTGAAGCTTTCCGGAGAATAAGTCTCGATGTCGGTCAGAAAGATTTGATGGAGATAGATGTCGAAAAGATGTCCCTTTCCGACAGGATAAATGATATAGTGGATGAACTGGAAAGGAGGGGTGAACTTACCTTCACCGATCTCTTGGAGGACGCGGGCAACCGCAGGAGGTTGATATATACCTTTCTGGCCATCTTGGAACTTATGAAACTTAGAATAATCAGAGCATACCAGGCGGTTCCGTACGGGACTATAAGGATATGCCTTGCGGGAAAATAGATGGATAATCTGAAGGCCGTAATTGAGGCCCTTATCTTTGTTTCTGATACACCCGTAACATTCTCAAGGATAGAGGGAATCCTGGAGGATGTGAAGGAAAAGGAGATTTCTTCCGCAATCAATGATCTCATAAGGGAATATGAAGAGAGAAATGGAGGCATATTCCTGAGGGAGGTTGCCGGGGGGTACCAGTTCAGGACTGGTGAAACGGTAGGATCATGGGTGCAGAAGCTGAAGGGGCAAAAGCCGGCGGCTTTAAGCCCGGCTGCCATGGAAACGCTTGCTGTGGTTGCTTACAGGCAGCCCGTCATGAGGTCTGAGATAGAGAAAGTGCGGGGTGTGGATATAAGTGGCACCCTGAGGGGATTGCTGGAGAAAAATCTTGTAAGAATAGTGGGGAGAAAAGATGTGCCGGGCAGACCTATGATCTATGGAACTACCAGGAAATTTCTTGAGACATTTGGTCTCAAGACCCTTTCAGATCTGCCCACGCTCAGAGAATTCAGAGAGTTGGGGGAATAATACCTGTGGAAGAGCGCCTTCAGAAGATAATAGCCAGGTATGGTATAGCGTCCCGGCGCACGGCGGAACAGATGATGCGGGACGGGCGGGTCAGCGTGAATGGCATGACAATAACTCAACCGGGGATGAAAGTTGACGCCTCGCGCGATGAGATACGCGTTGACGGGGGGCTTATATCGGGGGATGCGGTAAGCCGGGTATATCTGATATTGAATAAGCCGAAGGGATATGTTGTCACTCTGAAAGATCCGCAGAACAGGCCGATCGTCACCGATCTGTTAAGGGATGTTCCTGAGAGGGTATTCCCTGTCGGGAGGCTTGATTACGATTCGGAAGGGCTGCTTTTAATGTCCAATGACGGCGACTTTTCACACATGGTACAGCATCCGGCATTCAAGATACCTAAGACTTATATGGTAAAAGTCAGGGGTAACCTTACAAAGAGTGATATTGAGGCCATCAGAAAGGGCGCCATGCTGGAGGATGGCAGCTTTAAACCGGTCTGGGCGACCATGGAAAAGAGCAACAGAAAAAGCTCCTGGGTAGAGTTAACAATACTCGAGGGGAGAAACAGAATAATAAGAAGATTCTTCGATTCGACAGATCATCCTGTGGCGAGGCTGATAAGAACCGCCATTGGCGATATTGGTCTCGGAGAGCTTAAGAGTGGAGAATACAGATATATGCATAAAAGAGAAGTAAAGAGCCTGATTGAACTTTCGGGATCGCGTGATAAAAAAAATTGATCTGAAAAACAATGAAAATTATCTTGACTTTAATAACAAAATAAATAATATCAGAAAGAAATTCCTTGCTGGAAACTACGCAGGGTTTTATTAAGATTATTTTGACGAGTTGACAGGAGGGTCTTATGAATAAATCGGAATTGGTAGATGCTTTGAGTAAGAGAGATGGGCTGACAGAAAAGCAGGCTGCAGATGTAGTAGGTCTGATCTTCAAGGGGTTCAGCGATCAGCTCAAGAATGGGGGCAGGATAGAGATCAGAGGGTTCGGGAGTTTTGTCGTAAGAGACTACGGCTCATATACCGGGAGGAATCCCAAGACGGGCGGGACTATACAGGTGGATTCCAAGAAGCTACCCTTTTTCAAGGTAGGTAAAGAGCTCAAGGAAAGAGTAAATTCCGGGAAATAAATAGTGCGATATTTTTATCTCTTGTAAATAAATTCTGGAAATCGAGTCATAGGCTTATATTGCAGTCAAGAGGGGGCGCAGTCCCCCTCTTTTTCATTTTAAGGGCGAAGATATTATCGTCGGTATCTGTATTTCTCCAAGTATTTTCTCCAACATTAATTCTTGCTAACGCACGCGGGTATCTTTTATGTCCACAGGAAAATTCTATATCCATACCTTTGGCTGTCAGATGAATGTCCATGACTCGGAACAGATGGCGCAGATTCTCAGTGATGCGGGATATGTCAAGACAGATGAAGCCGACAGGGCGGATATTATCATCGTCAACACCTGCAGCGTGAGGGGAAAAGCGGCCCAGAAAGCGTACAGTCAGCTTGGAAGGTTAAAAAGGCTAAGGGAAAAGAGGCCCGATCTTGTTATTGGGGTAGCGGGATGTCTTGCCCAGGAACATGGAACAGGATTCTTCAGGAGAGCTCCATATCTTGATCTTGTCCTTGGCACGCATAACATACACCGTCTTCCCGAGATGATAGAGGAGATTAACAATACCGGATCCCAGGTTGTGGACACTTCTTTTCACGAATCGGTAAGATCTCTGGGCATCCGAACCCTGCCTCCTGATGGAAATGTGAGCGCCTACGTAACAATTATGCAGGGATGTAACAATTTCTGTTCCTACTGCATTGTGCCTTATGTAAGGGGAAGGGAAGAAAGCAGGGCCGGCGGAGACATAATTGACGAAATCAGGTTTCTCGCTGATAATGGCATCAGGGAGGTGACACTCCTGGGGCAAAACGTCAATTCATACGGCAGCACACTTTCTGGAGACACCGATTTTCCTGCATTATTGAGAATGGTCAGTAAAATAGACGGGGTAGACAGGATCCGCTTTACCACATCTCACCCGAAAGACCTTTCAGAGAGGCTTGCCGGCTGTTTTGCCGATCTTGATAATCTGTGTGAGCATATTCACCTGCCGGTGCAGTCCGGTTCTGATCATGTGTTGAAGAGAATGAAAAGAGGATACACTGCGGGGGAATATCTGAAAAAGATTGACATGTTAAAAAGTGCGTGCCCGGATATAAGTATAACGTCAGATATCATCGTCGGGTTTCCGGGAGAGAGGGACAGCGACTTTCAAAAAACTATTGACCTTATGAAAGAAGTAAGGTTTGATAATGTTTTTTCCTTTAAATATTCTGACAGGCGTGGCACAGCTTCGGAAGGGTATGATGGAAAGGTTGAAGAAGGGGTCAAGAGTGAGAGATTATATGAGCTCCAGGCACTTCAGGAAAGCAACAGTCTGGAAAAGAACAGATGTCTTGAGGGAATTGTGAAGGATGTACTTATAGAGGGTGTCAGCAAGAATAATGACGCCGATATTACCGGCAGGACGAGGGGCAATAAAATTGTTAATCTCGCGGGTGACATTGGCCTGACAGGAAGAACCGTGCGTGTGAGAATTGTACAGGCCCACATGCACTCTCTGAGAGGAGAAATGGTTTAGGAGGTAGAGATGCTTATAGAGGTAAAGGTATTTGGGCTTGCCATGGATCCTATAACAAATACACCCATAGTAATATTGAAAGATCTGCAGGGGAAAAGGGCTATTCCCATATGGATAGGCCTGTTCGAGGCAAGCGCCATAGCCACACAGATGGAAGAAATAAATCTGGCGAGGCCGATGACGCATGATCTTATGAACGAGATGTTAAAAATTCTTGAAGTTAAGGTTCTGAAAATCGTTATTAATGACCTGAAAGACAACACCTTCTTTGCAACCATACATATCCTGAGGGATGATGTCTCCATTACAGTTGATGCACGTCCGAGCGACGCGATTGCTCTTGCATTAAGGGCTGACGCGCCCATCTTTGTGGATGAAAAGGTTATTGAGAAATCAACAAATATCGATTTTGGCAATAAAACGGCTGACTTGAACAAATACACAGGGGAACAGTTAAAAGAATTCCTTGAGAATCTCTCTTCCGAAGACTTCGGAAAATATAAGATGTAGCCGGAAAGCGGATTTGAAGGGTGACTGAAGGGTATGTTCGGATGGAGGATGCCGTCAGAGATTTTGGTGTTCACATTGATGTTGAAAGAAACCTGTCTTATCATACAAAAAGGAACTATCTGTCCGACCTGAGACAGTTCAGAGAATTTCTTCTGAAGAACGGGGTGGACAAGCCCGCCGATGTTGACCAGACGGTGATAAGAGCGTTTCTTGCGTCTCTCTACCGCGGGAGGATAAAAAAGGCTACTGTGTCGAGAAAAGTGGCCAGTCTCAGGGCGTTCTTTAAATTTCTTCTTCGGGAAGGAAAAATCAGGTATAATCCCGCTCAGATGGTCCAGGCGCCGAAGGCGGACAAATATCTTCCCTCCTTTCTGAGTATAGACGAAGTATTCTCTCTTCTGGGAGTTAAGTTCGAATCGGATGTATCAGGGCTGCGGGACAGGGCCATAATCGAATTCCTGTATTCAGCCGGTGTGCGTGTTGGTGAACTCACTGGTTTGAATGTAGCCGACGTCGATTTTTCGAATAGTCTGGTGAAGGTCAGGGGAAAAGGCAGAAAAGAAAGGATAGTTAAACAAGGACGGGAGTTATACCGGATCACCTCTTTTTCTGAACAGGTCCGGTTCGAGGCTGACTCCCAGGAGTGTAAGAAGAATTATAGACAAGTATATAACCCTGAGTGGTATCGGCAGAAAGATAAGTCCTCACGCGCTCAGACACACATTTGCGACCCATCTCATGGATGCAGGCGCCGATCTGAGAGTCATACAGGAACTGTTGGGGCATGAAAGCCTTTCCACCACCCAGAAGTACACATCCGTCAGCGTGACAAGATTGATGGAGGTATATGACAGGAGCCACCCGAGGGCCGGAGGAGAACAAAAGTCATGAATAAGATGAGAGGAACAACCATAGTAGCAGTGAAGCACAAGGGAAAAGTGGCCGTCGCTGGTGACGGTCAGGTGACCCTTGATACGATAGCCCTGAAGCACAATGCCAGAAAAGTTCGGAGGTTGTATCATGACAAGGTAATCGTAGGTTTCGCAGGTGCGACAGCGGACGCGTTTACCCTTTTTGACAGGTTCGACCAGAAACTGGAACAGTATGGCGGCAATCTTTTGAGGGCCGCGGTTGAACTGACCAAGGATTGGAGAACAGACAGGGTTTTGCGACACCTTGAAGCCCTGATGATAGCAGTCAGTGACGTGGATTTTCTTATAATATCAGGTAATGGAGATGTGATAGAATCGGACGATGAGGTCCTGGCAATAGGTTCGGGCGGCCCATATGCCCAGGCAGCGGCAAGGGCGCTTATCGGGCACTCTACACTGAACGCGAAAGAGATTGTCGAAGAGGCCATGCGCATAGCTGCTGATATATGTATATTCACGAACGACAGGGTAAAAATAGAGGAACTGGATGTAGTTGAGGCAACTCAGAATTAAACATTGAAAATTGATACAGTCGTAAAAAGTCGGTTTTCTTCGCTCAAAACCATTTTGGGAATACTGTCATCGCCTGGCTAAAAATCTAAAACTCTCCCGCCTTCTGCGGGATCAAACAGTTAGATTTTCTTAACGCCAGGCACTGCCGGCATCTTTTCCCCAAAATGCTTGGATTCGCTACGAAAAGACTTTTTACGATAACGTCAGAATTAACCATTGAGAATCAAGGAGTAGAAACTTTATGTCATCCACGAATTTGACACCGAGAGAGACTGTGTCCCAGCTGGACAAGTATATTATAGGGCAACATGACGCCAAGAGGGCGGTTGCCGTGGCCCTCCGGAACAGGTGGAGGCGTCAGAATGTACCAGAAGAACTCAGGGAAGAGATAGCACCCAAAAATATCATAATGATAGGTCCTACGGGAGTGGGAAAGACGGAAATTGCGCGCAGGCTTGCCAAACTTGATAAATCTCCCTTTCTGAAGATAGAGGCCTCCAAATTTACAGAGGTGGGTTATGTGGGCAGGGATGTTGAGTCAATGGTCAGGGACCTTGTAGAGCTGGCAATAAACATGGCTAAATCGGAGGAGCAGGAGAATGTAAAGGCAAAAGCGATGGAACTTGCCGAGGAGAGGATACTTGACATTCTCCTTCCCCTTAAGCGCAAGGATCAGGGACAGACAGAGGCAACAGAAGCGGGAGCGGAAGGAACACTTCTGGATATGCCCGAGAGTGATGTAAAGGTCCAGGAGGATATTCGTCATAATGAAACGCGCGAGAAGCTGCGGCGCCTGTTTCGCAGTGGGAAACTGGACGAGCGGACTGTAGAGATTGAAGTTGTGGACAGCCCAAGCGGCCCCATGATAGAGATTTTTTCCACCTCCGGCGTTGAGGATATGGGGATGAACATCAAAGAGATGTTCGGAAATATGTTTCCGCAGAAGAAGAAAGAAAGAAAAGTCAAGGTCTCTGAAGCGGTAAACATATTAGCCGATGAAGAAGCCCAGAGACTTGTCGATATGGAAAAGGTCACCAGGGCGGCGATGGAAAAGGTTGAGCAATCGGGAATCATATTCCTTGACGAAATAGACAAGATTGTGGGCGGTGATTCCTCTCAGGGCCCTGATGTGTCCAGGGAGGGTGTGCAGAGAGACCTCCTT
This sequence comes from Deltaproteobacteria bacterium, assembly GCA_019313905.1. GTDB lineage: Bacteria > Desulfobacterota > Syntrophia > Syntrophales > UBA2210 > UBA2210. The sequence continues at coordinate 22,527 of JAFDAI010000005.1, read as the reverse complement.
CCCATTGTGGAGGGATCCAATGTAAATACCAAGTATGGTATGGTAAAAACGGATCACATACTCTTTATCGCCGCAGGAGCGTTCAGTATTTCCAAACCGTCCGATCTTATTCCCGAGCTGCAGGGAAGATTTCCCATAAGGGTAGAACTTGATTCACTTGAAAAGGAAGATTTTATAAGGATTCTGACAGAACCTCACAATGCTCTGGTAAAACAGTATGTAGAGATGATGGCTACTGAAGATATAGACCTTATATTCCAGTCCGACGCCATAGAGGAGATCGCTGAGGTAGCGGCGCTTGTGAATGGGAAGATGGAAAATATAGGGGCCAGAAGACTTTACACGGTCATGGAGATACTCTTGGAGGAGATATCTTTTGACGCACCGGATATTGCGGTTGCGAAGAAAAAAATAAATATTGATGCCGATTATGTCAAGGATAAGCTGAAGGATGTAGTCGAAGATGAAGACCTGAGCAGGTATGTCTTGTAGGAGATTTAAAATCATGAATTCGTACAATCTGAAAAGCCCCATGGAAAAAGCGGACATACTCCTGGAGGTCCTGCCTTATATAAAGCGATTTTATGACAAGACAGTAGTTATCAAATATGGTGGTCATGCCATGGGGGATAACAATCTGAAAGAGATGTTCGCCATGAACGTTGTCATGATGAAGTATATCGGGATCAACCCGGTAATAGTACATGGTGGAGGGCCTCAAATTGGCGTTTTTCTCGAGAAAATGGGTAAGGATTCAAAATTCGTCAGGGGGATGAGAGTGACGGACGAAGAAACTATGGATATAGTCGAGATGGTTCTTACAGGTAAGGTAAACAAAGAAATAGTGGGACTGATCAACAGTCATGGCGGCAGGGCTGTCGGGTTAAGTGGCAAAGATGGGAGCATTATAGAAGCGGAGAAATATATTCTGAGCACCGAAAAAGCGAAGGATACCCCTCCGGAGATAATAGACATAGGAATGGTGGGCAGAGTGAGAAAGGTTAACTCCGGACTCATCGAATCGCTGATAGTAGATGGATTTATCCCCGTTATAGCGCCTACCGGCGCCGGAGACGGAGGTGAAACGTATAATATAAATGCGGATATAGTTGCGGGAGAGGTGGCGGCTGCCCTCGGGGCAGAGAAACTTATTCTCCTGACCGATGTGGAGGGGATTCTGGACGAAAAAGATCGGCTGATAAACTCCATCAACAATGTGGAAGCCGAAGAGCTGATCGAAGCTGGCACAATAAGAGGGGGCATGTATCCCAAGGTAAAATGCTGTATAAAGGCCCTCAGGAATGGTGTGGGGAAAACTCATATAATTGATGGACGTCTGGATCACGCGGTTCTTCTGGAGATATTCACAGACAGCGGTATCGGCACGGAAGTGGTGAAAGACTGAATCAAAGGAGACGGGAGAAATGACCCGTAACCCGAAGGATAGAGGCAATATGACAACAGAAGAGCTTATCTCTAATTCGAGCAGATATATCATGAACACTTACTCGCGCCTGCCGGTTGTCTTGGTAAGGGGCGAAGGGGTACATGTATGGGACTCTGATGGAAAGAAGTATCTCGATTTCCTGGCGGGGATCGCCGTGTGCGGCCTTGGCCATGCCAATCCATCAGTATCCGGGGCAATCTGCAAACAGGCCGAAACACTAATGCATGTGTCCAATATATACCACATTGAACCGCAGATCAGGCTGGCTCGCCTTCTGGTGGAAAATTCCTTTGCGGACAAGGCATTTTTCTGTAACAGCGGGGCGGAAGCAAACGAAGCGGCCATCAAGCTGGCGCGAAAATACGCCCATGAAAATATGGACGAGGGCAGATATCGTATAGTGACCATGAAAGACTCCTTCCACGGACGAACGCTTGCCACCGTTACGGCAACCGGACAGGAGAAATTTCAAAAAGGCTTTGATCCTCTGCCGAGCGGCTTTGGATATGTTCCCTTCGACGATCTTGCCTCACTTGAAATGGCCGTTACGGAAGATGTTTGTGCCGTTATGGTGGAAGTCATACAGGGTGAAGGGGGAATCAAGGTTCCAGCGGAGGGATATCTTGAAGGTGTAAGAAAGATATGTGATGACAGGGGCGTTCTTTTGATACTGGATGAAGTCCAGACAGGCATGGGACGCACGGGTAACCTGTTCGCGTATGAAGCGAGTGGTGTAAAACCCGATATCATGACATTAGCCAAGGCCCTGGGCAATGGTTTTCCTGTTGGGGCCATGCTGGCGACCGATAAGGTGGCGGCATCTCTTACACCGGGAAGCCATGCATCCACTTTTGGAGGAAACCCGCTCGCTATGGCAGCAGGGATCTCTGTGATGGAGGAGTTGCTGTATGGAAGGGTACTGGATAACTGCAGAAAGATGGGTGTTTACTTCCGCGAAAAACTCGACGAATTGAAGGAAAACCATACCTTCATTAAAGAAGTCAGGGGAAGAGGTCTTATGCTTGGAATGGAACTTTCCATAAAGGGTGCGGATATAGTAAATGAGTGCATGAATAAGGGATTGCTCATGAACTGCACATGTGACAACGTACTGCGATTTGTTCCTCCACTGATTATTACGAAAGGGGATATAGACCGCGCGGTTGATATCCTGGATGAGGTGATGAGAAACCTGTGAAGAAAGATATGCTGACAATCCATGATCTTGATGTCAATGGATTTAACAGAATATTCAATACCGCAAAAAAGTTGAAAGACCAGTTGTACAGTGGCGAGGTGCATGATTCCCTGAGGGGAAAGACGCTGGGTATGCTGTTCGACAAATCGTCCACAAGGACAAGGCTGTCCTTTGAGGCGGGGATCCATCAGCTGGGCGGGACCGGTATATTCCTGAGCCGGCGCGATATACAGCTTGGGAGGGGAGAGACTGTTGCTGATACGGCAAGGGTAGTATCCAGATACATTGACGGTATCATGATAAGGACATTCGAGCAGGATCTGATCGAAGAATTTGCGAAATATGCCACAATACCTGTTATTAACGGATTGACAGACCTGCTGCACCCATGCCAGGTGCTGAGCGACATCTTCACCATAATAGAAAAAAAGGGCGGGTATGAAGGGCTGAAGATAGCCTATATCGGCGACGGGAACAACATGACTAATTCCTGGATAAATGCCGCGGCCAGGCTTCCCTTTCATCTGGCCATCGCCTGTCCTGAAGGGTATGATCCCGATGAGGCCATATTGGAGAGAGGGATCGGGGAGTCGAAGGAGGGGATAGAGTTCTTGCGTATTCCTGCCGATGCGGCCTCCGGCGCCGACGTGATATATACGGATGTGTGGGCCAGCATGGGCCAGGAAGATGAACAGGAAGAGAGGGTGGCGGCGTTCCGGGATTATCAGGTAGATGAAAAACTGGTCGGTTGTGCGAAGGATGATGCCATCATTATGCACTGCCTGCCCGCGCACCGCGGGGAAGAGATAGCAGCAAGTGTGATAGATGGACCGCAGTCTGTAATTATTGATCAGGCGGAAAACCGCCTGCATGTACAGAAGGCGATTATGGAGATACTTATGACTGGAGGAGATGAGAAGTGAACAGCAAGATAAAGAAGGTGGTTTTGGCGTATTCCGGGGGGCTTGATTCCTCCGTGATTATCAGATGGTTGATTGAAACGTATGGGTGTGAAGTTATTACACTTACCGGAGATGTTGGACAGAAGCAGGAACTTGAAGGTCTGGAGGAAAAAGCGCTTGCCACAGGTGCGGTCAAGGCGTATGTGGAAGATTTGAAAGATGAATTCGTAAGGGATTTTGTATTTCCAGCTCTGAAAGCCAATGCGGTATATGAGGGAACGTATCTTCTTGGCACCTCTCTCGCCAGGCCGATAGTGGCCAGAAGGCAGATTGAGATCGCGCACAAAGAGGGTGCGGATGCCGTCTGTCACGGTGCTACTGGTAAAGGCAACGACCAGGTGAGATTTGAGATGACCTACATGGCTCTTGATCCAGATATAAAGATTATATCGGCCTGGAAAGATGAAAACTGGAGCTTAAATTCAAGGGAATCCATGATAGATTACGCGGAGAGGTACAACATTCCTATAAAATCAACAAAGAAAAGCCCCTACAGTGAAGACAGAAATCTTCTGCATATCTCTCATGAAGGAGGACTCCTTGAAGATCTGTGGGTGGAGCCGCCGGAAGACATTTTTGTGATGAGCGTGTCTCCTGAAAATGCGCCCGATCGTGCGACATATGTGGAAATTACCTTTGAAAAGGGAACCCCAGTGGCTGTTGACGGGGAAGAGATGAGACCTGCGCAGCTCTTGGATCACATGAACACGCTCGCGGGAGAAAATGGTATCGGCAGGGTGGATATGGTGGAAAACCGGTTTGTGGGCATGAAATCAAGGGGAATCTATGAAACGCCGGGCGGCACCGCACTGTGGTCCGCTCACCGGGCGATGGAAACAATCACCATGGACAGAGAGGTCATGCTTATAAGAGATTCAATCATGCCGAGGTACGCGCAGATCATATACAACGGTTTCTGGTACTCTCCTGAAAGAGAAATGCTACAGAAGATGGTGGATGAGTCACAGAAGGATGTTACCGGAACAGTCCGCCTTAAACTATACAAGGGGAACTGTATGCCGGTGGGCGTCAAAGCGCCTGTATCACTCTACAGTGAGGACCTGGCCACCTTTGAAAAGGATGAGGTCTATAACCAGAAGGACGCCACCGGTTTTATCAGGCTGAATGCGCTCAGACTGAAAATGCAGGCGTTGCTAAAGAAATAATAAACAGGATTGGCCTATGACCAGACAGAAGAAACCGTGGGGAGGGCGATTCTCCGAACCCACTGATAAAAGAGTGGAGAAATTCACATCCTCTCTTCATTTCGATAAAAGATTGTATCCTTATGATATTGAGGGGAGCATTGCGCATTGCCGTATGCTTGCCGCGCAGGGGATTATCTTTTCCGAAGATGCCGAAAAGATAATATCCGGTCTTCAGGATATCCTGCAGAGTATGGAAAAGGGTGAATTTTCTTACTCTTCCGATCTGGAAGATATACACATGGCCATAGAAAAATCACTGATAGATCGCGTTGGAGAGGTAGGGGGCAGACTTCACACCGCGAGAAGCAGAAACGATCAGATATCTCTTGATATGAGGCTTTATCTCCGGGATGAGGTGAAAAATATTCTTGACCTTCTGGCGGAACTTCAGGCATCTCTCGTTGATGTGGCGAAGAGGGAGATTGATACCATACTGCCCGGTTACACGCATCTGCAGAAGGCACAGCCGGTGCTTCTGGCCCACTACCTTCTTGCCTATTGGGAGATGCTGGACAGGGATGTGAGCCGCCTGAAGGAGTGCAGGGAGAGGGTAAATGTCATGCCTCTGGGGTCAGCGGCCCTGGCAGGCACAGGATTCCCAATAGACCGGGAATATGTAGCCGGATTACTTGGTTTTCCCGGGATTTCAAGAAACAGCATGGACGCTGTTTCAGACAGAGATTTTGTCGCGGAGTTTATTTTCGATGCAAGCCTGATAATGATGCATATGAGCCGTTTCTGTGAGGACCTTGTTATCTGGTCCGGCGGGGAGTTCGGGTTTGTCGATATATCCGATGCGTTTACCACCGGCAGCAGTATCATGCCCCAGAAAAAGAATCCGGATGTGGCTGAATTGATAAGGGGAAAGACCGGACGTGTCTATGGGGACCTGATGGCGATACTGACCATGATGAAGGGTCTTCCCATGACGTATGACAGGGATCTTCAGGAGGATAAGGAATCTCTGTTTGACGCGGTTGACACTGTAAAGGCCTGCCTTGCAGTTCTTTCGGATATGACTGAAAATCTGAAATTCAACAGGAGCAGGATGCTGGAGAGCGCCGCGGGAGGCTTTTCCACGGCGACTGATGTGGCCGATTATCTGGTAATGAAGGGAATTCCATTCAGAGAGGCGCACGGCATAGTGGGACGCCTTGTCGGATATTGCATTGAAAAGCAGAAGGATATGCAATCGCTTGACATAGAGGAGATTCGCCTTTTCTGGAAGGATGCTGATGATGATATCTATGCCTGCATGAGTGTGGATGGTTCAGTTGGCGCAAGGAATGTTCCCGGTGGAACTGCCGGGGAAGCGGTATTAAAAAGAATAGAAGAAATAGAGTCCAACAAACCGGCATAGGGGTGCGCGTATGATGAAAAGGAATAACTTATGGGCAATCTTGATAATGACGGCATTTTTTCTGTCGATATTCTGCTCCGGTTGTGGGAAAAAGGCCGATCCGCGTTACCTCCACGTCAACTATCCCGAAACAGTTTCAGACCTTGATGTGTCTATTGACAAAGATGGAGCCGTTCTGAAATGGAGCATTCCCGGAGAGCGTGGACATGCGGATCATGTCAGGATTTTGAAGAGCGCGTTGAAAGCGGATGATAATAGTTGTCCGCATTGTCCGCGTATATATGTTATTGTGGGATACTTTCCACTTCGTGATCTAAGACTGGATGAAAAGGGGAGGTTTGTATACCTGGAGCGAAATATAAGAAAGGGTTTTCTCTATTCTTACAGGGTTGTGATATGCGATTCAACGGGTATGTGTGGAGGGGAATCCAATACCGCCCAGATAGAAATACCCTGAACCTGAAGATCGGGACTTAAAACCCGAAACCGATATATTATGAATTATTTCCATTACGTAGACAACAAACTCTGGTGTGAGGATGTTCCTGTTGCTGAAGTGGCGAAGGCTGTGGGAACACCTTTTTATCTTTACAGCCACAAGACGCTCAAGAGGCATTTTAAGGTTTTTGACTCGGCATTTGATGATATCCCCCATATTGTCTGTTTTTCCGCGAAGGCCAATTCCAATGCGGCTATCCTCAAGATATTTATAAATGAAGGAAGCGGTATGGACATTGTCTCCGGAGGAGAACTCTACAGGGTTCTTGAAGCGGGGGCTGATCCACGAAAGATAGTCTATTCCGGAGTCGGAAAAAGAGAGGAAGAGATAAGATATGCGCTGGAGAGCGACATACTTATGTTTAATATCGAGTCTTCCCAGGAGCTTGAGGTAATAAATGCATGCGCTGGAAAGATGGACAGGGTGGCAAGAATATCGCTGCGTGTGAATCCCGATGTGGATCCCATGACACATCCCCATATATCCACCGGCATGAAGGAAAATAAGTTCGGAATAGATATTGAAAAATCTCTGGACGAGTACCGGCGTGCCAGGAAACTGGATCATATAGAGATCATAGGAGTGGATTGCCATATAGGATCACAGATTACAGAGATTTCCCCCTTTATTGACGCACTGGATCGCCTGAAAGAGCTGATATCCTCTCTCAGAAATGAAGGCATAAGCATCGAGTATCTGGATCTGGGCGGAGGCCTGGGGATCACCTATGATGATGAAACCCCGCCTCATCCGCAGGATTACGCGAAGGCCATTATGGACAGGGTGAGAGACATTGATTGTACATTCATATTTGAACCGGGAAGAGTAATCGTGGGAAACGCGGGCATCCTGGTTTCCGAAGTACTTTATACAAAGACCAATGCTGGAAAGAAGTTTGTCATTGTTGACGCGGGGATGAATGACCTGGCAAGGCCCAGCCTGTATGACTCGTATCATAAAGTCCAGCCTGTTGAGCTGAAAGAACGAGAGGATACGTTATCTGACGTGGTTGGTCCCATTTGTGAGTCGGGCGACTATCTTGCCAGGAGCAGGGTTATTCCCGAACTGGAAAGGGGGGAACTCATAGCTGTCATGAGTGCTGGCGCGTATGGTTACTCCATGTCTTCAAATTACAACTCAAGGCCGAGAAGTCCGGAGGTGCTTGTCAGAGACGGGGAGTTTTATGTGATAAGATCCAGAGAAACCCGGACAGAGCTGACAAGAGGCGAAAATGTTCCGGATTTTCTGCAATAGGAAAGGCTTTGGCGTTAAACGGATAAACTGATTTTAAACCGGTCAGGTAAATCTTCACAGGAGGAAAGATTATGTTTAGAGGATCAATAGTCGCAATTGTAACACCATTCAAGGATGGAAAGGTGGATGAAGAGGCGTTGAGGGAGCTTATCGAATTCCAGATAAAATCTGGAACTGATGGCATTGTTCCCTGCGGTACTACGGGAGAGAGCGCGACGCTGTCCCATGAAGAACACGACAGGGTTATTGAGATTACAGTAGATGCCGTCAGAAAGAGGGTCCCTGTGATTGCGGGGACCGGGTCCAACAACACAACCGAGGCCATAAGACTTACCAGACATGCGTACGAAGCGGGAGTGGATGGTACATTACTGGTTACTCCATACTATAACAAGCCTACACAGGAAGGGCTTTATCAACACTACAAAGCCGTGGCGGAAGCCGTCCCTGTGCCGATTGTTCTCTATAATGTGCCCGGCAGAACAGGGATTAATCTCCTGCCGGAAACCGACGCCAGACTTTCAAAAATCAGCAATATTGCAGGCATAAAGGAGGCATCGGGTGACCTGAAACAGATAAGCAAGATCGTGGAACTCTGCTCCGACGACTTTGTTGTCCTGTCAGGCGATGACTTTACAGTCCTGCCCATTCTCGCGGTGGGGGGCAGGGGGGTTATCTCCGTTGTATCCAATATTATTCCTGAAGATATGGCAGCCATGGTAGATGCTTTTGATGAGGGCCGCCCGGATAAGGCCAGAGAGTTTCACTACAGGATGCGGCCGGTGATGGACGCGTGTTTTCTGGAAACCAACCCTGTCCCGGTAAAGGCCGCCCTGGCAATGATGGGCAAGATAGAATATGAAGTAAGGCTTCCGCTTTGCAGGATGTCCGATGTAACTTATGGGAAATTGAAGCAGATTATGACCGATTATGGTCTGATCTGGTAATGGTGAGTAAAATGGTAAAAGTGATAGTTACCGGTGCTGCCGGAAGGATGGGGGGGCGTATAATAACGCTTGTCCAAGACACTGATGGGGTAGAGCTTGTAGGAGCGGTGGAGCAGAAGGGTCACCAACTCACAGGCAGTGATGTCGGCGCATATCTGGGACTGGGCAAAACGGGTGTAATCCTGGAAGATGACCTGAACGAATGCGTCGGACGGGGTGATGTCATTATAGATTTCAGCAGTCACACTGCCTCTGTAGCGCATCTCAGGATAGCCGCGGAGAATAATAAAGCTGTTGTAATAGGTTCCACAGGATTGACACCGGGTGAGATGGAACAGGTGGCGGAGATATCCAGAGGGGCGAGATGCGTTCTGGCTCCCAACATGAGTGTGGGTGTAAATGTAATGTTCAAGGTGCTTAAGGATGTGGCCGGGATCTTGGGTGATGGGTATGATGTGGAGATCATAGAGGCGCATCATAATCAGAAGAAGGACGCGCCCAGCGGGACAGCTGTGAAAATGGCCGAGATCGTAGCAGACGCACTTGACAGAGATCTCGAGAAAGTCGGCGTGTATGGGCGCAGGGGCATGATAGGCGCGAGGCCGAGGAGTGAAATAGGTGTACAGACCGTAAGAGCCGGTGACATTGTCGGAGAACATACGGTAATCTTTGGCGGTATGGGCGAAAGACTGGAGTTTATTCACAGGGCCCACAGTCGCGATAATTTTGCCGGAGGGGCGATCAGGGCGGCTGTCTGGATTATGGACAGGGAGAACGGGCTTTATGATATGCAGGATGTTCTGGGCCTGAAGGATTGAAACAAGGATGTCACCATGGATGATGGCGTTGTCTGCTTTCTGGGCATAGGTTCCAATGTGGGAAATCCGGTTTCGAACTGTGCCGCTGCTGTAAAACGCATATCTGATATAGATGGCGTTAAGGCTTTGAGATGCTCATCACTGTATAAGACTCAGCCAGTCGGATTTGAAGAACAGGACTGGTTTATAAATGGAGTCATTGAGATAAGAACCAGGCTCAGGCCGCGCGCCCTCATGAATGCCGTACAGAGGGTGGAAGATGAAATGGGCAGGCTCAGGGGCGAAAAATGGGGGCCAAGGATAATAGATATTGATATTCTTCTATATGGACAGGCTGTCATAGAGGGGAAAGGACTTGTCATACCGCATTCTGAGCTTCACAAGAGACGTTTTGTGCTTGTTCCATTGAATGAGATAGCTCCCTGTGCTATACATCCCGCGTTCGGGATTTCTGTAAAGGGGCTGCTGGACAGGCTTCAGGATGAAAATAAAGTTGAATGGCTGAGTGGTGAGTGGGGCCGCCAGTTTGTTTGAGAATGATTCGTTTAGTAATTGCAGGCATTATCGTATATGTGATATATCGTCTCTCAAGGTTTTTGTTTGCCCCGTCAGAGAAGATATTGAAAAGTCATCCCAGAGGGGCGTCCAGGATAAAGGGCGAAGAGCTTGTAAAAGATCCATGTTGCGGCACATATGTGCCGGTAAGCAGCGCCCACAAAGCCACCCTGAATGGCGAGACGCTGTACTTTTGCAGCAGGGAATGTCTTGAAAAATACATGAAAGAAAACAGTTAAGGAGATTATATGAAGTTTTTTATAGATACCGGGAATATTGATGAAATCAAAGAGGGTTTGGAACTGGGGATGGTTGATGGCGTAACCACAAATCCCTCACTTGTTGCAAAGGAAAATAAGGATTTTGACACAGTAGTCAGAGAAATATTGGAGATAGTCGAGGGGCCTGTAAGTCTTGAGGTGATAAGCGAAGACGCCGATGGTATGGTTGCCGAAGGCAGGAAACTGGCGAAGCTGGCGGAAAATGTTGTGGTGAAGGTTCCGATGACCACCGAGGGATTGAAGGCAACACGGATGTTATCGAACCTGGGAGTCAGTGTAAACCAGACACTGGTTTTCTCGCCTGTGCAGGCACTTCTGGCCGCTAAGGCGGGCGCTGACTATGTCAGTCCCTTCATAGGGAGGCTTGACGATATTTCCCACAATGGAATGGATCTTGTGGAGCAGATACTGACTATCTTCGACAACTACGGATTTGACTGCGAAATTATTGTTGCCAGTGTCAGACACCCCCTTCATGTTCTTGATGCGGCGCTTATCGGGGCCGATATTGCTACAATCCCATTTAAGGTTATAAAGCAGCTTGCCGGACATCCGCTTACAGATGTGGGTGTTGAGAGATTTCTGGCCGACTGGCGTAAGGTTCCGAAGGGGTGACATGATAAACTTTCTGAAAGATTTCTTTGATAAGATGACGACATCAGAGGATAGAAGCGAGATATTCAATCTTCCGAACTGTATCACCCTTCTCAGGCTCGCGGTGATCCCGGTATTGTTTCTGCTTCTTCTTTCTCCCGGCAAAATCCTGAGTATGGTTATTGCCGTCCTGTTTATTGTAGCCTCAATTACGGATCTGATAGATGGATACGTAGCGAGAAAGTACAATATCGTAACCACAATGGGAAAGTTTCTGGATCCCGTGGCGGACAAACTTATAGTGAGTACCGCTATGATTATGATGATTCCGATAGGCAGGATCCCGGCGTGGATAGTTGCTGTTATTATCATGAGAGATTTATTAGTGGACGGCCTGCGAAGTGTCGCTTCGGCGGATGGCCTTATAATCGACGCAAGCAGGCTGGGCAAGCAGAAGACCCTGTGCCAGATTGTCGCGGTATCAGCGCTGTTGATACATTATGACACGGTCTTTGGTATTAACGCGCATGCAGTGGGTATGGTTATACTCTACCTTGCCCTTGCCCTGACGCTGTGGTCCGGTGTAGATTATTCCATCAAGTTCTATGAGGAAAAGATCAAGAAATAGCGGGACAGAATCGAAGCCCTTCATAAAAGTTTTTCAAAACAGGACATGCCACGCCTATACCATCTTTCAAGGGTCTCGTGGCAAAGACATCCAAGAGGCGTTTCTCTGCCGCCCTTCATGATACCTGTAACATTTCCGATTTCTTCCTTGCGACCCTTGCATTGTTTAACTCTCCTGTGCCATCAGCCATCCATAGATTGATAAATTCACAGATCTGTTTTAGAATCTTCAAGGAGCGTGGATGAACAGAATGTGTGTCAGGGATTAACGCAGGGAGGTAATCATGGAAACAAAGATCAATAATGCGATGATTGCACTTGTTCAGGGAGACATAACGAGGGAAGAAACAGAAGCCATAGTGAATGCCGCGAATTCGGGATTGAAGGGCGGCGGGGGCGTGGATGGCGCCATACACAGGGCGGGAGGCCCCTCCATCATGGAGGAGTGCAGAGAGATAGGCTACTGTTCCACGGGACAGGCAGTGGTTACCGGGGGGGGGAACCTCAAGGCCGGATATATTATACATACTGTAGGCCCCGTTTACAGTGGGGGCAATCGGGGAGAGGCAGACCTTCTGAAAAGCGCCTATCTGGAGAGTCTTAAAAAGGTTACTCAAAATAGACTCAGGAGCGTGTCTTTTCCAGCAATAAGCGCGGGGATATATGGTTATCCCCCGAGGGAAGCGGCGCATATTGCCCTTGAGACCACAATTAATTATGTGAAGAACCACGAAGATATAGAACTGGTCAGATTTGTCTTGTTCAGTCGGGATATATATGATGTATTTTCAGATGAGTTGAAAAAAATGATTTGATGCATGCATGGTGATAATATTATGAATTTTTCTTTTGAACAGGGGCCTATAAGGCCTCCGAGCGAGGCAAGAAGCCTTCTGATCAGGGTTACAAGAAATTGTCCCTGGAACAAGTGTGCCTTTTGCCATACCTATCACGGAACAAAGTTTAAACTGAGATCTGTAAAGGAGGTCAAGGCTGATATACAGGAAGCCGGGGATATAGCGGATCAGATACGGGAGATATCCTGGAAACTGGGGCAGGGGGGATCGGTTACGCGCTTTGTGATAGATCGTATTTACGGGAGCGAGGCATTCTACAGCGACAGTTTTAGACAGGTAGCTGCATGGCTCTATTTCGGCGGTGAATCTGTTTTTCTCCAGGATGCCGATTCCATTATAGTGAAAACAGGGGATCTGGTTGAAATGATAGCTTTCATCAGAGAAAAATTTCCCGCTGTCAAAAGAATTACTTCATACTGCCGGTCTCATACCGCCCGTCGGAAATCTATTGAGGAATTATGTATGCTGCGCGACGCCGGCCTGACAAGGATCCATATCGGGCTGGAAAGCGGATGCGACCCTGTCCTGAAGTTTATCAAGAAGGGTGCCACTGCTGCGGATCATATAGAGGGCGGACAAAAGGTGGTGGAATCGGGCATATCTCTCTCAGAGTATATCATTCCGGGTCTTGGGGGTGATAGATGGTCACGTGAAAATGCTTTGGAGACCGCAAGGGTTATCAATGAGATAAAACCCGATTACGTAAGGATGAGATCACTGCAGGTAAGAAGAGACACAGACCTTTACAAAATGATGAAGAACGGGGAATTCAAACCGCTTGGTGATGAGGATGTAGTAAGAGAGATAAGACTGTTTATCGAAAACCTTGATGGCATTAAAAGCCGAATAGTCAGCGATCATATACTCAATCTCCTGGAAGAACTGGGAGGCAGGCTTCCCGGGGACAAAGAGAAGCTCCTTGGCATCATTGACAGGTTCTTCGCGATGCCAGAAGACGACAGACTTATATATCGTCTGGGCAGGAGAAAGGGCATATACGCAAGCCTTGATGATCTTTCGGACACGAGGACTTATAATGCGCTCAAGGCTGTGCTGGAAGAGCACAGAAGAGAAGGCTCCGGGAATTTGGACAGAGATTTATACAGAATAATGCACAGTTACATCTGATTTATTCGCAAAAAGCCACGCTATGCTACCTTAGCGGTCGCCTATTTTCTTGACATGACAAACCGATAAATATAGCATGCACAATTTCTCACATCTCTACTTGGAAGGGTAATAATGACAACAGGTAAAAAGATAAATAAAATTCTGGTTGCAAACAGGGGTGAAATAGCCCTGAGATTGATTCGGACGATCAAGGAACTTGGGCTCGGATCTGTAGCCGTTTACGAGAATCCGGATAACGAAGCGTTGTTTATCAGATCTGCGGATGATGCTATCATGATAGGCGATGGGCCGAGGAAGGATTATCTTGATATTGACAAGATGATATGGGCGGCTCGTAAGAGTGGCGCCAACGCGATACATCCTGGGTACGGATTTCTGGCGGAGAATCCCGATTTTTCCAGTGCTTGTGAGAAAGCTGGTATCAATTTTATCGGTCCCCCTCCCGATGTTATTCATAATCTGGGGAACAAGATTGTTGCCAGGGGGATTATGGAAAAGGCGGGCATACCTGTTATTCCGGGTACGGGAAATCTTTCCAGGGAAGAAGATGGGATAAGAAAGGCCACTGATTTTGGCAGGAAATACGGGTATCCACTTATGCTGAAGGCGTCCTCGGGAGGAGGGGGCAGGGGTATAAGAAAAGTTGAAGATGCAGATGACCTGCTGATCCAGATGCCTCTATCGAGGTCGGAGGCCCTGCAGGCATTTAACGACGATAATATTTATATAGAGAAATGTATTGAAAATCCGCGTCATGTGGAGATTCAGATACTGGCGGACCAGTATGGGAAAATCATCCACCTCGGTTCACGGGATTGCTCCATTCAGCGGAGACACCAGAAGCTGATAGAAATAGCGCCTGCGGATCTCCCGGTTGATGTCCTTAAATCAATGTATGAAACGGCCATACTGGCGGCTAGAGAGTCCGGTTATATAAACGCTGGGACCGTGGAGTTTCTGGTTGATCCCCGCACCAATGAATTCTGGTTTATGGAGATTAACACGAGACTTCAGGTTGAGCACACGGTTACCGAAATGTTGAGTGGTGTGGATATAGTAAGAGAACAGATAATGATAGCGGAGGGGAAACACCTGAAAATTCCCGAAGTACGGGTTCGCCTTCTGGGCAAGGCTATTCAGGTAAGGATTAACGCGGAGGATCCGAGAAACGATTTCATGCCGGAAGGTGGAAAGAGGGTGGAAGTATACCAGTCTCCCGGAGGTCCCGGTATAAGACTGGATGGTATGGTGTATCAGGGATACAAAATTCCGACTGAATATGATTCGCTTTTGGTGAAGATGATGGTTCGCGGGTATAACTGGGAACAGGCCATACAGCGTCTCAAGAGGGCCTTAAACGACTTCCTGATTTGTGGTCCGAAGACGACGATACCATTCTACCTGGCAATCTGTGATGAGCCCGATTTTCGTAAGGGCGAGTTCGATACATCTTATCTGGACACGCATCCCGAGGTATTTGACTACCCGGAGAATAAGCGGGAAGTCGCCAAACTTTCGCAGTTGATCGCAGAAATCCATGCAAAAAAAACTAACCCTTACGCGTATTAGTAAGTTAGAAATTGTTTTCCGCGTTTTTCCGCGGGGGATAATTTCGTTAACGCACTTATCCCGTTTATCGGGGTTAGGACTTGAAAGGACTTAAAACGGTGCAGCAGACCATTGATGAGAGAATTACCCCCCGCGATTTGCGTGAGAGAGGAGTGCGCCATGTACTCGACAAGATCAGTGCGGGAGATGGATATTACATAACCAACACGGAGAGGGACCTCTCCCAATCCGACTTTAAAAATCGTATAATGCCGCACACGCAGATCCTGGTTTCCCAAGAGCGAAACGACTCGGGATATCTTTCTCTTGAGATATCAGGGGGCGCATCGATTCATGTTGATATGTTGCGCAGGCAGATCAATCCCCTGGAGAAGCTGGAGATTCTCAGTTCGTTAATGCCCGATACGATGTTTCAGACTCTTTGCAGGGGAATCAATCTTTTCGGTTACAGGCCATATCCTGAAAATGTGATTCGTTTGACAGTCCGGAGTTTTGCCCGTTACGTGCATCTTTGGAGGGTCTTTGATTTTCTTAATTATGTACCCAATATGACTGCGGTGTTTGAAGAGGTAAAAGATGCGGGTTGCATACTGGAGCCCTCGATATGTTTCTCAACGGGGCCGGAGCATACCGACGAATTTTATGTGCGGAAGGTGAAAGAGATACTCGATGTTACCGGCGAGGATATAATTCTCTGTATAAAGAATCACGGTGGTCTTGGAACTGCCAAGAGGATTGGAGATCTGACGAAATCTATTCTGGACAAGTATCCGGATCTCATTATCCACTACCACGGCCATAACACGGACGGGAATGATGTGGGAAGGATTGTTGAGGCTGT
Organism: Deltaproteobacteria bacterium; assembly: GCA_019313905.1. Lineage (GTDB taxonomy): Bacteria > Desulfobacterota > Syntrophia > Syntrophales > UBA2210 > UBA2210. The sequence continues at coordinate 6,379 of JAFDAI010000005.1, read as the reverse complement.
GAGAAACGGGGCAAAAATTGTGGATGCGGCTGATCATGCCTTCACCGGTTTCTACGGACCTCCCCCTATATTGACGGTCATCGATACGCTAAATGAATATGGACACCGTGCGCTGGGTATAGACAGGCAGTCGGTCATTGATACCTCGAATAAACTGCGTCCGGAGAGAGAACATTACAAGAATCTTGAATCTCAGTTTCTCGGATTTGATCCCACGGTTCAGACCCATAAACTGCCGGGTGGAGCGACGGGATCGAGTTTTGAACAGGCTGTCAAGGGTGATTTTCTGCATTTGATGCCTGAAATTCTCCAGAAAGAATTGCCCCGTGTCCAGACCGAGCTTGGGAATTGGTGGAGCGTAACACCGGGTTCACAGATCCTGTGGACCACAGCTGTCAATAATGTTCTTGGCGGTACGAGATATAAAGATGCGAATGATGACCTTAAGAATCTAATGCTGGGAAGATATGGAGACCTTCCGTTTTATAAGCCCTCCGGTGACGTATATGAAGCGGTATTCGGGCCGGATTGGAAAAAAATAATAGAAAAAGAAAAGGGTTATCAGAAGATAGAAGATATCGATCTAGATGTGGACAGAAGGGTGCTTGAACACCGTCTTGGACGGGCGGCAACGGAAGATGAGTTTGTGTTGTATCTGCAACATCCCAATGATGCGGCGAATTTCTTTAAATTCGAGGAGGAATATGGCAAGACATGGGTATTGCCTCCCGGTGTGTGGTTTAAGAAGGGTGGATTCAATCTTGGAGAAAAAATTGAGTTTTCTGATGCCTATGGAAAACACCATATTATAGAGATAGGTCCGAAACGAAAAACAAAAACAGGGGATGCGGTTACCTATCTGACCATAAATCATCATCCCGAGCCCATACTGACAGAACTTGAACAGGAAGGCGGGGGGAAAGAAAAAAGGGTTGCATTTTCAGTCAAAGAGATAGAAGAGCTCGCGCAATCGGGAGATGTCAGATCATCCATAAAGGGAACGGTAAGTGAAATTCCCGTTACGGAGGAGGAAGATGTTTCGGCAGGACAGATATTGATTGTCCTTGAAGCGATGAAAATGCTCAACAACGTAATCTCTGAAATAAACGGGGTAATCTCAGATGTGTTGGTATCGCCCGGAGATGAAGTCGATGTAGGAGATCCTCTTATTGTAGTCGAAAAAAGAACCTGACCATTTTCAATCTTTTCTTGACATTTGAAACAGCTGTGGTAGTTTCCACGAGAGTATTGGGAGTATTGCTGTAGTTTACAGGTGCTTCAGGGTTCATTGAAGATCGACTTTTAATATTCTGGCAACACAGAAAAACCAGCAGGGTTTTAAGGGAGTTCTCTCAGGCATGAGTTTTTTCAGGGACCTCCATTGGAAATCGTGTGAAAGGATCCGGGGTGGGAAACAGATATTATACCTTTCTTGCTATTCCTCAGGGAAAGGGATCAATAAAGAAGCTGGGAGTTTCAGCCGCATTTCTGTCGTTTATCTCCGTTGCGATAATAACCGTTTTATTGTCACTTTGTTATCTTTCTTATAATTACATAGACACCAGAGACAAGGTAAAAGAACTGGCCAGATTGGAGCAGGTAACCTCTCTTCAAAGAGACCGCCTTGATTTTCTTGCAAGTAAGGTTGATGATTTTGAAAAGAAAATGATGAACCTGGCGCAATTCGATAAGAAGATAAGGATTATGACAAATCTTGACAATAATCGAAATAACAGCCAGCTGCTGGGTGTCGGGGGGCCAGTGCCCGAAGACGAGAGGACTGTTTCACATGCGGCAGAAGTAGAATCCGCCCTTATTGATAGAATACATGACAATATGGATAACCTGCTTGACGAAGCCGCTCTTCAAAAGGACAGTTTTACAGAGCTACTCAATTTTCTTGGAAAGCAGAAATCAATACTTGCCTCTACACCTTCCATATGGCCTACGATAGGCTGGGTAACTTCAGAATTTGGATACAGAGCTTCGCCTTTTACGGGAAAGAGAGAGTTTCATAGGGGTATCGACATAGCAACAGAAATTGGTAAGGAGATTGTGGCTCCCGCGGATGGTATTGTGGCCGGCACATCTAAGCAAAGAGGTATGGGAAACATGGTTAAGATAAACCATGGAAGCGGTGTGGTAACGGTCTATGGACATCTGTTAAAAAAAGGCAACGTTAAGAAGGGACATAGGGTAAGAAGAGGAGATATAATCGGATATGTGGGTAATTCCGGGAGGAGTACCGGCCCTCATCTCCACTACGGTGTTTGTATAAACGGCGTTTACGTGAATCCACGGAGACATCTTTTTTAATGCGGACGGGCTCTGCTCACTACCTGTCAGTTAGACTCTCCCGGTAATATTTCTTGCCGGGTTTTTTTATGGTGTGATCATGTTGAATTATGTATTGAAAAAAATTGTTGGAAGTAAAAATGACCGGGAAATAAAGCGTCTGACTGTTATCATGAAAGAGGTAAGCGCGCAGGAACCCTTGATTGAGAGCTTGACCGATTCCGAGCTCAGGGCCAAGACACCATATTTCAAGGATAAACTTGCTGAAGGAGCTTCTCTTGATGATCTTCTTGCGGAGGCATTTGCCGTTGTCAGGGAAGTCTCGAAGAGAACTCTGGAAATGAGGCCGTTTGATGCCCAGATCATAGGCGGTATCGTTCTGCATGAGGGTAAGATTGCGGAGATGAAGACCGGTGAGGGAAAGACACTGGCTTCGACCATGCCCGTGTATCTGAACGCGTTAACTGGCAAGGGTGTGCATCTGATTACCGTGAATGACTATCTGGCAAATAGAGACGCAAACTGGATGAGACCCATTTATGAATTTCTTGGTCTCTCTGTCGGAGTGATTGTCCATGGAATAGACGATACAGAAAGACGCAATGCGTACAGCTGCGATGTAACATATGGTACAAACAACGAATTTGGTTTCGACTATCTGCGTGACAATATGAGCTTCCAGCTCGAGAATTATGTCCAGAGAGAGTTTCATTATGCGATAGTTGATGAAGTGGACAGTATTCTTATAGATGAGGCGAGAACACCTCTTATTATCTCCGGGCCGTCTGAAGAATCTACAGACAAATATTACAGGGTTAATCAGATCATTCCACGACTGAAAAAGGATCATGATTATACCATAGATGAAAAGAGCAGGACGGTTGTCTTGACGGAAGAGGGTGTGGCTAAATCCGAAAAACTGCTGAATGTCCAAAATCTGTATGAACCTAAAAATATGGAGACCCTTCACCATGTAAACCAGGCGTTAAAGGCACATACCCTGTTCAGGAAAGACATTGATTATCTTGTAAAGGACGGTCAGGTTGTTATCGTGGACGAATTTACAGGGAGAGTAATGCCCGGCAGGAGGTACAGCGACGGTCTCCACCAGGCGCTTGAGGCGAAGGAAAAGGTCAAGATAGAAAAAGAAAATCAGACACTGGCCTCCGTTACATTCCAGAACTACTTCAGGATGTATGAAAAATTGTCCGGAATGACCGGAACAGCGGATACAGAAGCTACAGAGTTCAAAAAGATATACAACCTCGATGTGGTTGTTATACCCACAAATATGCCGATGATAAGGACTGACAACACTGATGTTATCTATAAAACGGAAGAGGAGAAGTTCAGGGCCACCGTTGAAGAGATAAAGGAGCTACATGACCGGAACCGGCCGGTCCTGGTAGGGACAATCTCCATTGAGAAGTCTGAGCTTCTCAGTAAATATCTTTCAAAAAGAGGGGTTAAACACAACATCCTGAATGCCAAGAATCATGAAAAAGAAGCGGAGATAATAGCTCAGGCCGGGCAGCCTGCGGCCGTTACGATATCTACCAATATGGCGGGGAGAGGGACCGACATAAAACTGGGCGAGGGTGTGGCTGATCTCGGTGGGCTTCATATATTAGGCACGGAGCGTCATGAAAGCAGACGTATAGACAATCAGTTAAGAGGAAGGTCGGGAAGACAGGGAGACAAGGGATCATCACGGTTCTATCTGTCGCTTGAGGATGATCTCCTCAGGATATTCGGAGCTGAGAGAATATCATCCGTTATGGACAGGATCGGTGTTGAAGAGGGACAGCCAATTGAGCACAATCTTATCAGCAAGGCAATTGAAGGCGCCCAGAAACGGGTGGAAGGACAGAATTTTGATATAAGAAAGCACCTTATCGAATATGATGATGTGATGAACAGACAGCGGCAGGTGATTTACGAACAGCGCAGAAATGTTCTTGGTGGAAGTGAGTTGTGGTCAACTGTTGATGATATGCTGAAAGAAGTCGTCGAGGATATCGTTTACGATTATCTGGATGAGAAAGTTCGTCCGGATGAATGGGATATTAAAGGTCTGAGTGACATCATATACAAACAGTTTTCCCTGAAGTGGAATCTCGATGATTCAAACAGGGAGAATATAGGCAGGGAAGATGTCATCGAAGAGATTATCTCAGATGTCAGGACTCTTCTGCGAAACAAGGAGAATAAATTCGGCAAATCTCTCATGGAATACATAATGAAGGTAATTATGCTCCAGGCTATAGATTCTCACTGGAAGGATCACCTGCTCGGCATGGACCACCTCAAGGAGGGCATAGGTCTTCGTGGATATGGGCAGAAGGACCCGGTCAGGGAGTATCAGAAAGAGGGTTACGATATGTTCATGGAAATGGTGTATCGTGTCAAGGAGGACACCCTGGAAAAACTGTGTATCGTCCAGATACAGGGACAGGAAGATGTGACAGAGATTCAGGAAAAGCAGAGAAAAGATTATGTGATGAGCAGGGGAGATACCGGCGCCGCTCAGGCCACTGTCAAGAGAGAGGGAAAAAAGATAGGGCGGAATGATCCCTGCCCATGTGGCAGCGGCAAGAAATACAAGCATTGCTGCGGCAGATGACAGCGATGGAGACGACTATGCATGACAGTGTTCAAGTTCCCGGATTTCTCGGCAATGGAATAGCCGCCGGCATAAAGGGCGGAAGAGGCAAGGATCTATCCCTGATATTTTCAAAGGTTCCCGCCAGGGCGGTGGGTGTGTTTACCACTAACCGTTTTAAGGCGGCCCCTGTCATCCTTGATATGAAAAGGATAAAAAAAGGCATCGCCCAAGCCATCATAGTAAATAGCGGTAATGCCAACGCGGCGACCGGAAAGGGTGGCGATGAAGATGCCTCCACTATGTCGAGGGTTACCTCCAGGGCTCTGGGAATAGAAGATGAACTTGTCCTTGTCGCTTCTACCGGTATCATCGGTGAAAAACTTCCCATAGAAAAAATCGCCCGGTCGATAGAACCTCTCGTTGGGGGCCTGAGTGCCGATGGTATGCCCTCCGTTGCGGAAGGTATTATCACTACGGACAGGTTTCCGAAAGTAGAATATCGAAAATGTTTTGTCGGGGGGAAAGAAGTTACAATCTGCGGAATTGCCAAAGGGGCGGGAATGATAGAACCAAACATGGCGACGATGCTCTCTTTTATAATGACGGATGCAGATATCGATTATGCCTGCCTGACCAGTCTTTTTAAAGAGTCTGCTGGCAAAAGTTTTAATGCTATAACGGTAGATGGGTGCATGAGCACAAACGATACCGCCATTATGCTGGCCAACGGCGTTGCCGGTAACAGCCTTATCAGTGAGACTTCCGGTAATCTGGTGGAGTTCAGGGAAGCTCTGTCTGGTGTTATGGTTTCTCTCGCGAAATCCATTGTGAAAGATGGAGAGGGTGCGACAAAACTGATAGAGATCGTTGTTGAAGGAGCAAAGCTGGCGGCGGATGCAAAAGCGATAGCGTATGCCATAGCAAATTCCAATCTTGTAAAAACAGCGTTCTTCGGTGAGGATCCGAACTGGGGGAGAATCATATCGGCGGCAGGTTCAACGGGGGTACCATTTTCAACCGATTCGCTGGAACTCTATATTGAGGACGTGCCCCTGTTTATAAATGGTGTGGGAATTTCGGGAAAACAGGCTGCCGGGATCATGAAAAAGGACAATATCCGGGTTCTGGTGCGGCTTGGCATGGGAAAGGAGACATTCAGCGTATATACGTCCGATCTTTCCCACGAGTATATAGATATAAACGCTCTGTATCACAGTTAGTCTCCATCCAGAAATGACCCTTCTCCACAATCTCAGCGTCAATCTGCGGGATTCCTTGATCTTGTAAAAAATTGCTCATTTCTGAATTGGATACTTGATGGTGTCGTTATCTCATTTATAGATGGGTGTCAGTTAGAGTAAGTTGTGGGTCTGCGACAAAAAAGTAGGTACATAAGAGCAAATCGTATTGACATGGTTGAGTTTTTCCCCTATTATCTGGATGCCATATAGCAATCAGATAATAGGAGGACATCCATGG
>JAFDAI010000066.1 GCA_019313905.1 Deltaproteobacteria bacterium | reverse complement strand
AAGCGTACAAAGGTTGAGATGTAAAGATGTAGTGACCATAAATTTGGCCACTCAGCTTTAACCACATGACATCACTGTAGTTGTGTTCGGAATGGGGTTAAACTTGGGTTAACATCCGTGTAGCCGGATAACCCGGATACCTGCGAGTAAAGCCATACGTTGATCTTTCGAGCCCTACATAAAATCTCTCGCGATATCAATAAGCCGGGAATTTACCCACGAAGATCCCCGTTGCAATACTAAAGAGGAATATACGCTGGAGTCCCTGCTTATTCAAGAAATATTTAGGAAGCGACCAAAAAGGGCAGGGCGGATTGGATATGTTGTCCGTAATCACCTGATCGCGTTACAGGAGCGTCCCCTTGCCCTGTTCAAACGCTGTTCCCGGTGGCAGGGTTTTATAACCGTCGGTGCTGATCTTGCTGCTGGCATATGCTTCATGCCATCCCTCGGGAACGGGCATCTTTTCATACAGGTACCTGCGCTTGGCCTCAAGCAGCATCCTCGGTTTCTCCATAAAATCGGCGCCGCACATAACTTCATTTCCGGTTTCCTGCGACAATTTATCCAGCCATTCGGCTCCGCTTTCACCCCGCATAAGGTGATGGTCGAGGATAAGCGTGTCGATCTTTTGTGAAAGACGGATGGCATTTTTCCACGCCAGCTTTACCTGTCTGTTGGAAAGCCTTTCGAGATAAAGAGGGGGGCCGCTGGCAAACACGACATCGGGCCGCCATGACAATATCTGTGAAACCGCTTCATCACCAAGCAGCTGAATATCAGAGGCGTGCACAAATACAAGATTGCCTTCAATCCTGGTCATTACAATCGTATCGGTTCCCCCGGCATCTCCATGATGAACATTTCCGGAAAAGCTCAATATCCCATCCCTGAGTTCTTCCGCTGGAATCATATTCAGAAAGGCAGAAAGCGCGTTTTTCCTCTTCTGTTCAACGGGAGAGAGATTTTGGGACTTGGCCCATACCCTGACGCCCTGATTCACACATTCTATCTTTTCTATGCCTAATTGATAGGGATTGGCGTTTATGAGAGGAATATGATCGCCGTGGAAATGACTAATCACTATATCTGTGGCACTGGACCACGCATCAACGATTCTTCCTTGTATCTTTTCGTCCACTGCCACTTGGAATGGATGGGGCAGCAATCCATGTCTGGTATAACCTAGGGCTATGCCAGGATCGATTAATATCTTGCGATTCCCCGCACTTACAAGGCAACACATCCCTCTTGCACCAAGCGATTCTGTACCCAGTATTTCTATCTTCATAGTGAGGTCCTGAATGATTTCCATCCGGAAATATTTGTTTCCCGCGATTTCTACGCCTGTCCGTGCATGTACGCGCGCAGACAGACCAGAGAACTGTTTGTGCAACGGCATGATCAGATGCCCGGCAGGCGTTTTACGTTGCCCGGCGCAGGAATCTGCCGGTGAGTGATTCTTCAGTTTCCGCTATCTCTTCGGGGGTGCCGGCAGCAACAATCCTTCCCCCTCCATCTCCCCCCTCCGGACCCAGGTCAATGATGTAATCCGCAGACTTGATCACGTCAAGATTGTGTTCTATGACCACGACGGTGTTTCCCATATCCACCAGCCGCGCGAGGACATGAAGGAGCTTTTCTATATCCGCAAAATGGAGACCTATCGTTGGTTCATCCAGGATATAGAGAGTGCCTGTCGTCATACGTTTGCCCAATTCCCTTGCCAACTTTATCCTCTGCGCCTCGCCGCCTGAAAGGGTCGTGGCGGATTGACCAAGCTTTATATATCCAAGCCCCACATCAGAGAGGAGCTGCAGTTTCGATCTTATCGGTGAGATGTTATCAAAGAAGGCAAGACCCTGGTTGACCGTCATGTCAAGGACATCCGCTATGTTTTTTCCCTTGTAAAGTATTTCCAGGGTGTCCCTGTTGAATCTCTTCCCGTGACAGGCATCGCAGGTTATGTACACATCGGGGAGGAAATGCATCTCTATTCTCTTCACCCCTTCCCCTTGGCATGCCTCGCACCTTCCCCCCTTGACATTGAAGCTGAAACGTCCCGGTTTGTAACCTCTCATTCTCGACTCGGGGAGTTGACTGAAGAGGTCGCGAACATGTGTAAGAATACCTGTATAGGTGGCGGGATTCGACCTTGGTGTACGCCCTATCGGCTGCTGATCCATAGTGATGACCCTCTCTATGCCGCCAAAATCCCTTATCTGTTTTATCCTCCCCGATTTGCCCCTGTACCTGTTCAATCTGCGGCGTAGCGTTTTGTAAAGGGTCTCGATCACCATGGTGCTCTTCCCCGACCCGGACACACCGGTCACGCAGGTGAAGACATTGGCAGGAATCTTTATATCAATATCCCTGAGGTTGTTTTCCGATGCACCCTCGATGATTATGAACCGGCCAGAAAGGGGTCTTCGATTTTCCGGGATGGGAATCGTCAATTTGCCCGAAAGGTACTTTCCTGTGAGTGAGACATCTGATCCGCGGATCTCTTCAGGGGTGCCATGGAAGACAATTTTGCCTCCGTTCAAGCCCGCGCCTGGCCCTACATCTATAATGTCATCCGAGCAGTTCATTATCTGTGCGTCATGTTCAACCACTAGCACGGTATTCCCCATATCACGCAGGCGTTTCAGTGTAGAAACAAGCCGCATGCCGTCTCTCGGGTGAAGGCCTATAGTAGGTTCATCCAGGACATAGAGGACTCCGACCAGGCCGGAACCTATCTGCGTGGCAAGCCGGATACGTTGCGCCTCTCCCCCCGAAAGGGTGCCTGAAGAACGCGAAAGGCTCAGATAATCCATACCCACATCGATAAGGAACTGCAGCCGCTCTCTTATCTCCTTTCGTATCCTTTCGGAAATAATGGCCTCATTCTGGGAGAAGGACAGGTTGTCAAAGAAGTGGATGCATTCCTGAATCGACATCCGGCATATCTCATCGATATTTTTCCCGCCTACAGTCACAAACAGGCTCTCCCTTTTCAGCCTGGCGCCCCCGCAGACCGGACAATCACTTATATTCATGTATCTCGAAAGTTCCATCCTGGAATCGCCGGATTTTTCCTCTCTGTAGAGCTGTTCCAGTTTATTGAGCACACCCTTGAAACGCTTCTCATAAAAGTGTCTTCTTCCTCTCCTGTCGAAATAAAACCCTATCTTTTCATCCCCCGAACCGTGCAGCAGGACGTGTCTTACCCTTTCAGGCAGTTTGTTGAAGGGTGTGTTTATATCAAATCTGTAGTGGCTGGAGAGGGCTTCCAGCATCTGGTGAAAATAGATAGAATCCTTCCGTTCCCACGGGGCGATTGCCCCCTCTCTTATGGAGAGCCCAGGATCGGGCACGATAAGATTTTCGTCAAAATATACTTTTGTTCCAAGCCCGCCACACTCGTGGCAGGCGCCGTATGGACTGTTAAAGGAAAACATCCGTGGCGCAAGTTCCGGCATACTGATGCCGCATTCGGGACAGGCGTAATTTTCACTGAACAGCAGCTCTTCTCCACCTACAATCTGGATGCCGACAAGCCCTCCCGAAAGCCCTGTGGCGATTTCCAGTGAATCCCTCAACCGCTTTCCGATACCACTCCTGATAATCAGTCTGTCGATCACCACGTCTATATCATGGCGTTTATTTCTGTCTGGTGTGATCTCTTCTGAGAGATCTTTTGTCGATCCGTCGACCCGTACGCGGGCAAATCCGTCTTTCCGTAATCTCTTCAGTTCCTTCTGAAATTCACCCTTCCTGCCTCTGACAACGGGTGACATGATGTTAATTTTTGTGTCTTCAGGAAGGGACTGTACCCTCTCCGCCATCATCTCGATGGTCTGGGCATTGATTCGTTTCCCACAGTTATAGCAGTGAGGTATTCCCACGCGGGCGAAGAGCAGCCGCAGGTAATCATATATTTCAGTTACAGTGCCAACTGTTGAGCGGGGATTACGGCTCGCGGTTCTCTGTTCAATGGCTATGGCGGGGGAGAGGCCTTCAATGGATTCGACCTCGGGTTTATCCATTTGCCCTATGAACTGGCGCGCATAGGTTGAGAGTGATTCTACATACCGTCTCTGTCCTTCGGCGTATATGGTGTCAAACGCGAGAGAAGACTTACCGGAACCGGACACACCGGTTATGATAACAAGTTTGTCTCTTGGAATGTCAAGATTTACATTCTTTAAATTGTGCTGACATGCACCCCTTATCTTTATACAATTCATCTTGGTCTTCTTTAAAATCAGACAGGATTAACAGAGTTTTTAGAAGCTCCGCTATCCCGACGAGTCGGGATTATAACTGGAAGTAACCCCAACTTGTCGGGGCGCTTACGCGTAGCGCAGGGTCTCTGTGCCCCACAGAGGGGGCACGCCACGTACAATACATTCACGAATTTGGGTTACCTGGAAGTCAGGATTGGGCTTTTTGCAAAGCCGTCACAATTTTATCTCCACGAGGGACTTCTCCCTCAACTCTTTCAGCCATTCCTGAAACTTTTTCCTTATCTTTTCATTCCCTATATTCCGGATAATCTCTTCTCTTACCTCTTCGACAGGTTTGATCCCGGCGCCTCTTATGTCCATGATCTTGATAATATGGAAACCAACGGGAGACTCTATTACCTCGCTTGACTCACCCGTCTTGAGCCCGGAAACAGCTGTGTCCACCTCGGGAAACATCATTCCCTTTTCAACAAAACCCAGATCACCCCCGGATTTGGCGGCGGGACCCTGGGAATACATGCCTACCAGAACATCAAATAATTCGCCATTCTTCAGCCTTTTCAGTATTTCTTCCGCCTTTGCGCGCAGTTCTTTCCTGATGCTGTCATCACAATCCTTCGGCTTCACGAACAGTATCTGTTGTATCCTGGCCGCCTCTTTACCTTCATAATCATCCCTGTGCTTGCGATAATATGCTCCGACTTCCTCTTCACTTATAGTTATTCCGGATCTTATCTCCTTCTCTATAATCCTTCCATTGACAATATTTCTCCTGATTTCGATCTTGTATTCATCCAGCACACCGCCCTCCCTGGCAAGTGCTTCTCTGAATTTCTCAACGGACATATGTTTTTCTTCCAGCATGTTCTTCAGAGCCTTGTTCACGTCTTTATCTGTTACGACGATGCCCAGCTTCGCCGCTTTCTGCTCAAGCAACATATTATTTATAAGCTTATCCATGGCTGCCCCCCGGGCCTGTGCCACTATTTTTTCCCGCTGATCCCCCTGGGGAATCTTCTCAACCCTCTTCATAAAGGATTGAAGAGTGGTATCCAGTTCAGAAAGTGTTATCACCTCGTCATTCACAATGGCGACGATCCTGTCTTCAAAATCGGCATGGAGTGAAACCGAAGAGAAAATAACAAAAATGCAGACAATGAAAAATATTTTTAGCTTCATATATCCCCCTACATTATTCAAAATTAATCTATGCTATCAGAATATTTCCCGTTCTTCAATCTCCAGTTCACCGAGAAGACACTTTGCCCGGTTTATAATGTCTTTTCCCTCAAGGCCAGGCATGGAAACGGTTAGTCTGCCATCCGGCGTGAACTTTATTTCCCCTTTTAAGTTTTTCTGTGAAAGTTCTACTATCCTGCCCGGGTCCACGGGACTGTCTTCACGAAAATCAATGAGCATCTCCTTCCCGTTGTACTCCATTCTTTCACCCATTATTTTTCTCAGAATATTTTTGACTCTTATGATATCCATAAGGTTGTCCACTTGGGGAGGAACAGGGCCATAGCAGTCGGCAAGTTCTTCTCTCAGTCCGTACATGTCATCTTCTGAAGTGACCATTGATATCCTTTTGTAAATCATCAGCCTGGTATGCATGTCAGCGATAAAATCATCCGGGATAAAGGCGGGTATGCCAAAGTATATCTCCGGTTCTACCTCTTTTTCCGGGTGTCTTTCCCCCTTCAGCTCCCTTATGGTTTTTTCCATCAACGGACACGTGTCCTGATTGAGATACGCCCAGAACACTTCCACCGCCCCTTATGCTCAGATCATGTGTTGCCACTTTGAACCCTGATCCCGGTTCCGAAAATTCCCTTGCTATACCCAGTCTCTTCCTGGCATCGCGCGAAAGAACGGACTCTTCAGGGATCAGGAGATACGCGTACGCGTTCTCATTTCCCCGGCCAACTCTTCCTCTCAGCTGGTACAACTGGGAAAGTCCGAATCTGTCCGCTCGATTTATTATTACGGTGTTGGTAGAGGGTATATCGACGCCGGAACTTATTATCGTGGTACAGACGAGAACGTTGAAATCCCTGCGGACGAATTTAACCATGATGTCTTCAAGTTCCTTTGCCTTCATCTGTCCATGCGCCACGCCTATTTTTGCCTCAGGAATCATTTTTCCTATAAAACGCGTAATACTATATATGGATCTCACCCTGTCATGAACAAAGAAGACCTGCCCCCCTCTTGCAAGCTCACGCTGTATCGCGTCTCTTATAACATCATCATTGAATTCACATATGTGAACCTCCACGGGGCGGCGTTCCTGCGGGGCGGTGTCAATGACGGACAGATCTCTCATTCCTATGAGAGACAGTTGCAGCGTTCTCGGTATTGGAGTTGCCGTCAGTGTAAGCACGTCGACGAGCGTCCGCAGTTTCTTGAGTCTTTCCTTGTGGGACACACCGAAACGCTGTTCCTCGTCTATAATTACCAGCCCGAGATCCTTGAATTTTACATCCTTCTGCAGGAGTCTGTGCGTGCCGATGGCGATATCCACGAGACCCCTGTTTATGTCTTCCACTGTCTTCTTCTGCTGGCCACTCGTCTTATACCTGTTCAAAACCTCTATCCGAACGGGATATTTGTTAAACCGGCCGGCAAATGTTTGATAATGCTGTTCCGCCAGGATGGTTGTAGGCACCAGGATCGCCACCTGTTTTCCGTCCATGGAGGCCCTGAATGACGCCCTCAGCGCGATCTCTGTCTTTCCGAATCCGGCATCGCCGCATACAAGCCGGTCCATCGGCATTGGGTCGCCCATATCATGGTAGACATCTTCAATAGCCCTTGCCTGATCGGGTGTCTCTTCAAACTCGAAAGAAGACGAAAACTCTTCATAATACCTGTCGGAAGGAGAAAATCTGTGTCCATTCATTATCTCTCTGGCGGCATAGATTGAAACAAGTTCTTCGGCTATCACCCGCACCGACTGTTTAACCTTTTTCTTGACCGTTTCCCACGATGTGCCGCCAAGTTTGTCCACATTTGGAATATGGCCGTCGGGACCGATATATCGCTGGATCTGGTTCAATCGATCCACCGGGATATAGAGTTTGTCTCCCTCTTTGTACTCAAGCAGCAGAAAGTCGTTTTCCGCGTCGCCGAATGTCAATCGTTCGAGCCCCAGATAAAGACCTATGCCATGATCTACATGGACAACGAAATTTCCCTTTTCCAGCTCTCCGAATGACCTGAGAAAATATCCTTCCCTGGCGCGTGCCCGTCTTTTTCCCCTTGTCTTCTTTCCGAATATTTCCTCTTCGCTTACGATAACCGTTTTCAGCCGGGGATATGAAAATCCCTTCGTTATTTTTCCCTCCCTCAGGATGAGACGACCACCTCTTATCTCTTCAAGATCGGAAAAGAAGGGATGAGAAGACCTGTGAACCGGGAGAGAATATCCCTCCAGAAGGTGTTCCATCTTCTGCATATTCCCCTCGCCGCAGAGAAAAGTTACCAGACAGCCCTGGCTGATCCACGACTTTATCCTGTCCGCGAGGGGAGCGAGGATACCATCTCCGTCTGCGTGAAACCCCGGGTCGCTCTTTAACTCTGTTTCCTCCACCTCAAAGGGAACAGCATCCACGGATTGCAATCTGTCCATGTATACCCTCTGCAGGGCGTTGCATCTCCGGGAGATATAGTTCCATGATGTCAGGAAATATTCCTTTTCGAGATAGAATTTCCCTTCATCTTCGGCTTTTCGGAGAAACCTGTCCGCGTCATTTATGATTTCCTCCGCGGCCCTTTCCATTACGCCGGGACTTTCACAGACCATCAAGCTGTTTCCGGCAAGATACTCAAAGAGGGTGTCCATGCCTTTCGCTTTGTTTCCGGAATGAAGACCTCCGAAAAAGAGCGGAAGAATCTGTGGATTTGCCGAAGAAATCAGGTCGTTTTCAAGCGCGTCGACAAGCCTCTCCCCTCTTGCCCTTGAAACGCCCGATTCATTAACCCTGATCCTCATATTCCTCACTGCCAGTGTTTTTGATTTTTTTGACAGTATTACCTCTCCCGCTGGGAAAAGAACAAAATCCACAATTTCTCTTGCGGATCTTTGCGTTGCAGGATCAAATTCCCTGATCGATTCAATCTCGTCACCTGTAAATTCCATTCTGAAGGGATATGGGCATGCCGGAGGAAAGATATCAACGATGTATCCTCTCAGGCTGAATTCTCCCGCTTCTTCCACCAGCGGGACTTTTTGGTAACCCCCCTCAATCAGTTTTTCCGCTAATTTGTCCCTGTCTCTGTCGTCTCCGATAGAGATTGTCTCGGTATAACTGTTAAAAACCTCTGCCGGGGCAACTTTCTGCATAAGGGCGCTCAGTGGAGCAACCACCACAGCCGGTTTTGCTGATAGAAGTTTCGACAGGACACCCGCCCGCCCAGTGGCATTTTCATTCTGCCGGGAGAGTGTGTCATCCGGATGGACGATATCCCACGGGGGAAAAAGCAGAACATTTTCTTCGCCAAGAAAGAAGGAGAGGTCGCGGAAAGCATCAAGCGCCTCCTTCCGGGAAGGAGTTATAAAAAGAATGGTTTTTCCTGTGTTTCTGAAAAGGAGTGATGCAATAAAGGGTTTCGATGACCCCTGAAGGCCGCAAATATCCGTCTCCGCATCTCCCCGGTGGATTTTGTCGATAAGCACGCGGAGGGAGGAATCCGAAAATTGTGTTTTTTTATCTACTATTTTCCTCACGCAAAAATTCAGCTTTTTAAAGTAGATTGTAACCCGGGAACCTATGCCGGAATCTCACAGGCAGGTAGATAAGCCTTACTTCGATGCCTTCAGCATCCTGCTCAGGGCGAGATTTGCAGGGACTCTTATCTCTTCAGGTACAGCTACCACATGTTTCATTTCCAGCAGAGAGCTGAGTATGTCATCGAGTGTAATTCGCTTCATATCCACGCAGATCAGGTTGTCCGATGCGGGTATGAATGTTTTGCCGGGATTCTGTTTCTTCAACTGATGCATGATTCCCTGCTCCGTTCCGACAATAATCTTTTTCGCATCCGCTTCCCCCGCGAACTTCAATATTCCACCCGTGCTTCCGACAAAATCCGCCATTGCGAGAACCTCTGCGCGGCATTCAGGATGAGCGGCAAACAGGGCTCCGGGATTTTCATCTTTCACCTTTTGCACTTCGCCCGGCGACAGGTTGTCATGCACGTAACAGAACCCCTTCCATGGGATCACCTTCTTTGCTGTAAACTGCGAGGTATAACGCGCGAGATTTCCGTCGGGAACCATCAGCACGGTTTGCGCGTCCTCAAGGGAATTAACTATCCGCACGGCATTGGCGGATGTGCAGCATATATCGCTGTGGGCCTTGGTTTCGGCCGATGAATTGACGTATGTCACCACCTTTGCACCCGGGTTCTCCGCCCTTGCTTTTTTCAACTCTTCCGCGGTAATCTTGTCCGCGAGAGGACATCCGGCATCTGGGCGTGGGAGGAGCACCGTCTTATCCGGCGACAGTATGGAAGCGCTCTCCGCCATGAATCGCACTCCCGCGAAGACAATAACATCCGCTGTCGTTTCAGACGCTTCAATGCTGAGGGCCAGCGAATCACCCAATATATCCGCGATATCCTGAATTTCGTCGCGCTGATAGTAGTGAGCCAGCAGGATGGCATTCCTGTCATCCAGCAGCCGTCTAATCTTTTTCTGTGTTTCTATAATGTCCATAATATTTTTCCTCCGCAGCCATCAGGTATCTAGCGCTGCCTATCCGTAAATAAGGAAACTATCTATAACATAGACTATATTTATTCAAGGCAGAAATGTTGACAAGGATAAGGGTTTAATATAGTAAAAACCTTTTATACGCAAATCCGGGCACAACATTTATTCTACCGGAGTGAAGGAATTCCCGTCATGATAACTGTCAAAGAAGCGTTGGAACATATTCTCGGCTCCGTATCTCCCCTCGGTCTTGAGAGAGTGGATATACTAAGTGCTTTGGGGAGGATTGTCGGAGAAGATATTCATGCCCCACGCGACATACCTCCGAGAGACAACTCCGCGATGGACGGCTACGCGCTGAAATCGGAAGACACAACCGGCGCCGGTGCGGAAAGTCCTGTTGTTCTGAATGTCATTGAGGACATTCCGGCCGGATATACCCCTCAAAAAGCAGTTGGATCCGGGGAGGCGGCAAGGATCATGACAGGAGCTCCCGTGCCGGAGGGAGCCGACGCCGTCGTGATGGTGGAAGAAACAAGGTCTGACGGCAACAGTGTGCGGATATACGCGGAGGCCGCAAAGGGCCAGAATATCAGGTATGCCGGAGAAGATGTAAGGGAAGGGGATCTGGTTATGCGAGCGGGGACTTTGCTGAGACCCGCGGAGACGGGGATGCTGTCCGCCCTTGGACGTTCCTTTGTAAAGGTATATCAAAGACCCCTGGTAGCGCTTATAGCCACGGGAGACGAACTTGTCGATATAGATGGCGCGGCATCACCCGGAAAGATCGTAAACAGTAACAACTATTCTCTTGCGGCGCAGGTAATGGAGTGCGGGGGCATACCGCTTCAGATTGGTATTGCAAAAGACAACAAAGACGACTTGGCTGAGAAATTCAGGGATGCCCTGCGGGCAGATATTATCGTATCCTCGGCGGGGGTGTCGGTTGGAGATTACGATTTTGTAAAAGATGTAATGGAGGATATCGGCATCGGCATTGAATTCTGGCAGGTGGCGGAGCGGCCCGGCAAACCGATGACATTCGGTGCCAGGGAGGGTAAACCGGTCTTTGGACTTCCTGGCAACCCGGTGTCATCCATGATCACCTTTGAACAGTACGTAAGACCCGCGATACTGAAAATGACCGGATATGAAAATATCTTCCGCAGAACCATAAGGGCAAAACTTACAGAAGACATAAAGAAAAAGAGAGGACTCCGGTACTTTATCAGGGGCCGTATAAAAAGTCAGGGAAGGGGATTTGTCGTGGAAACTACCGGAGAACAGGGATCCGGAATCCTGAAATCCATGGTTCTTGCAAACGGCATAATCGTCATTCCTGAAAATGTGGATTTTGTTAAAGCGGGCAACGAGGTAATGGTGCAGATCCTCGATAATTCTCAGGATTTTACGAAAGATCCGGAATATCTCAGCGATTGACAACCAGTATCGAAAAAGATAGGAAAAGATTTTCAATTCGCGCGGAAGTGCCAAGGTCACTGGTGGGCCTCCCGGACTTCAAATCCGGTGTGGGGCGCTAGAACCGTCCCAGGTGGGTTCGATTCCCATGCACTTCCGCCAATTATTACTCGTACTCTTCCTGCACTTCTCATTTGTCATTCCCGATTCCCGATCGGAGTTGAGGACAGGCTTGATCGGAAATCTGGAGGGTTTAATCCCCCGCAGCTTGCTGCAATAGAAAAGACAAAACTTTCATTCCGCTACCCCGTTGCTTGTGGCTGGGCAGTTCATTCTGTAGTCGGTATTTTACAATATAAAAATAGCCTTTGGTTGCAAGAAACCATCTTGGAGAAAGATAATGAACGATAAAATAAATCAGGCCAAGGCATGTACAGAATGTGGAATATGCATGGATTTTTGCCCTACCTATCAGATTACAGGAGAACCCCTGTTTTCTCCCATGCACCGGATTGAAACGGCCATTAAAGTGTCTGAGGGAGAAGAGATCAGTCCTCTTATGCTGGAGAGTATCTATAATTGTCCAAAATGTATGCAGTGTGAAACAGTTTGCCCGTCAGGTATCAAAGTCGTTGAAATTATCCATGGTGCCAGAGAAGAATTGGTTCAGAGAGGGTTGGCACCTTCGGAAAAACACAACAAAAAAATAGAAGAGATACTTGAAAAGGGAAACGCGGTGAGTGGCGATCCTGAGCGAAGACTGGACTGGTTGCCGGAAGAATTTCCCAAACACGAGTCCGACACTCTTTTATACTTGGGGTGTCTTCCCTCATATCTGGTAAAGGATGCGGCGACTTCCACATATGTGGTTTTAAAAAAGCTTGGCCTGGATTTTATGATACTGAAGGATGAAGGATGTTGTGGGATTTATATCTATGAATCCGGCAGAAGAGACCTTGCGAGTGAATACTTTCAGAAGAATGTGGAACGATTCAAGGCGCTCGGGATAAAGAAGATCATCGTTCCTTGCAGCGGATGTCTGAAATGCTTCAAATATTTCTACCCGGATATTCTTGGCGAGACCGAATTTGCCGTGCACCATGCGGTAGAAACAATCTACGATTTATTGAAAGAGAAACCTGATGTCCTGAAAAAAGTAGAGAGAACCGTAACGTACCATGATTCCTGCCGGGTAACCAGGGGCGAAGGACTGGCTGAAGAACCGCGGGAAATTCTCAGGCTATGTGGAACAGAGGTAAGGGAGATAGAAAGAAACAAAGAAGAGGGCACCTGTTGCGGAGCAGGAGGCGGCATACGATCTGTTTACCCCAAACTTTCTTTGGAAATAGCAACCAGTCTCTTAAAGACGATGAATACAGAATCTGTTGTAACCGCCTGTCCTTTCTGTGCATTCAATCTTTACTTTGCCTCAAGAAGGAAGCGTTTGGAGAAAAACCTTATCTACATCACAAAAATAGTGCAGGATTCACTACGGTAAAACTTCCCGCCTTGGATGACAATGGCAGCGCTATCTAAAGAATATACTCCACAGCAAGTTGTCTGGCATTTATAGTGTTACTCTTGCGAAGACAGGAGCCTGTTGATGTAGAGATTTGTTTTCCTGCCGGAAGCAGGAACAGACTTCGCAGGATTGGCGAAGCAAACCCTGGGAAATTGAAGTTTTTTTGAGATCAAATTATCCAATATGCAAAGGGAGTAAAATGCATAACATCCTTTGTCGTCCCGGGCCTGTTCTGGGCGGTATGGATAGACTTATTGGCTCACGTAAAAAAATAAATCTTTCTTGAAAATATATCTTGACTCTTTGGAATGAGGAGCGTATAAAGCCGTCTTTCGTTTGTCGGGAGTTGTCTTTTTATTTTGTTTTTGGGAAGATATTTCTTGACAGTGGATAAGTTTTGGTTTAGAAATCAGAGTTCGTTCTTGACACTTAAAGTTCTTTGGAAATTGAATAGTGGAAGATAGTTGGTTTGTGGGTCTTATATGTAAATAGCAATTTACTTTGAGAGTAATCTCATTTTTGGATTTAAACTTGAGAGTTTGATCCTGGCTCAGAACTAACGCTAGCGGCGTGCCTAACACATGCAAGTCTTACGAGAAAGTCTGCTTCGGCGGATGAGTAAAGTGGCGCACGGGTGAGTAACGCGTGGATAATCTGCCCTTTAGTTGGGGATAACCCTACCAAGGCTGCGATGGTTAGCTGGTCTTAGAGGACGACCAGCCACACTGGAACTGAGACACGGTCCAGACTCCTACGGGAGGCAGCAGTGAGGAATTTTGCGCAATGGGGGAAACCCTGACGCAGCAACGTCGCGTGAGTGAGGAAGGTCTTCGGGTCGTAAAGCTCTGTCAGGTGGGAAGAAGTGTATGCAGGTTAATACCCTGCATATTTGACGGTACCACCAAAGGAAGCACCGGCAAACTCCGTGCCAGCAGCCGCGGTAATACGGGGGGTGCAAGCGTTGTTCGGAATTATTGGGCGTAAAGAGCGTGTAGGCGGCCAGGTAAGTCGGATGTGAA
>JAFDAI010000125.1:773-3064 GCA_019313905.1 Deltaproteobacteria bacterium | reverse complement strand
AGAATTATCTTAGCTTCTAAACACAATTTTGCGGACTATTTCAGACAAAAAGCTACAGTGTTGACATTATTATAAATTTAGATTATAGATATCAAACATGGCTAAAAAATGTAAAAAAACAGCGGGCAGACCGAAGCTGAAAATTGATTGGGGACTGGTTGACAGCCTCCTAAACTTACAATGCACAGGGGAGGAAATAGCTGGCTTCATAAACATATCATACGACACCCTTGAGCGCCGTTGCAAAACCAGCAAGAAAAAGAATTTTAAAGAATATTCAAAACTTAAACGTGTTGGGGGCAAGGCCAGCCTCCGCCGCAAACAATGGTTATTGGCTGATACAAATCCTGCTATGGCAATTTTTTTAGGCAAGCAATATCTTGATCAAGCGGACAAAATACATCAAGAACATACAGGCAAGGACGGCAAGCCACTTATCCCAGAAAACACTAAAATTAAAGTCGAATATTGCCAACCAAAACAAGAGAAATAAAAGTCCAGTTCCCGGCAAAGCTTGAACAACTCAGGCATCCATTCCGCTTTAAAGCTTTGTTCGGAGGCAGGGGTGGGGCGAAAAGTCGCACTGCCACAGGTCAACTCCTCCTTGACGCTACTGATCATTATGAATTTATCCTCTGCACAAGAGAAATCCAAAACTCGATCAAGGAATCCGTTAAAAAATTAATCGAAGATCACATCGTTAGTATGGGCATTGAGAATATATATAAAATAACAGAATATGAAATTCTGAACAGAGCGAACAGGTCGCGTTTTATATTTATGGGCCTTTCCCGGAACATCGCTTCCATCAAATCACTTGAAGGCATCACAAAATGTCTTATTGAAGAGGCTCAAAACGTCTCAGGAGACTCCCTCGAAATACTTATCCCGACAATCCGTGAGGCCGGATCTGAGCTTTGGTTTCTTTGGAATCCGCGCTGGAAAACAGACGCTGTTGATAATCTATTCAGGGGCGAACATGGACCTCCCCCTAATTCATTAATTATCGATATTGGCTATAAAGATAATCCTTGGTTTCCAAAAGAGCTTGAGGATAAAAGAATCTGGGACCAGAAAAACAATCCAAACTATCTTAATATTTGGGAAGGTGCATATCGCCGGGCAGGGGATGCATTCTCTGTGCTGCCATATGACAAGCTTTTAGAGTGTGTTGACGCTCACAAGAAGCTTGGTATAGATGTTACAGGATTTATGTATTCCGGTCTTGATATCGCAGACGATGGCAATGACACGAATGCATATGCATTAAGAAAAAGTTCATTGCTGATGGATGCCGAAGAATGGAAGGTCAAATTTCTGCATATGACCGCTGCAAAAGCTGACATGAGAAATAGGCAGAATGGCGTTGTCAGGATGCATTATGATGCCGGCGGAATGGGTGCTGGTATAAAATCAGACCTGTCCCGCATTCCTAAAAATCCGGAAGATGGTCAAGGGCCTGATGGAAGTTTGTTTGTTCCGTTTCATTTTGGCGGTTCTGTCATGGGTGGAGATCGCGTATATATTAAAGCCGGTAAAGTCAAGATCCTAAATAAAGACTTCTTTGCGCGTCTTAATGCTCAGGCATGGTGGAACCTTCGATTGCGTGTTGAGAACACTATAAAAGCGCTTGCTGGTGAGAATGTTAATATCGATAGATGTTTGTTCATATCATCAAAAATAAAGATATTAAATAAAATGCTTGCAGAATTGGCTCAGTGTGTGTATGACGACATATCTGGTAAAATCAAAATAAATAAAGCACCCGATGGTGCAGTCTCTCCGAATGTTGCTGATAGTGTTGTTATGGCGTTTGCGTCTGATCTGAAAAAGGGCTTAAAAGCTTAAAAGGAGAATCCGATAATGACAACAATCACTTCCAGTATTCAAGAAAATAAAGATACCTTAGACAAAATCCCTGAAACTGAAATTGCTTTTTCGTCCGGCGATACCGTCAAGGAAATAACCATAAATGCTAATGCCCTTACGAATCGGATTGTGCTGAAATTGCCAGTGTTCTCAGGTGCAATCATTACGGCCATGCTGACAATCGAAGATTCAGATGGCAATGAAATCTTCAGACAGGCCGGACTTGTTGAAGATGAAACCCATGTTATGATTGATGAAGTTGAGTTAATTGGTGATAATATTTTTAAAGTCACTCTTAGCACAGACCCGTTAAGCTCTGGATCTTGTTTCTTGTCTGGCTTCCTGAAAGGGGTTTAAATGAGTTTATATTATTATCTTAAGCAGCGCTTAACGACCGAACTTTTAAGATTGAAAGAAATTAC
>JAFDAI010000125.1:0-757 GCA_019313905.1 Deltaproteobacteria bacterium | reverse complement strand
GAATTATGTGGCTGTTTATCCGAAAGCAGACAATCTCCTCTATTTTCAAGATGGCGCAGGTGTTGAACATGTAATTGCTTTAAACGGCAAGAATTATGGCGAAGCATACATTTACAACAATGCCGTTGATACTGTCATTGAGACCGCAGATATTCCAATCGCATTAAGACAAATTATCGCAGGTGCATTGAATGGATTTACTTTTGATGCCGGAAGTACAGGATCCATAGCATCATATCAGCTTGGGACTGGCGGTGCCGGATTCACAAGATTAAATAATGTCGCTCATGGATTGTCGGATGGTGACATCATTACTGTTAGGGGTTCAACAGTTGCCGGATATAACGGCGTTCATACTGTTTCGAGTGTGGCTGATGACTATTTCGACATTGATGAGACATTCAGCGTGGACGGCGGTGCAAGTGATTGGGATCAGGCCGCTCATCTTATCGTTGGTGCAGGTGCTGATGGAATTTATGCGGCAGAGTGGGTAATGAACACAGCACCGGACGCTGCCTGTCAGTTGGTTTGGGTAATGTATATTAATGCAATTCCACAATACAAGTCAGCGTCAGAAAGAATTTATGAAAATAATAGCCTTAAGGGGGCCACAGCGACTGCAATATTTTCAGTTGCCGCAGGAGATATTGTTTGGCTATCTGTCCAAAGCAGCGCAGCAAGTAACATCCTGAACATCCACGGAAATTATAACCTACATCAGTTGTAATATAAAATTATGTTTAACAAAAAACTAAAA
>JAFDAI010000124.1 GCA_019313905.1 Deltaproteobacteria bacterium | reverse complement strand
GCCCGCGCCACCGAGAACGGCATTTTCTGCATCATGGCCAATGCCCCGACCGACCGGAAGACTTTCCGCGGCTCCCACGGCAACAGCAAGATTATCCACCCCGACGGCAATGTGGTTGTTGAGGCGGGGCATTTCGAGGAGAGGCTCGTGACAGCGAATATCCGGATCAGCGACGCCTCGCGTTCAATTGCCCGCAGAGCCGCGGACGATGAGACAATCCTCAAAGAATGGATGAATGAGGGAGCAAAGCTCGTCAGCGTGTCGGATTAGGGTTGGCAAAAGAAAACGCCATTGGCTCAAGAAGATCGAACAAATCTAATGGGTCGCCCGCGATTCTATAGCTGTTAGCCAGCTATTGAAATTTGGGCACTGCGAGCGAATTGTGTCCAGCCCTATACCTTGTGCGGCCAATGTACCGTCAGCAACTTTGGCATATGAATCACAAAGTCCCATTATCCTCTTAGAAGGTGCCGTGGATAGGTTATCATTGATTTCCTCGGGATTTGAGAATTGCTGACGGATGGCGTTGAAGTCATCCGTCAGGTCCATTCGGCCAAGAGTCTTAGCAAGGACTTCAGGGCCGCTGAAGAGAAGACCTTCAAATTCATGCATCTGAACGTAGGGGACGAACCTTTCGGCGTTAAAGGATGTCCCCAGTTCCTGTTGAACATCAGCGGCAATTGCTTCTTGCACAATCTGTGATGCTTGAGTTGGGTGCTTGCCGTTGGCTTCCTGTCTGCCTGGCCAGCACAACGGCATGCCGTAGTAATCAAACATGATTGTGCATATGCAATCCCTGTCTTGCTTCAGCGTGATCAGGATGTCTTTTTTGGCTTTGAGCCACTTAGGAACACCGCCCTTTCTGCCGGGTTTGCCTACCACCCATGGGTACAGGTATATCTCACGCGACAAGAGGTGCTTGGCCATCACCTTATTTACAAATGACTCCTCTGTCTGGCCCTCGACAATGATTTTCACTCTGATCATATCAAGGTTTCCCTCCAAGTATGTTTTTTTGCCAGAGGTCGCCAAGAGTATAATCCTCCAGCCAGTCTTTTAGATCCTCTGATTTCAACCGTTTCAAAGTAGATTCACGGTCCATTCGGTCAACGACTATGACTTCTTCTGGCTCAAAGTTATTTACGAAAGGTGCGGATTGAGTTGCAACGATCACCTGCTTCTTTTTAGAAACACTCCTGATAAGGTCTGACGCCAAGTTAATAGCAGAAGGGTGCAGGCCAAGCTCAGGTTCGTCAAGTATGAGAATATCCGGTATGTCCGCCAACGGCTGGCATAAGAGTGTTATTAAACAGAAAAGTCTGAGCATCCCGTCGGATGCTTGGGAAGCATCGAACGTGACGTTGCAACCCTTCTCCTTCCATTGCAGGAGAACCTTTCCATACTCCGGTTCCAACACGAAGTCGTCGAAAAACGGTGCAACTAACCTAATCCGCTCAACGATTCTGTCGTAATGTATGTGCTCTTTCTCTCTGAGCTTCAGAAGAACCGCTGCAATATTGCCACCGTTCTCTCGTAGTCTGTAGCCATCATTGATTCCGGATTTCGTTCGTATTGGCGCTGCTTCAGCTGTGTTGTGAAACTGGTACATCACTATTCGCTTGAGCAGGCTTAGGATGACCCCTGCCGTTACAGTATCCGGATCCCTACTCTTGCCTTTTTCGATAATCTCTGCTTCCTTATGACCGGCTCCGAGCGTGGTCCAGTTAGCCTCGCTGGGTATGTCAAGCCTGGAGAACCTATATCTTTCATGTGTGAATATTAAAGTGTCGCGAGCAGCATGAACAAGGCGAAACGAGTACTGATTCTTGCCTTTGCTTGTCTCGAATGTGACGGTTGCTTCGATCTCTCTCGTCGTTTCAGGGCCATCGTGCAGCAGTGCGCTTGCGCCGCCCTGCATAGCCACATACTCCTGAAGCCTTCCTGCACCAATCATCCAACTCAGAAGGCGGAAGAATGATATGAAGTTGGATTTCCCAGCGCCGTTGGCGCCAATAAGGATATTTATGGCTGTAGGCTTAAACTTCTTCAGGCTTCTAAAAGTTTTGTAACCTTTTATTTTAATATCTGCGAGTCTAACTGCGTTGTCCCTATCTTCCATCTTATTTCCTTTTTGTCTACTATGGTCCCCTATATTCACTTCTTGACCAGAATAAGTCTGTGTGGAGTATATCAAGTGTTTGGCCTGAAAACAAGTAGGGAATTCCGCGTCGCGCAACTTCATTGCATTGGCTAAGGCGGCCCTGTGGACGTTCTATGGCAGTTTCGCTGATCGAAGC
>JAFDAI010000123.1 GCA_019313905.1 Deltaproteobacteria bacterium | reverse complement strand
TAAATGGACTGATTTATCCCCTTTGTCTGTTTTCAATTCTATGCCCGGCAAAAAGTTAATATTATGTCCCTCTGACTTCTTTTGATCTACTATTTTCCTAAATGTATCTACATTATCAACACAAGAATGATCTGTAACAGAAAAAACACTTATTTCTTTCTCGATTATCATATCTACAACATCATGCGGAATTAAATGAGAATCAGGTGAGGCATTTGAATGAACATGCAAATCCCATTTTCTCCATTCGGAGCCCTTTGGATATCTGAAGTTATTCAGCATTCTAACTTATCCCCTTTCTCATATTTGAGTAGTCAAGAATAGGAAAATCAGGCTTACATTTTGATCTGCGATTTGCATACATTACGATGCTATCCTTTAACTCCTTTTACTCTGCAATCACAGGCATATCATCCCACGTTCGACCATCCGAACAGTCGCCCCGTTTTCTTTTTGTTGCCCCCCATTATTTGAAAAAGAAAGATACTTTTGACAGGCACCGGTCGCGACTTCATTTTTCCCTTTCTTAATGTAAATCAAATGCCTTTCAAGTCGCAATTAGATTAGACATTTCAACGAATTGTAACCCCTATGACATTGTTTCTTCCAAATAGCGCTTGATTCGTTCCCGGTTTGCTATAAGACTTGAAAACCGTTTTTCGCAGACATCGCTGAAACGCGCAAGGACCTTGCGATCAATCTGTTCCTGATCCTCGAAGACGGCAAGAGAACGGAAAGTCGATCCCCACTTTTCAAACTGGAGCAAAGTAATAGTCGTGTCTCTTGTTTTATCATCTGTTGGAAACGCCTGGACAAAAATCGGTTTGGGCATCCCGTTTATACGGCAATCAATCAAGTATTTACCTCCCGGATCTTCTCTTCCAAAAAGCGCTGGACCTCTTCCTTTTTGGGCAGTTCCAGCTGGTACTTGGAGACGAACAGGTTGTTGTTCATGCCAGCGATGGCGTATTCGACGAGGGCGTGGTTTTTCTGGGTGCATAGTAACAGGCCCACGGACGGCTATCTTCGGCTCAGCCTGCTCAGCCCTCGACTGAACCAGTTCCGCCAGTTTCTCTTTATCCATGGACAGACCCGAGCGCTCGTAGTAGAGACTGCCGATCTGCCGTTTGAGTTCACGGACCGACCAGTTGCCCCGGATGCACTCGACTTCGTAGAATGTGCGTTTGAGGGTGTCATCGATGGCGATGAGTTCGGCTAAATGGGTAAACGACAACTTTGTAATCAATGTTTTCCCGGGGATTTGCAATATGGGAGTCGCCGACTCCCGAATTGGGGCAGGGAGCTGTAGCAGCTCAGGGGGCAATAGATTGCGAAATTCGGTAGTCACTGACTGCCAAATCTGTTGATAGGTCAGATAGAACTGGCGATAGCGGCGCAGCTCCCGATCCGCCACACGTTTCATGCCCTTGTTCTGGAGGCTTACAGCCAAATCTTCCAGCAGGTTCTCCCCATACATCGCCCGGTCCGCGCCGTTCTGCTCGTATTCCCGGATATAACGTCCGATCAACCAGTTGCGCAGGGTCAGGCTTATATTGACGGCCTTACCGGCCTGAGCGGTCATGTGCTCATGGGCCCGCCGAATGGCGGCAACCAGGGCACTGAAGTCGAAGCCGGCGCCTTTATCCACCATAGCTCAAAACCTCCAGGTTCTTCTTTGTCGTGGCTCCTGCTTGCGCCAAGGCTTTGGCCGGCAGGTCGAGATGTTCGACTTTGGTGGATTGGGCATACAGTTTGCTGGAAAGGTGTGCCATCTTTAAGGCCTTTTTGTATGTTTAACGTGGACTCCGGTTTTCACCGGAGTGACGTCTTTTACGAAATCGCCTTTGTTTTTTTGTTAAGACTTTTGCATACTCAACAAAAACCCGTGAAATGTCAAGGAAAACATGGAGATATTCCCTATGACAGGATCTTCACGTACTGTGCATACACGTATCGCTTATCTCGTTTCCCTCACCATCTCTTCAGTTATCGATTCCAATTCAAGTGTTTTGGAATGTCCTGTCATTACAAACCGGTTAATTCAGGAATTCTTTAGTAACAGATAATGAAAGCAGAAAGGAAAAAAAGAAAAAGAGGGCAGATTTATTTGCTTGCTATCCCCAGAATTTACCGGAATTCAATGGTGTAAATTTAGATTTCCGCCTTAAATTCTATTTTCCCGTCACCAAATGTTGACTCAATCACCTTATGCACTCCATGCCCTGGATTTGGCTCCGTAGATATTTTTACCAACTGATATTTGGATAAAATCTTCAAGTCGTTATTCAGGCTTACAGG
>JAFDAI010000122.1 GCA_019313905.1 Deltaproteobacteria bacterium | reverse complement strand
CAAAAGTTTACATCAATGATAAACCAGTACCGACAGGACAGCTTTGTAGAATCGGACATGCTTCTACATTGGAAGGTGTGAATTTGGTTATATGGCTTAAACTGGAATCGACCAAACCGGTACAGTTATCAATCATGCCTTATGACTAATATTTATTTATGATAAAATCATCGATGTTTTTAAAATATTAAAAGGAGATGATCCGACATGAAGAATAGAAAATCACAAACCATTCAAAGAAGGGATTTCCTTAAGCTTGCTGCAGTTGGAACAGGCGCTCTATTGACAGGCTCTTATGGTTGCCTGAAAAACGAGATGAGTTTTGCACGTCGTAGACCGCTTGATGGAAAGCGAATCCTAACATTCAATTCTTGTATTCGCGTTAACCAAATCGAAGCGACTCGTACGCGCAACCTCGGTATCGATGAATATGATCGCCATACGCCAGAAAACATCAAAGCGTTGCGTCAGGCCCTGACCGACGGCTGGCCCGAAGCACGTATGACATGGGCCATGAGCTGGCATGCCCTCCATGATCAGCGCGACAATTATAAACAGGCACGTCGCTTGGTACGCCACTTCCATGACACGTACAACGATGACGTCACATTTATCCCGGGAGGTTTTTTTGCTAATATGTACAACACGCGTGATCAGGTCAACCGGGACATTCACGAAGCTCTGGAACGAGTCAGTGAGATGATGGGGGGGAATTTCCGCCCGAAATGCCTGATTGCAGGTTTTCTCTCTTCAGCCAATCAGCATTATCTGGCGGAGCAGGAAGACATTCATGTATCTCAGGGAAACATTTGGAGTCAGTATGCTATTGATAACGGTGATGGTGATGGGTCTATCTGCTATCCCTATTATCCATCGAAAGAACATTTTTGCAAACCGGCTCAGGATGCGACGGATTTTATTGATTGTGTAAACCTTGACGGCTGGACAGTTGATTTTCTCTGCGGAATGCGGGAAGGGCTAAAATATGGAAAAGGCAAAGATGCCTATAACAGCCGTATGGGAGTTGGTCCAATAGAGACTATTGGGTGGCATGGTCCTGAAAAGGGGCTTGGGCAGATGACCGAGTGTACAGCACACCATTTTGATAAGGGCTTTGAGCTGAATAACTGGGCTTGGGTAACCAACATGTGGGAAGTCGCACTTGTGCCGGACATTGCCCATCTCGATGTGTTGACCCAGTGGGTAGAAAATATTCGTACACGCTGGCCGAATGCTGAATGTCCTTCATTGGGTGATTTTGGTGAGATGTGGCGTAAACAATATCAAAATAATGACAGCATGAATTATCGTTTTGTTGAGCGGGGAACCGGAATTGGCGGCAGCCATGCGAATCTGGAGATTCGCTGGTTTATGAATAAGCAGTTCCGGCTGGCATTGCTACACGACTGGCAAAAGAATACGCCGGAGAAGGTGATTGATTTTACTCGCTATGATATTCCTGCCGAGAAACCGCAGGACCTGCAGCGCAACTGGTCACTCATGGGGCAGATCAACCAGAAACAGACTCGACCGCAGGACAAGCCCATCCTATTGACCGAACTTCCGGTAGAAGACCGACAGATCATATATAACATGTACAAAGAACTGAAAACTTAGCCTTGATTAGAACTATTATGTACATTAGGTTATTTCCACCGGAACATCGGGAGCAACACCGTTAAAGTATGGCGATATTATTGAATACCGTATTGGTGATTTCCAATACCTGTTGAATCATGTTGTTAATTTAAAATTTGAAAAGGAGAAAAAAACATCCGAGGAACTCGAAAATCTGATAATTCAAATTGCACGAAAGAAAAAGACATGAGGTTTATATA
Organism: Deltaproteobacteria bacterium; assembly: GCA_019313905.1. Classification (GTDB taxonomy): domain Bacteria; phylum Desulfobacterota; class Syntrophia; order Syntrophales; family UBA2210; genus UBA2210. Next base: position 483 of record JAFDAI010000122.1, on the reverse strand, counting down.
GTATTGAAGGAGCATTAAAATATGGGCTATAAGGTTTGCCATACTACGGGATTTGTTATCGAACGGAAATAAATATAATAATGCTGAAATTAAGCAGAGAGAAAATATTTTAAGTTACGTATAAGGAGAATGATTATGAAGAATCTAATATTGATTACTATTGTTTTATTCATTCTTCTTCCCTATTGTATCTGTGAGGGTAAAGAGGATACCGCAGCTAACAAAACGGAAACTGAACCTGGAGTTGTCAAGGTACACTACCGCGGCCTGCATGGATACATTGACTATGGTGCCTCTCTCCCACCTGACCGTTCGATATACAGTTCTGGAATGGGTTTCTATTCAGCGGTCCGGCCTTTGATTGACAAACCTATTGCCCAGGTTCCTGGGGACGGTCGATGGGTTCTCAATACTGACCGCGCCAGTCATTTCAACCTGACGACCTTTCTGCAATGGAAAGACCATAAGTTGACCGACCGCACA
>JAFDAI010000065.1 GCA_019313905.1 Deltaproteobacteria bacterium | reverse complement strand
TGATTGAAATCAAGTAACTGCCATCCCGCGCCTCGATTCTCTGCCAATATCCGTGCATTGGCGCGCGTGAGAGTATTTTGATTACCCGAAATTGGCTTAACTCCTGCAACCGAACTGAGTTTGTCTCCGGTTGAAGCTGTCATATCGACACCTGCAGAATCGTTCAGGACATATCCGCCCGCGCCCGGCGTTGTTTTAACAATTGTACTTGTAACTCCCAGAACATTTGGCATTGTCACAGTTGTTTTTAACCCTGTACTGCCTGCCGTATAAGATACATGTGTGGCATCAACTTTAAGAGGAGTCCATGTAATTCCTTGTTTATCAGTTTTCACACCTGCAGCAACGATTTTATCAATAACTCCTTCAATAGTATCAGCATCCAGAATTGCAACCGTAAAGGAATAATTCTCATCCAGCCAGAGGGTTAAATTGCCATCTGCTGTAGGTTCGGTTAATATTTCAATCGTATCAACTTCCGTTGCCGCGCCCGTCACATCATACGCGCAACCGGGGAACGCGCCCACATAGAAACCCGGAATAAATCTTCCATCCACTATTACAGAGGGGTGTCGCTTAAAGTCGGTTTGAGGTCTTTCTGAAATAGCCCATCTGATCTTTGTATCATTGTCAACCAGTCGCGCGTAATAATACATCGATGGTATAAATACCATAACCTCGCCGTTGCTTCCATCGTACGCAAAATCGGCATCTCCGTGCCATGCGTTGACGGTTCCATCATCTGCAAGGTTACAGCGTCGCATCTGCCCCCATATTGGCGACAGATTGAAATCCCCTGCTGATGGTGTAATAGTGGCCCCAAACCTGTCTGTGCGCGCGAGTGTTGGACTGCTGGAGATTTTGTTCCACTCAACCCCAATTCCATTCTGATATCCTAAATTATTAAGCGTATCATGAATCTGTTGGATGTGCTGCGCCGTAAGAACAACCGCCACCTTGGTTGCAATTGGCCAGGTTCTAGCAGCGCCGGCTGTCGCTGTGCCTCCAATCTCCCTTACTATAGTCAAGTTGCCCGCCCCGGATGCCGCACTAATCCCAGTGATTTTCACGGTCTCCGGATAAGTATAATCTGCATTGTCTGGACCTAACACCACCATTACAGGATTTGCAGCTGATATGTCAGTATGTACCCACCCGGCAGGTATAAAATACTGGCACAAATCAACTGGCGCTGTTGTCGCCGTGCTATTAATTTCGGCAGTTAATGCCGCCTCAAGACTGTTCTGGATAACAGGATAATATCCTCCATTCGCCATTAATTTCCTCCTTAAATATGTCTATCTTTTCTCACTACAATTATTTTAACCGTCCGCGCACCGATACCATCTTCGTAAATCACATCGCAGGTTACGGGGAAGATATACGGAAACTCTCCCGTAAATTTATCAATCGCGTTTATGCCATCGAGTTTAACCGTAAAATCGTTGGCATTAATACACACGCGCGCACCTACCGCAAGATCCGCTGAATACTCCATTAAGATTGATTTTAAAAGGGTTTCATCAATCAGTGTGGATGTAAAGGTTTTTGCAATCCCAGAGGCATAGAATATACTCTCTGCAATCCCTACCCCTTTTGTCTGTGTTTTCGCGGACCCCCCAGAGTATAATACATTGCTATATGTATCTGAATTGAACTTAGATCTATTAAATCCGGATCCGCGATTAAACGTCATTAAATAGACTCCCTCTTGACGTATGAATCTATTTCACCATCTTTGACTTTAAGGACAATCCCTGTTACCACGTTACGCGCGGTTGACAATTCAAATACCTCCAACATATTCCCCACAGTAAGTGCGTCAAACGTCGCAACATGCGATATAGACCCCCAATCTCCTGTGGCTTCAGGGAATGCAATCTCTCCTGTATTTTCATCAGTATACTCATTAACTCCGGCTGCCACGCCATTCCAAGTCACAGTTTGCCGCGCATAAGAGCCACCAGTTACCTCCACACCTGCAGCCAGAGGGTTACCTATAAACGCCGCCAGATATGAGTCCGGCTCAGTAAAAGTTGCTTCATTGTGGATATGCTTTAGCCCCGCATTGAGCAGGTAATCACTCCATCCTACAAATCCCATTTTTAATCTACCTCATATTGGATCTTAACGGAGAATCCACCCGTAATCGAAGCCCCGCCCGTATTCTCCACACACAAGATCGCCGGTGTGGAAACGTTGCCGTCGCTTGTAACTGTCATTGTACCCGGGGACGTTGTAATTGATTCATAATCATACTCCTCATCTACCTGATACGCATATGGATCATCTGCAATTAAATTAAGAGTAAATTCAGAACAGCCAATCCATGCGCGGTCAAATGGTATCTGACCCGCATATCTGACAGAATATATCAATCCGGGCGCATCGTCAAATTCAAGATCTAACAATTTAGATCTCCCGTCTTCATCTACAAATATAACTGCAAATGCTCGTATAAGAGTCTCAAGCGCGGCTGCATCAGCCGAACCATCAAACATGCAGGGCAGGGAAAACATTCTGATACCTGCGTCAGAATCAGTCCAATATTGGCCAGATCTACCGAGGATATCAATCTCCCTATCCCTAGTATCCGGAAGCATTGGCTGACCTGGCGCATACATCAGGGTAACCCCATATGTGCTTGCTGCAATGCCCCCTATTTTAAATCCGCCATTATCCACCATCAGAAAGTCCCCTTACTACGTCCATCTCTTTTTATCAGCGTATGTAGGTTTTGGGCAATAGATTTAATATCTTGTTCTGTTCGCACATTAAATGTGTTGCCGGTTATAACTACCTTCTCAAGCCCTAGATTGCCTTGATTAAGTGGAATTATTGCCTCAGGACCCGCCTCTCCTATCATTGCCACAGTCGGTTGTGTTATAATTCCTCCTGCAGCAAGTTTAGGCAGAGTTGGTAAATTAAATCCTATAGATTGCCCACCAATAAGAGGGACCCAATCCGGGACCTCAAATTTAAGGCGATTTAAGCCACGTATAAGAAGATTTACTCCACCTATTAGCCAGTTTATGCTTGATTTACCTATACCTACCATTCCTTTCCAAACATCCTCCCATGAGACTCCAAAAACCTCCATTGCATACATCACAAGGCCAATAGGCCCAAGGAAGGCTTTAAATGCAAGTCCTAACCAGTCTATACTTGATATTGCTTCATTAAACCACCCAACAAGAGGGGAGATAACTGATTCAGATAACCAGCCAAAGGCACCCCCAATAATAACGGTGGATTTTTTCACAATTCCTAACTCTTTATCAAGATCAGATAATGCTCCTGTAATTAGCTCCCAATTATCATATAAAAGATATCCTACTGCGATTACTCCGCCAATAGCCACAACCAGAGGCAACCAGGGCAATATTGCCGCCCATCCTGCAGCGGCTGTCGACATGAGAGCAGGGACTACCGTCCCTGTCTGGATTGTAGAGAATAATGTCATCATGGGCCCAAGACCCATCATCATAGGCCCCATAACAGTTAACGCGCCACCGACCATATCAAGCGGTTCCAGGGCGCTACCAAGGGTTAAGGACCATTCAGACCAGGCCTGTTTTAAATTATCCAGCATGCCATATTGCTCGTTCGCGGCATCGGCAAAGTCCTGAGTCATACCGGTTGCGCCCTGTAGTTTACCCCTGTAAGTTTCTACTTCTCCTGAGGTGAGACCTAACCCTTCATACAATAGATTTACGTCGCCATTTGCTCCAGTTACCGCCGTCCGGAATTCGCGCGTTGCTGCAGATCCCTGAATGCCCTTATCCGCCATTGCCTCAAGGATTGCTACTGTGTCCTCCATTGAAATTCCCAACGGTCCAAGATCGGCAGATAGATAGTTCATTGCAGATGAAAAATCTGACATTTCTACTGTAGTATTCCGGAGGAGGTGCGTCATTGTATCAGTATGCGTCCCTACATCCTCAAGCGGGATTTTAAACGCATTAAATGCAGGAATCATCATCCGTGTAACAGTTGATGCAGAATTCCCCGTAGCATCTCCAAGCGTATCAAACGCTGTCGCTGTAGCTTTGATTTGATCTGTATTCTCCATCCCCGCGCGCGTCAATAGATCAAAAGATCCCTGTACCTCTTCGAGGGGAAATGTAACGTTTGTAGTCGCCAGAGCCAGATCGCGCATCTCTTCTGTAGATACACCCAGCTGGATTGCAGTAACTCCCAGCGCAGCATTGGTCTTTTTCGCGGAATCTGTCAGTCCAACAATTGCTGCGCCGATCCCTGTCATAGCGGTCCCAATAGCCATACTGTGCTTTTGGATCCCGGTACTCATTTTAGAAAAGTTGCTCTTAGTCTTATCCAGCTCTTTATTAGACTGTGCCAATCCAGTTTTGAGTCCTTTGAGATCAGCAGTAATCGGAAACGCGATCCCCTTCGCAAATGCAGCCAGTCCCATTATTTACCTCCTGTTGCCGTGCACCACATTTTCATTTTGTCATATATTCTTTGTGGGTTGCTCTTTTTTGGTTTAGCTGATTCACCCAGATTAACAAAATCAGAGGGTTTATACGTCTTAGATTTGGAGCCACGGAATACATTGGCTATAGTTGAACAAATTAGACCTACTCTTTCGTTTTCAGTGTGCATCTCTTTGTTTCTCCACTCAATTTTTGCCGTAATAAATGGGATGAATTCTGCAGGGGTTAAACCCCAAAATTCATTGGGAGTCAATCCCCCTATTCCGAAGGCAAGATCTCTGTGTTCTTTAATGACTTCTCTGATGCCTTTTTGGGGGATTTTTTCCGATTTTTTCCAGTTTCGTTTCCTATCCATTCGCTATCAGAAATCAATTTTGTCATAGTTTTTAGGAATTCTGCGTGTCCATTGTCTATGATATACTGCTCACAGAGATCTCCTGCCTGCTCAATGGTTATAGTTTTATTACCACAGTTATTTATCCCTGCCCAGAGCATACCCCTATAGCCTATCAGAGCTTTTTCCTCAAGTAAATCTAAAGAACCTATACTGTCTAAAAAGTCACACATCGCATTATAAGAAATGCGGAGATTATAGATCTCTCCGCCTATCTCAAGCGCTGCATGTTTTCGCCCGGTCATTATGGACCTGCCTCATATCCGCGCACAACACGTAACCAGTAGATTTTTGGCACTTTATTTATCTGATATACCACGATCGGAATCATCACAATCTCTCCCGATGCCGAACCGATACTAATTTCTGCCGATGCAACTCCCGTTGCAACTACCGTGCCATTTACATAGATCGTCCCTGCCGTTGCCGTTGGGGTGATGGTTACTGCCGTGCTGTCCGAATACGCAGTTATTTCATACTCATAATCTGTTGCTGATGCAACAGGGGACGGAGTCAGTGTATTTGGGGCGACTGCAGTATCTGCAACCACAAAGAAGGGTGTCGTCAGTGGCGCGCCTGCAGCAGTTACTTCAGTCATGCTGCCATTTACCATTACGGTCACTTCGATTTTGCCAATATCGCTCCCATCTGTGGCTGGTTTGGTACCGCCAAGATATCCAGAGAAAGAGAACATTGCAGCGCCAAATGAGGGCGGCATGATAATCAGCCATGTCTCAGACTTCCGTTTTGTTATGTCTCCCAAAAGAGTGCTCTGCGCAGCTGATCCAATATAATTTATTGTGAATGTAAGATCATCCCAATCTACCCAGCCTGGCGTTTTAGTCTTTACTCCGCCTATGTTATTCTGAGCCAGAGTCTCCTTCTTTTCTGCAGTCGCTCCGGGGACAGTTACATCTATAACTTCCCCGAAAATCTCTCCCCCGCGCATAATTGATACGCCGAGGCTTATTTTTGCCTGTTCTGTCATTTGTCAATCACCTGTTTTAGAGTATCAGAATATATCCAATATCCTGCCTCGATTGGTTCATTCGCCCTCGGAATGAAAATAACCGGGCGTCCGTTTAATTCGCTTCTTACTGTCATTTAAATTTAACCTCCTTTATCTATCTATAAGAATATTTTACCATGAAATCTCTATGATCCATATACATTGAGAGTACTGTATCCTCATCAGGAACCCCTCCAGCATCTTCTATGTAAACCACATAGACCCCAGATGTATCCCCTGTGCTCAATACTGTATTTGATACCAGATTCAACGAATCTGTAACCATATCGGAGATATCTGATGCATATCCGTCTGAATTGGCCCATATAGTACACTGTACCCGGGCATCGGCATATCGGCCAGTATTATTCTTTTGTTTGTCACGGATCTTGTCCACGCGTGAAACTGTGATGGCGGGGAACACTGGATTTAAAGGTAATTTTTTACGGTATATCCGTGTACCGACCTGTGCCGCAACAGTCGCATCTGCTTTCAATCGCGTAATGATTGCCAGCACAATGTCTTTCATGCAAACATTGCCTCCAGATAAATCTGTTGATATTCTGAGAATTTGGTATCCAGTGGCGGTCTGAAGTGCGGTTGTGCTGCCTGATTATAGGTCCTACCCAGCTTATCAGTATCGGCATATCCGTACTCCAAGCGCGGCCCATACTCAAGATCTGTACCTACAAGGATTGTGTCAGACCCCTCGGGTTCTAGGTGGATAGATCTCCTATATGTGCCTGTGATATGGGGCGCGCCTTTCTGGACATCGCGCTTATATGCATTGCCCGTCAGTTTAAGAGCATTCCGCTGATTCTTTTCAAGCGCTTTGCCAAAATCTACAAATGCCCGCTGAAGTTCCTTCATTCCCTTAATCCCGCTCATATCACCCCATCCTAAAATGTGACATTAACCATGCACCGAGCACAGATACTGCAAATGAGATTGAGGCTGCAATACCAAGAAGAGTATGTTTAAATCCTTCTACTGTACTTATCCTAGTCTCAAGTTCGGCCATCTTTATTTCGCCTTTCTTCAGTTCGGCTAAAACCATTTTCATGTTCTCATCGATGCGGATAAGCAGATCGTGGTCATTCACTTAAACCACCGCCGCCAGTTCGCAGGATATGTGCGAAACTGTTTTTGTTGCAGCTTCGTATACTACCTTTTTTGTGATAATATTATACGTTTCAGCAAACCCATCCTCTATGCTCACTATCTGATCTAAATCCTCAACTGTTGTGCCCGGAGGCAATAGGATCTTAGGTAGAGATTTGATATATCCACCATTATCCGATACTAATGTCTCCTTTGCTCCTACAAACCGACAGGAAACTATTGTGTCAACAGTCCCTGTGATTGCAGGCTGGCCATATGCATCAACCCCCCAAATAGAATGCTGAATGGTCGCTGAATGGATCAATAGCGAAGTTGGAAGAACCATTACCTCAACTCCAGATATGGATCGTCTGCGTTTGGTACGATGACCACACCAGACCCGCCAGCATAATTAGCATATAAATCCAGAGCAGCATATCCTTTCGCTTCAGCTGCTTTTGATTCAGCTTCAGGATTTACTGTAAATGCAATATCGTTCCCCAATTTAAGAGATCCCGGGCGACTGAGTTCTTCTGCCTGCCTGCGTTTGATTTTGGCAATAGTAAACTGGATGGATGCGGTTTTAAGATCTATATCTGATTCAGGCAGATCTATAATCCCAACCGCTCTGAGTTTAGATGTTATCTCTTCATCAGAACGGATAATCATATTTATTATGTCGGCCTCTACCGCGGTGCCCGTGGCGGTCCCCGCTTCCAAATATACGTCATCCGTTGTACAATATGCCATTTATGCGGCCTCCAACCATCCTCTGTATGATCCCGTGCATATTGCATTTGCGTTCCCGGCATCTCCAGTCGCGGTGATTTTTATATCGCCCCCTGCACAGATTTTTATGGGAACGTCAAGAGTAATTAATTGCGCGCCATCGGATATTCCCACCTCATAATATGGATAAAATATGTCAGTTACAGCGTCTTCAAAATCGTTATATGTTGCTTTAAACTGGAATTCACAG